>NZ_JACVAO010000029.1:0-58475 GCF_014851885.1 Ensifer sp. ENS02 | reverse complement strand
GAACATTCTTGTCCTTCACAAACCTCTTTCCGGCCCCGATGTCATCGCGGCCTTGGCCGCACTACGTAGTAATGCGTAGTGGAACGAACGAATTTCGCACGCGGCCATGCTTCGTCATGATCTGACCATCAACAAAGGGTCGGTCCCATGCACGCTTCTACCGCTTCCATCGCCTCCTCCTTCGGCTTTAATGCCGCTGCCAGCCTTGTTGGTCGGTCGTTTGCTCGGCCGCGCCCGGTCGCATTCTACGACGCAGAAACCGAAATCTATGCCCAAGGCGAACTGGCGGGTGCGCTCTATCGGATCGAGTACGGCGCGGTTCGGATTTTCCGTCTCCTCGCCGACGGACGCCGGCAGGTCGTGGCGTTTCACGTTGCCGGAGAAACCTTCGGCTTCGAAGCGAGGGCCATGCGTAGCTTCTTTGCTGAAAGCATCGTGCCCACGGGTTTGACCACCGTCGCCATCGAAGAAACAGGCCATGGTACTCCCGAATTGATGGCGCTGGCGCTGGAGAGCATGGTGCGGGCGCAGGAACATCTTCTGGTCGTCGGAAAACAGAACGCGCTTGAAAAAGTGGCCGTCTTCCTCGTTGACCTTTTCGAACGTCAAGGCGCAAACGGCACGATCGACCTGCCAATGACCCGAACAGATATCGGCGACTATCTCGGTATGACAATCGAAACGGTTTCACGGAGCTTTTCGAAGCTGCGCGCTATGGGAATCATCCGGCTCGAGAGCACGCGTTGCGTAAAAGTCTTGAACCTCACGGCGCTCCGTCGCATGGGCGAATAGACAAGATGACGCATCGCCGCGACGATGGGCCCCGATTGGGTAGCAAGCCTAGCAAGGTCGTGACGCCCGCATTATCCTTGGACCTCGCTACCGCATAAGAGCCGCGGCGCTGGTTGCCGTCGCCGTCCAATCCGACGATTCTCTGCACAGGATGGACGGCTTAGATGGCTACACCCGCCACCTCACGAGGCTGGAAGATGAGGGATTCGTCTGTTAGCCCTTTACGGGCTCGTCCGGTTCCTCGGTTTCTCTCTCGACGAAGTTGTCGCTTACACAAACGACCGCTCATCAGCGACGATACGACTTACCCTTTCTCAGCGCGAGCATCGTCATCACGTCCGCCTGCAAATCCAGGCAGATCTGACGATACTCATCTATCAAGTGCTCACGCCTCGTCATCTCTCGCTCGAGCTTGTCGAGTGTCGTCGATGCCAATGCGTAGGCCTCGAAAAGCTCACAGATGCGTTCGTCCATCGCGCCCCGCAACTGCTCGCGATGGCGTGGCGCGACGTCCGGCAAACATCATTGCTTATTACGTGCGGAAGGGAAGTACGTAACAGTTAAGACTTGCGATGGCATCTGCCGGTAATGTCACGTTGTTTGACTGAAGCCTGATGAAACACTTTCCATCGAGTCAGGCGGCGATGCCGGTTATGGCCTTCCACTGGGCCATTGCCCGCATCCGGTGAATTTGGGTGCACAGGGCAGAACGCTTCTGTGATTGCGGGACGAAAAGATTTCTGACCGCCGAAAACACTGATATGAATCGCTGCAAGCCGCCCGCGGATCGGAAACCCTGCATCACCCGCTCTCGTTTTCGCAGCGGCAGGTGTGAATTTTCCGCCCGATTGTTCAGGCCCTCGTGCGATCGGTGTTCGACGCTCGGCATCGCCTCCCCTTGGCCGCTCCATACGAGCGCAGTTTGTCGGTGATGATCCGCTCCGGCGTGAGGCATTGCTTCTTCAGCAGCCTCACCAGCAATCGCTTGGCCGCCTTCGTATCACGACGAGCCTGAACGATTTCGTCGAGAACGTACCCGTCTTGGTCGACCGCTCGCCATAGCCAATGCTTTCGACCCGCGATGGAGATGACCACTTCGTCCAGATGTCAGACATCTTTTCGTGACGGCTTCTTTCTGCGCAGTTGTTTGGCATAGGCCGGCCCGAACTTGCGGCCCCATCGCCGGATCGTTTCATAGGACACGATAATGCCACGCTCCAGCAGCATTTCCTCGACCAGCCGCAGGCTCAACGGGAACCGGAAATACAGCCACACCGCGCGGGCGATGATCTGCGGCGGGAAACGGTGGTTCTTGTAGCTGACGATCGATGAATTCATCACCGACCGATAGCCATCAACCGTTAAGCCGCAAATAACGTGACATCACCGCTTCATGACATCAAGAGCCGCGGATACACCGGCAGCTTTTCCAATCTTGAACGCCTCCTGGCGACCTGGCGCAGCGTCGAGAGGCCGGAAGTGGATAATGGTGATGCGGCGCCGGCTCGGATTGGGCTCGCCGCCAGAACACTTGACAATGCGCCTGTGCGTGATCCGCAAAGCGGTCATTTGATCGCACCGGTTGTCACCGCTACTCTTTGCATCAAGCCGCGCGGCGCGCTTACCATCCAATCAAGCACGGAAAGTGGATGCCCTCAAACACGGATCACAGACGTTTGCTGTTTTGCGCAGCTTCTCCATGCGATTTCGCGGAATATTTCATGGCCGGACTTCGGCGAAACTCGAAGAATGGATCGATGATGCCATTCATTCTGGCCTCATTCTCCCGGCCCGTTTTGCCCGGGTTCCTCGCGGCGATATAGACGCCGTCTGTAACGCCATCTCCTGGAGCAATGGTCAGGCGGGGGTCAGATTAACCGACTGAAGACGATCAAGTGCGCAATGTATGGCCGAGCGGGTTCAGAACTTCTAAGAGCGCGAATGATGCCAATCAAATCGGCCGATCTCCACACAAAGTGAGGCAGACCCCAGTTAAATGCCAAACGACATCCGTTGCTCCGCGAGCCTTTGAAGGCGGAGCATGTGAAGCCGCGCCTTATCGGCCACTGGGGTACGACGCCGAGCCTCAACTTCATCTATGCCCATCTCAACCGCATCATCCGGATGCGCGATGCCGATGTCCTCTATATCGGCGGCCCCGGCCACGGCGGGCCGGGCATTGTGGCCAATACCTATCTGGAAGGTACCTATTCGCAGGTCTATCCCGAGATCGGCGAGGACGAGGCGGGGCTGAAGGCGCTGTTCCGGCAGTTCTCCTTCCCCGGTTGTCGACCCGAGCGGTGGACGCATGACTCTCGGCGACGAGCTGATCTATGACGATTGATGGAAGATCCGCGATCTGCGCGCGTTGAGGCGCGACAAAATCGGCTTTGTCTTCCAGGCGCCTTACCTCATTCCCTTTTTGGACGTGACCGACAATGTCGCCCTGCTTCCCATGCTTGCCGGCCGTGATCCGGATCCACAACGACATGGCTATCAAATTCGGAACGGCGATCATCGTCGTCACGCACGACGAAAAGATCATCCCCACCCTCAGGCGCATCTACCACATCCGCGACGGTTCACCCACGAAGAAGCAGGCGAAGGGCGCGGCTTCGACACAGGCCCGTGAGAACGATTATCTTGCCGCTGCAACTGTGGCGGTGTTTGCTGACCGGAAGCTGACGACAATTCCTGCCGATCGTCAGTAGCCCGTCAGTCCCTCTGTGCATGATTTCCTCCATCAACAACACACAGCCCAGGAGAATAAATCATGAGAAAGACATTGGCAGTGCTTGCACTGCTCGCGGCGCTTCCGGCAACGTCCGCGTTTGCTGGAGAAGTGTGCGACGTTCCGCCTCAGAAGAGGCAATCCTTCGAAGCGCTCGGGAAGCTTGCGGGCGACTTCGGATGGACCATCGACAAGATGAAGATCGACGATGGCTGCTACGAACTTCGTGTCACTGACACCAGCGGAAACGTCCTCAAGGTGAAGATCGATCCCGCAACGCTCGAGGTCGTCGATGGCAGCGTCAAGCGCTTCGGCGATGGCAGCACCATCGGTACGTCGCCGGAGACGGAATTGGACTAGCGATGGTTGCGTTGCGAGTGGGCTTGGCCTCGAAGCTGTCTATCTGTGGGTGACACCGGGCCGCCCGGCGGGCGAGCGATCTTGGTCTTGATCGCAGACCTGCCGGGATCTGGTGATCGCTCAATGGCCGTAGACCGCGTAGTTGGCGAGTGAGGTTCCAAAGGCCGGATGTATCTTGAAACGATCCTTTAATTAGAATAATTCTAAACTGAATATCTCGCTGCGTTTTCCATCACGGAATGAGGTTGCGTCGATGCAGCATCATCCCGCTGCACAGACATCACTGCCCGGAGCACCAATGATGCGCGCCCTTCACAAGCATAGGCTGGCTTCGGGCGGCTGGACTGGGCGCCAATGACGGGTTGATCTCGACGTCGAGCCTGATCGTCGGTGTCGCGACGGCGACCAACGCCTCACATGAGATCCTTGTTGCCGGCGTGGCCGGTCTGGTGGCCGGGGCGATGTCGATGGCCGCGGGCGAATATGTGTCCGTCAGCTCGCAGGCCGATACCGAGGAGGCCGACATGGCGCGGGAGCGTCACGAACTGGGGACGCAGCCGGAGGCCGAACTGGCCGAGCTAGCCGCGATCTACGAGCAGCGCGGCGTGGCCCCGGATCTGGCCCGGCAGGTCGCCGAACAGATGATGGCGAAGGATGCCTTCGAAGCCCATGGGCGGGACGAACTCGGATTGGCGAGCCATGTGATGGCAAGACCGGTTCAAGCCGCGCTGACCTCGGCGGTCACGTTTGCGGCGGGCGCCGCTTTGCCGTTGATCGTCGCCCTGCTTGCGCCGGCCGGAACGGCTGCATGGACCGTATCCCTTGCTTGCCTCATCGGTCTTGCCATCCTCGGCGCAATCGGGGCACGGGCGGGCGGCGCCAGCATCTCGAAACCGACCATCCGGGTGGTGTTCTGGGGCGCCGTCGCGATGGCCTCGACCGCATTGATCGGCTCCCTGATCGGCCGGGCGGTGTGACGATGAAACGCGTGTCGTTCGATTTCCAGACCGTCATGTCGGCAATTGCGGTCCTCGGGATGATGCTGGCCGTCATCGGGACCTGGCCGGCGGCGGAAGGGCTTTCCATTCTAAGGTCGCCCGGTCTGGTGATGGTCTATTTAGCCGGCGGGCTTCCCGCCACCTGGAGCGCCCTGACGGCGTTGTGGCGCGATCATATCCTCGACATCGATCTGCTGATGGTCGTCGCGGCCGTGGCGGCGGCGATCGTCGGGGCGCCGTTCGAAGGCGCGGTGCTGCTGACGCTCTTCAGCGTGTCGACCACGCTCGAACATCAGGCTTTGGGACGCGCACGCCGGGCTGTTGAGGCGCTCATGGCGCTCCGGCCGGAGACGGCTTTCCGCAAAAGGGAGGATGGCACCGTCGTGGAGGTTCCCGCTGCGGAGCTTGCCGTCGGCGATGTGGTGGTGCTGCGTCCGGGCGGACGCGTGCCGACAGACGGTGTGATCCTGTATGGCCACGGCGGGATCGACGAGGCCAATATCACCGGTGAGTCGATGCCGGTCTCCAAGGAACCGGCGACCAGGTCTTCGAGGCGACCGTCAATCTTGACGGGGTCCTTGACGTGACCGTCACCAGGACGGTCGGCGACAGCACGATCGCGCGCATGATCCAGCTCGTCACCGAGGCGCAGGAAGCGAAGGCGCCATCCGAGCGCTTCAGCGCGTGGTTCGGCCAGCGTTATACCGTCGGTGTCCTGCTGGGCTCCGCTCTGGCCCTTGCGGTCTTCTATTGGCTTGGCCGCGACTGGGAGCAGCCCCTCTACAAGGCCGCGACCCTGCTGGTCGCCGCCAGTCCCTGCGCGATCGTGATATCGGTCCCGGCAGCGATCCTGTCGGCGCTCTCCGCCGCGGCGCGAGGCGGCGTGCTGTTCAAGGGGGGCGGTGCGCTTGAAACGCTCGCCGCTGTCGATACCTTCGCCTTTGACAAGACCGGGACCCTGACCAATGGACGTGCGGAGGTCACGCGCATTTTCGCCCTGGATGGTGAGGATCGCCGTTTCCTTTCGCTCTTTGCCGGGCTGGAAGCGCATTCCGAGCATCATATCGCTGCCGCCATCCGTCGTGAGGCTCTGGTTCATGGCGTTGAGCCGGCAGCGGTCGTGGACGTGACCTCCCATCCGAGCGCCGGTATCGTCGGCTACGATACCTTCGGCCCGATATGGGCCGGCAATGCCCACCTCGTCGGAGAGATGGGTGCCTCGGTGGATCATGTCGCGTTCCGGGAACTCGCCGACAGCGCTCAAACCGTGGTCTATCTCGGGCGCGGTGCGACCGTTCTGGGGGCGGTCAGTGTTGCGGACGAAGCAAGAGCCAGCTCAGCCCCGGCGCTGGCCGCGCTTCGCGCCGGTGGTATCAACCGCATCGTCATGATGACCGGCGACCGCAGGCCGGTGGCCTTGCGCATCGGTGCGGAACTTGGCCTTGCGCCCGACGAGTTCATGCCGAGATGCTGCCGCAGGACAAGGTGCTCCAGGTCGGCGACCTCGCGCGTGGTGGCAAGGTCGCTTTCGTTGGCGATGGCGTCAACGATGCCGCCGCATTGGCTCGTGCCGATGTCGGCATCGCGATGGGAGCGGCGGGGTCGGACGTCGCACTGCAGGCCGCCGACGTCGCCCTGTTGTCGGAAGACATGAAGAAGCTGGCCGATGCGCACCGGCTGGCACGGCGGACGGCGTCATCATCCGACAGAATCTCGTCGTCGCGATCGGCGCGATGCTGCTGCTCGTGACCGGCGGCCTGTTCTTCGACCTGCCGCTTCCGCTCGCGGTGATCGGACACGAAGGCGGTACCGTTCTGGTCGTGCTGAATGGTCTACGCCTCCTGTCGGACGGAATCCGCACCGGCGACGGGAACTTCCACCGTTCTCGTCAATCTGAGCTCCAGGATCGAGCAGGCAGCACGTCCGGATCGCGGGCCACCTCGCCCACCACACCATGATCGGCCCCAGTGCTGATAGGTCGGCAGCCAGACCTTCCCTGTCCTAAAAAACCGCAAAGGTACACAAATGCTGACTTTGACATGGCTCGGCGCGGCCGGAACCGTAACCGGGTCGAAACATCTCCTTACACACGACGGTCACCGCATCCTTATCGACGGACTGTTCGAGGGACCCAAGAACCTGCGCGAGCTGAACTGGGAGAAGCTTCCGGTTCATCCGGGGGCGATCGACGCGGTCATCCTGACGCATGCTCATCTCGACCATTCCGGATAGTCGCCGGCATCGGATAACACATGCCTCGTCTCACTTGCGCCAGATCAAGAAAGGTCCTTTGCCAATGGCGTATCAGGGGGAAAATCAAGGATCGGATTGTGGTCAAGGCAGAAGAACTACCCTCAAGTTTCCGCCACGTGCGGTTGGTTCTCACTCGCGGCAAAGATCATCCGGAGGGAGATCGGGCAGTAGGCTATGATCTTCTGGTTCCGCTCAACCACGAAGGGTTCCTTGATCCGCTCGAATGGAAGAAATCTCGCGACGCCTGTCGCGTCCGATATTTCCGGGACGGTAAGACGGCCCGCATCGGGCTGTTGCGGCGCAAGCCCGGCGGGCAGTGGTATTTCGATTACGAGCCGGGTGATCGGGACGACGAGATCGGTTTCCGCCTGGGCGAGGAATGCTTCCGACTTGGCGAATACATCTCGGTCGGGCGGGAAGGCGCGTTTGTCACCTATCAGGTCGCGCGCGTCGAAAAGCCCTGACGCCGGGGCGAAATTGCAGAAAAGGAGAAAGAACCTTGTCGAATACACCTCACACTCTTGGCGACGAATTCCCGGACCAGATGGACGCCATTCATGCCCTGAAGGCGAAAAGCCCCGAGTTTGCGCATGTTTTGACGGAATATGACGCGGTGAACGACAAGATTCATCGGTCCGAGACACGTCTCGACGCCATTTCTGAAGCAGCCGAGGCCGATCTGCGCCGCCAGCGGCTGATGCTAAAAGACAAGATCGTGGCATCGCTCCGCAACGCGTGACGGGACAGCGAGGCCGCGTTTTGCTGCCCCGCTTGCATTACCCGGTTTCGGGGAGATCAGTGACACCACTTTCCCCGAAACCATCGCCTACAGCCGACCAGACCGACCATCAAGGCCCGAGTGTGGCTGCATGCCCGGCCGCAATCTCCCCCTCACCGAAGGCGGCGATACCGGCAGCGTTTGCCTCGTCGGTTTCGATGTGCATTTCGGTGAATGCCTTCTCGCCGACGAGTGCCAGAACTTGCGTAAAGGTCAGTCCGCGGGCGCCGTGCACCGACGCGCACATCGATCAATTCCCGGTCCGCGAGGCCAAGCCTGGCCGCGTCCTGCGGGGTGGCATGGATGTGGCGCGCCGCCACGATCAGCCCGTCACTCAAGAGCTTGCCGGCCGGGCCGATCAATGTCACAGAAGGTGTTCCGTCAAGCTGGCCGCTTTCGCGCAACGGCACGTCGATGCCGAGCACGAAGCTGTCGGTACGTGAGACCTCCACTTGCCGACGCTCCCACAACGGTCCGAGAATAGCAACCCGCTCCAGTCTTTCTTTCGGACCTTCCAGTGTTACCCGCTCTTGCGCTGCCCAATGCCCCGGTTGGCGGAGCGGCTTTGTCCGCCTCAAGGTAGTCCTTGCCGAACAAAGTTTCGACGGCTGCGGCCGAAAATGGACGTGACGACCGGAAACGGCCACCGGGATCGTTTCAGTGGCCGGCGCTTTACGGGCAAGCGCATGCGCCGTCTCGCGAGCGATCATCAATTGCTCTGCCGTTTCCGTCACGATGACACGAACACGCGAGCCGTAGGACTGAGTTTGCGGAGCGGCATGGTCGGATAGATCCGGCGCGTCATTGCGGTCGAAGTCGAGTTGCACCCCCATGAACGCAAGGCCGTCGCAGATGCGCCTTCGCATCGAGGCGATATCGAATACACCGAATTTGAGACTGGAGCTGCCGGCGTTCAAGACGAGAATTTTCATTCAGTTTCCCTGATCGTTGAAAAGTGTTCCGTGGTCTGCGGGGTGATGCGCCGAAGTGCGTTCAGGCCCTGGCAAAGTTGTTGGTTGCTGGGCCTCAGTTCACAGACGGCCAATATACAGAGACGCTGCCGTGCCGGTCGCAAGGCCGAGCACACTAAGGGCGCCGACGCGCCCGCCGATCCTTGAGCCTCCGACCCATGCCGCCATCACGGCTTTGACAAGTGTATTCATGGCCACGGCGATCAGGATCGCATCCGCCGCAAGACCGGGCTCGATCGAATGCGACGCCAGGCGGGCCATGGAGATCGAAATCGCATCCACATCGGCGATCCCCGAAGCGGCGGCTGTCACCAGGACGCCCGCATTCCCGAATGACTGCTGAAGCAGATGCGACACCACCATGACCATGGTGATGAGCGTCCCCATTTTCAGGGCGGGCGCCAATTCCAGGGGGTTGGTGATCGTAAGTTCCGGCTGTTCGGAGGAGCCGCGACTCTGCAACAGCAGGAGCCCGGCGCCGATGGCGAGCACGCCACCGCCGATGAGGAACGGCCATTTGAGGTGCGGAAGCAAGCTTTGGTTCAAGGCCGTCGCCACGACTGCGACGCGGATGATCATGGTCAAGCCGGAAAGAAGCACGCCGCAGGAAAGCAGCGTGCTGGACTCGGGGTGTCGGCGGGCAAGCCTTGCCAGCGTCAAGGTCGTCGCTGTCGAAGAGGCGAGCCCGCCCGCAATCGCCGTCATCAGGACCCCAAGCCGGTCCCCGAACACGCGGACAGCGACGTAGCCGGCGAAGGAGACTGCGGCAATCAGGATGGTCAGCAACCAGATCTCATATGGATTCACGGTGCCCCAGGGATCGACCGGCCTGTTCGGCAGGATCGGCAGCATGAGAAAGGTCATTGCCAGAAGCGTCAGGCCCGACCGGATCTCATTCCAGCTCAGCGATGCGACCCAACGATGCAACGGCTCGCGCAGGGCAAGCAGCACAGCCGTGGCAACAGCCCCCGCGATGCCGGCTGCAAGGTCGCCGACGACGGCAAGCGTTCCCAGCAGGAACGTGGCTATGCCGGCGACGACGGATGTCGCGCTGTAATTTCGTTCGGCCCGCGCTTCGAGCCAGTGATAGGAGGTGAATGCCGCGGTGAATCCCAGGAAGACAAGACCGATCACGAGGCCTGAGTCGAACTGCCGGGCCAGGGCGCCGGTAATGCCGCCGGTGAGACCGGTCAGCGCGAACGTTCGTAGACCTGCCGCTCGCTGATGGTCTTCCTCGTTGCGGGTACGCCATCCATGCTCCAGGCCGATCAGCAGACCGATCGAAAGCGATATCGCAAGGCGGCTGAGCAGGGCGTCAGTGTCCATAGTCTCCCGAGTTGCCTTTCAGCATCTGGCGTCGATGTCGATGATCATTTGTCTATGAAGAACCTTGCCTCAAACCCGTCAATTCTGCCGCTCGCGGGGGATTGGAGTTCTATCCGCCCATTTGTTCCGGCAGCGATGGTCCGGGCGATGGCGAGCCCGAGGCCGGCCCCTCGCACCAGAGCCTGACCGCGCTCGAAGGGCTCGCTCAGCCGCGCAAGCACTGCGGAAGGCACGACCGGGCCGGCGTTCGTGACGCGCAGACAGCCGTCTGCCGACAAGGTGACGGCGACTGGCTCGTCCCGCACGCCATGCTTGAGGGCGTTTTCGATCAGGTTCCGGGCCAGGATGGCGAAGGCGTCGGCGTCGATGCTTGCGAACACCGGCGCGTCTGGCAGTGCCAAGTCGATGCGCCCTGCCGTCTCGGCCTGCCCGTCGAATTCGCTCACAACCATCCGCAGGATGGCGCCGATCGCGACCGGCGCCTCGGCGAGAAGGCGTCCGCCCTCGGCTCTCGCCAGTTGCATGAGTTTCTCGGTGAGGCGGGAAAGGCGCCGCAAGGCGATCTGCATATCCTCGGCGCGCTCACGCGTGGCGTCGTCCGGCGCTTGCGCGATCATGCGCTGCGCCTGCGCCAGTGCCGCAGCCACCGGTGTCCGCAGTTCATGGGCCGATTTGGCCGCGAGACTGCGCTCGGCCTGCAAGGTACGCGTCAATCGGTCCAGGAGGTGGTTGACCGCTTTGGCGACGGGGCCGATCTCCGAAGGCAGGTCCTCCGCGTCGATGGGTGTCAGATCACCGCTGCCGCGCGCTTCGATCTGCGAGCGGAAGGTCCGAACCGGGGTCATGGACAGCCGGACAATGACCCAGATGCCTATCAAGCCGAGCGGGACAATGACGGCGAGCGGCAGGCTCAGCCCGAGCAACAATCGTCCGGCGGTCGTCCGGCGATGCGACAGGGGCTCAGCGATGGTGATGGTCAGGTTCTGCTGGAGGGTCGCGTCGGAGTAGAGGCGGTGCGTCGGCGTCGTGGCAAAGCCCATCCCGGAAAACGGCGGGAATGCAGCGAGGTCGGCGCTGTGCGATCGCAGCAGAACCTTGCCCGCCGCATCGCGCACGACGTAGGTGAAATACTCGTCGTGCTGTCGGAGCGTGGCAACGCGCTGTTCGGTGTCGTCGGTATCGCGGCCGATGATCTCGATCGCCGCAAGCGGCAGGATGCGTTGCGCCGTCTCTTCGAGGGCGCTGTCGAACACCTTGTCCATTTCATGGCGCAGCATCTGCGCGGTCACGACCGCGGCAAGTGCCCACAACACCGTCAGCCCCAGCCCCAGCCATAGCGACAGCCGCCATTGCAGGCTTCTGGGCCGCATCATCTTGCCGTTCCAAGACGATACCCGATGCCCCGCACCGTATCGATCGCGCCGTGGCCGAGCTTCTTTCGCAGTCTGCTGACGTGAACCTCGATCGTATTGCTCTCGACCTCTGCGCCGAACGCATAGAGCCGGTCTTCGAGCTGCGCCTTGGTCATCGCGATGCCGGGCCGCTGCAGAAATGCTTCGAACAGCGCCCATTCGCGACCGGTAAGCTCGACAGGGCGCGCGCCGTGCATCACGGTCCGGGCGGCGAGATCGACGCGCAGATCGCCGATCTCGATGAGAGGATTCGGGTTGCCGCTGTATCGCCGCGCCACGGCATTCAGCCGCGAAGAGAGTTCCGACAGATCGAACGGCTTGATCATGTAGTCATCGGCGCCGGCATCGAGGCCCGCGATGCGGTCGGAGATCTGGTCGAGCGCCGTCAGGATGATGACCGGCGTCACGCTGCCCTCGGCTCGAAGCTTTTTGAGAAAGACGATGCCCAATCCGTCCGGGAGCATCAGGTCGAGCAGGATGAGATCGTATGCCGCGCTTTGGAGATGTTCGCGCGCCGCATCGAGCCGTGTCACCCAGTCCACCGAGTGGAGGGTCGCGACCTGCTCGCGCACGGCCTTTCCGAGGATTGCATCATCTTCGATCAGTAGAACTCTCATCCCAAGGTCACCCCGACTCGCCATCCTCCTACCTAGCGTCCGATGCTGTCGGTTTGTTGAAGACCGGCCCAACGCCGCTTCAGGCGTTCGTCAGGAAAGCGTGCCATGGTTCCCCCGAAAGCGCGTTGATCAGGAACAATGAAACGATGAAACATTTGCTGGCCGCGATTCTCGTTCTGGCGTTCTCCGGTCCCGGTATCGCTAAGGCTGACGACGACGATTGCCATGTCTCGATGGATCGATGGAAGCCGCGGGAAGCGGTCGAGACAATGGCCGCCGGTCAAGGCTGGGCCGTTGCCAGGATCAAGATCGACGACGGCTGTTACGAAATCCGGGGAACAGACCGGAACGGCCTGGCTTTCAAGGCCAAGGTCGATCCGGAAACCCTCGAAATCGTCAAGTTCCGGCACAGGGATCGCGATGACGACCGTCACGGATCGAGGCGTCAGCGGCCGCCAGCCTCGGAGAACGACGCCGTAGGTGGGACATCCTCCAACACCCTGCTCGGGGCGACCGTGCGGCCCAAAACCACCATCAAGTAGCAGTCCCATCTCGCTGTCGCTCAAGCACTGCGACCGTCGCAAGGAGATTCCGCCATGCCTCATGATCCGGCCCGTTATTCCAGAAGCATGATCGTCATCCACTGGCTGACGGCCCTGCTGATCCTCGGGGCCTGGCTGACCTCGACGGGAGGCCGTCATATGGCCGAAAACCCGCCCTTGCTGCATTTCTCGTTCGGGTTGGCCGTGCTCGTCCTGGTGCTTCCGCGCTTGATCCTGCGCCTTGTGGGCGGAAACCCGGACGCGCCCCAGTCCAATGGCCGTCTCGCCCTTGCCGCCAAAGCCGGACATGCGCTGCTGTATCTCTTCCTGATTGCCCTGCCGTTGAGCGGTTGGTGCGCTGCCTCGCGCCTCGGTGTTCCCGTTTCCTTCTTCGGCTTCCAGCTTCCGGCGATCACCGAGCGGGTGCAGGGCGCACCGGGCCTGATCGCGGACATTCATGAGAATGCCGGCACGATCATCCTCTACCTCGCCGGACTGCATGCCGCGATGGCGGTCTGGCACCAGTACGTCCTGCGCGACGGGACGCTGCAGCGGATGTCCCCACGCTGACGCAGTGGCAGAAACACGCGCCCGAACGGAGCGTGGCTGGCTGCCGTCTTGTTCAGTCCCCGGAGCTTTCGCGGCTGGCCTGCCGACAGGCCGGCCGCTCCTGCATCTGCGGACCTGACCGTTTCCGATGCTTCCTGACGAAGTGCTGACGGAAAATCCCGATGACCGTCAGGCAGCCCTCAGGCGTCTTCGCCACAGTGACGAGGACGGGTCGGCGCTCTGTGACGACCCGGACACCGTTTCCTCGCAAAAGGCAAGCCGACATGAAATCGCTTCTCTCAGTTCTCGCCATGACAACCGCCCTCACGCTGCCCGGCCTCGCCATGGCCCGGCCGGTGACATTGACCACAACGCTGACCAACTATGGCGGCGACGGCGCGTATCTCGCGCTCTATGTCACCGATCCCCAGGGCAAATATGCCGGCACGCTCTGGGTCGCTGGCGGAAAGTCCAAATATTACGAGCATCTTTCGGGTTGGTATCGCGCCACTGGCGGCCGCGCCGGTATCGACGGCATTACCGGGGCCAGCGTCGGTGCGGGGCGCACCCTGGAGATCTCGCTCGACCTTGCCGATGCGCTTTTCGACGCAGGTTACACGCTGCATGTCGACGCAGCCGTGGAGGACATGCGTGACAGCCCCAACGAGGTCGCCGTTCCCCTGACGGTTGCGAGCGCGAAGACGCCCGTTCGCGGTCGACGCTACGTTTCGACCGTTGCCTACTCCTTCTAGGCGGTGAAGGACATGATTCGTGTCATCCATCGCTGGCCAGGCCTTCTGGCCGCTCTTTTTCTGCTGGTCTTGAGCCTTAGCGGTGCAGCACTCTCGCTGTTTCCCGCCGCCGAACGGTTGTCCGCCCCGCAAGCCGAGGCAGGGCTTTCCGTCGCGACGCTGGCCGGGCGCATCCTCACCGTCCACCCTCAGATAGAACAGATACGTCGCGCGCCCTCCGGCAAGATCACCGCCTACTGGTTCGAGGATGGGGTGCCTCAGGCCGCCCTCATCGATCCCGCAACAGGGCTGGGTGTCGCCTCCAGCGATCCGAATGCTGTCTTGCAGTGGCTTACCGGCCTGCACCGGTCGCTCTTTCTCGGTGACGGCGGGCGCATCGCAGGGGCAGTGGGCGCTGCCGCCATGCTGGTCCTGGCTGTGTCCGGCGCCATGCTCGTCGCACGCAGGGCCGGCGGCTGGCGGCGATGGTTCGCGCCGATGCGCGGGCCGCTCGCTGGACGATTGCATGTCGAGATCGCGCGCTTGACCGTCGCGGGCCTCGTCTTGTCCTCGGTCACCGCATTGTGGATGACGGCGTCGACATTCGATCTCCTGCCCGACACGGCCACATCTCCCGTCGCCCACATCGAGGCGAGCGGCCGGGCCGGCATGGCCGCATCGCACATGAATCTGCTGAAACGGACACCGGTCACCGAACTGCGCAGCCTGGCGTTTCCCGACCCGGCCGATGCGACGGATGTCTTCACGCTGAAGACCGATCGCGGCACGGGCTATCTGGATCAGGGCACCGGCGTGCTGCTGGCCTGGAGCGACCTGACCGGATGGCAGCGCCTCTCGGAGACCATCTATATGCTGCATACCGGTCGAGGCGCGGCCGCCTTGGGCCTCGTGCTCGGCATGATGGCGCTCGGCTTGCCGGCGATGGCGGGCACCGGCCTCATCCTGTGGCTGGCGGGTCGGCGCGGGCGCCCCCGAATTCACGGCAATGTAACGGCTGGACGTGCAGAAACGATGCTGCTTGTCGGCAGCGAGAGCGGAAACACATGGAGCTTCGCTGCGACGCTGCACGCCGCACTGACGAAGCTCGGGCAGGCGGTTCACACCGCGCCGATGTCGTCTTTCGATCCTGAGCGTTACCGGCATGCCCGGCGCATTCTCATCCTTGCGGCAACCTATGGCGATGGCGATGCGCCCACTTCGGCGCGGGGGTTCCTCGATCGCCTGCAAGCCCTGCCGGCAGAGCCAGCCATTCCAGTGGCCGTGCTCGGCTTCGGTGACCGCAGCTTCCCGGCCTACTGCGCTTTTGCCCAGGTCGTCGCGAGGACCGCCGAGGCGCGAGGGTGGAGCACGCTGATCCCATATGACACCGTCGACCGGCAGTCACCGCAGGAATTTGCCCGTTGGGGACGATCGCTGGGTGAAGCGATGGGGATCGGGTTGGAGCTTGTCCATCGGCCAGCCTTGCCGGCGGCCTCCCCGTTGACCCTCGTTTCGCGACGCGAATACGGCGCAGAGGTGCAAGCTCCGACCGTGATCCTGCGGTTCGCGCTACCCAAAGTCCCGTTCTGGCATCGGTTGGCCGGGCGTGGCTTCGGTCGGTTTTCGGCAGGCGATCTTCTCGGCGTGCTGCCCGAGGGCTCGTCCGTTCCCCGGTTCTACTCGCTGGCTTCGGGACGGTGCGACGGCTTCATCGAGATCGTCGTGAAGAAGCATCCGGCGGGGCTTTGTTCCGGGCAGCTCTTCAATCTGGAGCCAGGATGTGCCGTTCGCGCATTCATCCGCAGCAATCCGGGCTTCCATGCCGGCAGGAGCAGGACACCGCTGATCCTGATCGGAGCTGGAACAGGGATAGGGCCGCTGGCGGGCTTCGTGCGTGCCAATGCGCGCCGCCGTCCGATCCACCTGTTCTTCGGAATGCGTCATCCTGCCAGCGATTTCCTCTACAAGGACGAACTGACGTGCTGGCGCCGCGAAGGGCGCCTTCACCGGCTCGTCGGGGCGTGCTCGCGCGGGCGGATGCCGCGCTATGTCCAGCACGCCCTCCTTGAGGAAGCCGCCCAGATGACGACCCTGATCCGTGGGGGCGCGAGAGTCATGGTCTGTGGTGGGCGCGATATGGCTGTCGGCGTTTCGGCGGCGCTTGCCGAGCTTCTAGCGCCAGCCGGATTGACGCCGGCACTGCTCAAGGCGGAGGGACGCTATGTCGAAGACGTCTACTGATCCGATGAGGCACACGCTTAACGGACCGACCATGGGAACGCGCTGGTCGGCGCTGTTCTACACCGCGGCAGGGTTCGATCCAGAGCCGGTTCGGCACGCTCTTCAAGCGGAAATGGACGAGGTGGACGAGCAGATGTCCACCTGGAAGCCCGACAGCGCTCTGATGAGGTTGAACGCTGACCCAGTCGGCGACTGGATCGAGGTCCCGGCTCGTCTGGCTGACGTGCTGCATCTTGCGCTCGAAATCGGCCGCGCGTCCGGCGGGGCCTTCGATATCGGCGTGGGCGATGCGGTTGGCGCCTGGGGTTTTGGCCCGCACGCGGCCGACCGGACCCTGATCCAGAAGGCACTCGCGACACCGCGCCAACCCACCCATGCCGCGCTCGAACTCGATCCTGTTCGCGCGACGGTGCGAAAGCGCGCGCCGATCACCATCGACCTCAACGGCATTGCCAAGGGATATGGCGTCGACCGGCTGGCCGCGATCCTCGCGCGCTTCGGCATAACTTCCGGCCTCGTGGGAATTGACGGCGAGATGAGGGCAATCGGTTTGCGTCCCGACGGTGAGCCTTGGAATATCGCCATTGAAAGTCCCGACACGGCCCGTCGAGCGCGGCATTCCATCCTCGCCTTGCAGGATGCTGCGGTCGCTACCTCTGGCGATTACCGGCATTGGACTGTCGTGAACGGTCGCCGTCTCTCACACACCATGGATCCGCGCCGCGGTGCGCCGCTGCTGTCGTCGCCCGCTTCGGTCACAGTCGTCGCACGAACCTGCGCTGAAGCCGACGCCTGGGCGACCGCGTTGATGGTTCTAGGTCCGACGTCCGGGATCGAGCTTGCCCAGCACCTTGGCCTCGACGTGCTGTTTCTTCTGCGCGACGCCTCTGGTCGAGTCCGGCCAATAGCGACAGGGCCACTTTTTTAGGCAGGCTGGGAGACCTGTCGGAGGGTTCCTGAGGTCTATCGGCAAAGATTGAAACAATCGCACAATTCGGACTGACGGGACCGGAAAATGGCCGTGCCTCCTGGTGGCGGGTGGACTTTGGCCAGCCATTCTTGTCCGGGAACGCCGCTCCACACCAATGCGTCGGAGAACGACCTGCGCAGCCTCGTCAAGCGCAAGATCTCCGGCGGCACGATGAGCGCGATGGTCGTGTGGCGCGCGACACCATGCTCGGGCTGATGAAAACCTGCCGCAAGCTCGGGCTGTCGTTCTGGCACTATCTCGGCGACCGCCTGCAACTCGACGGTCCGCCCATCCCGCCGCTGGCCACTCTGGTCGCGGCTAAGGCTTGAACACGGCTCTCCACTTTGCAAACAGCCCCGGCAAGGAGAACTACCTTGGGTCAGCGTCGATGCCACGGACATGTGTGCACAACGCCGCAAGACTGCTCCGATCTCGATGACCGAAAACCACCGTGCTTCCGCGACTCAACCCGTCTGTCCCCAAATCTGCCCCGGTTACCCTCCTTGGCGCGGCTCCTCGGCATCGTAGGCAGTCATTGACCATCTGTATTAACGTTTTAAATTCCGCCAACGGAAATTAATCAACAGAATGCTTCCGTCACGCAGACGTTAATTTTCGCGCCCAATCACTATCGATAGGTTTCAAGTATCGATAGTGATGTGGTCTACAGGTTGACCAACCCTTGAACGCCCACTATCTTTAGGCAGAAGCAAATATTCGAGATCGTCCGCAACCTGCGCGACGAAATGTTATTTCCAGCGGAGTTTGCCATGAGCGTCACCGTCAAGGTAGCCGAAGCCAAAGCCCATCTGTCTGAGCTTCTCGCACGCGTCGAGGCCGGCGAAGAGGTCATCATATCTCGCGGCAATGATCCGGTCGCACGACTCTCACGCGTTCAGAAAGAAACCGAGCTCACGACGCTGATTGCGGAAGTGCGCGCGGCCAGGATGCGGGCAAAACCAGTCACCAACGAAGAGATCCTCGATTGGGAACGCGAGGGACAAAGGTTTTGACCGTCTTTGTTCTTGACGCATCGACCGCGGCTGCCTGGCTGTTGCCGGAGGAATACAGCGAGGCGGCCGAGCGTCTCATCGCTGGCATCTCCAGACCTTGCCCGGTACCCAACCTGTTCTGGCACGAGACGCGCAGCATTTTGATCAGCGCAGAGCGGCGGCAGAGGATCGCCCCCGGCCAAGCGCTGAACGCGATGGCTCGTCTCCGCCGGCTGCCGCTTGAGGACACCGGCGCCGGTCAGGACGGCTCAGTGCTGGAACTTGCAAGCGCACACGGCCTGAGCGCCTACGACGCCGCCTATCTCGACGTTGCAGTCCGTCAATCCCTGCCACTTGCCACCCTTGACCGCAAACTCGCCGGCGCGGCCCGCGCCGAGCGGATTCAGGTGCTTGGGCCCTTCGAGAATGAGCACTGAGCTTACAGCGTCGAAAACAGAGCGGCGCGCCGAGGAACTCGACGCGCTGGATGCCATCCTACCCTTCGGTCGGCGCGATCAGCTCGCCGCCCTTCTGACCGACGATGACGCCGCCACACTCAAGCATCTGGCCAGCGAAGGCATGGGCGACAACACGCTCAGGGCACTGGCCTCCGATCTCGGTTACCTCGAAGCCTGGTGCCAGCTTGCCACCAGTGGCCCCCTCCCCTGGCCGGCGCCAGAAAGTCTCCTCCTGAAATTTGTCGCCCATCATTTCTGGGACCCGGCCCGACGCGCTGAAGATCCAAGCCATGGCATGCCGGTGGAGGTTGAAGCTGGCCTGCGCGCCCAGCTGCTTCTGCGCGCCAACGGGCCGCACGCCCCCGAAACCGTTCGGCGCCGGCTGACAAGCTGGTCGATCCTCTCGCGATGGCGCGGCCTGAGAGGCGCCTTCGATGGGCCGTCGCTCAAGTCGGCGCTGCGGCTTGCGGTGCGCGCCAGCGCGCGGCCGCGGCAATGCAAGAGCAAAAAGGCGGTCACCGGCGCCATCCTGGCGAAGCTTTTGGACGCCTGCGCCGGTGAACGCCTGGTCGATCTTCGCGATCGAGCACTGCTTCTGACCGCGTTCGCTTCCGGCGGCCGCCGACGGTCGGAAGTGTCGGCGTTGCGGGTTGAGGACATCACCGACGAGGGCACCGTGCTGGCGGATCCATCGATGCCGGACTCCCCTCCCCTTCCCTGCCTCGCCATCCATCTGGGTCGAACGAAGACGACGACGAGTGACGACGACGAACGAGTTATCCTCATCGGTCGACCGGTGACCGCCTTGAAACGGTGGCTTGAAGAGGCCGGCATCAACGACGGCCCGGTATTCCGTCGCATCGACCAGTGGGGAAACATCGATCGGCGCGCGCTCACCCCACAGTCGGTCAACCTGATCCTGAAAAGCCGCTGCAAGCAGGCCGGGCTCGACCCGACACTGTTTTCGGCGCATGGACTGCGGTCAGGTTATCTGATTGAAGCCGCCAATCGTGGCATTCCCCTTCCGGAAGCGATGCAGCAGTCGTTGCACAAATCCGTGACGCAGGCCGCCCGCTACTACAACGACGCCGAGCGTAAGCTGGGACGAGCGGCGCGGTTGGTTACCTAGCGCCCCACGCTCGCTCATCCTTGGTAGCGGCAATCGGCAGTCAGGCTAGCGGGGGCGTGGGGTGCTATTCGTTCGCGTCGACCGCGGAAAACAACTCATCGATATCGCGATGCCCCTCGATGATATTGACGACCTCAAAACGTTCGTCGGCGTACCGGAAAAAGATGACGTATCCTTTGAACGCCGCGCTGCGTATATCGAGGCGCAATTCCGGCCTTGCTCGGCCGAGGGTGCCGGGAAGATCGGCCAGTGTCCGGCATTTTTGCCGAAGTTCTCCCACAAACCGACGTCCCGCCATCAAACTACCGCTCTGTCGAGTGATGTATTCGAGAATATTGACCAGGTCTGTGAGTGCCGAACGCAGCATACGAAGCTGCGGCACCCTTAGAAGCCTTCCTTGGTCAGTTGAGCGGCCTTGGCTTCCAGCGCCGCGTCAATATCTGCGTCGGATGCTTCGCCGCCATCGGCGATCGACTTGTTGAGCAGGCTGGTCAGAGCCCTCAACTTCTGCTCGCGCTCCTCGACCAGCCGCAATCCTTCACGCACGACTTCGCTGGCCGAACCGTAACGGCCGTCCTTCACGATGTTGGATACAAAGGCTTCCCAACGGTCACCAATGGAAACGTTCATGTCACACCTCCGTTTGCTCACAAGCATCGCACAATAACGTGAATTGCGCAATTATTGACACTACGCCACCCCCCCAAATGCGAACGCTCAATTCCGCATTCAAGAGGCCTTGAGACTTGGCGAGTGCCGCATCAGCGCCATCAGCGTCGACCCAGGCTCGCGCTCAAATCCCGCAGAGAGCCGCCGGGCCGAATTGCCCGCCCATTCCAGAGTTTGGGCGATAATGACAACTGCATTTCAGCCGCAGAAGCCCGTTGACGCGCGTTTGCCTATATGGATGCGCCGTTGCTCGCCCCGGGCACCGATTTGAGTCTGGCGGGCCGCTATTCAGTACATAAAACACGCTTGCAACTGAGCAATTCCTCACGCATTTCTTATCTGTACAAACCAGCTTAAGATGAGGCCGGTGAAAGCGCGATGGCAAAGCGACTAACAGTTAGCGTCCAACAGCCTCAAAGACGGCTGATCGGCTACGCCCGCGTCTCGACAGACGGCCAGATCCACGATGCCCAGATCGATGAGCTGCGAGCTGCCGGCTGCGGCCGCATCTATCAGGAGCACGGTTCTGGGGCATCGCGCGCGCCCAGTTTTGGTCAAATTGCTTGGCGAGCTCACCGCGGGAGATATCCTCGTCGTCGTTCGCCTCGATCGGCTGGCCAGCCGTGAGCCATCTATTGGCAGTGATCGAGGATCTTGAAGAGCGCGGTGTGCATTTCCGCTCGATCCGCGATCCGATCGATACATCGACGCCTCAGGGCATGTTCTCCCTCCAAGTTCTCGGCGCGGTCGCCCAACTCGAGTGGGCGCTGATTGCCGAACGCACCAAAGCCGGCATCAAGGCGGCGATGGCGCGTGACAAGCTCCCGGGAAACCCGGGCTTGCGAGAACGGCCACCGGAGGCCATCAAATCAGTCTCAAAAGCACGCGCAAAGCGTTATCTCGACGAGCTCATTGCATCCGCGCAAACTTGGCTGCCGATGGTGCGGCTGCGGCCTCACCACAGTTGGGACAACGTCGTGCGGGTGCTTAATCGCCGCGGTCACGACTGGACCGTCGAGCGCGCTTGGTGCGCGACAAGCTCGCGGAAAAAGACCTCCTGGCCCGGTCCCCTCGCCGTGCGCCCGAAGACCATCTGATGAAGCTGGTAGCGGCGATCGCCATTGCCGATCCCAAGCTGTCGCTCCGCGATATTGCCGCCCAATTTGGATCAGATGGGAGAACGGCCTGTGCGCGGCGGCAAGAAATGGCAGCCTTCCTCCGTCCGCGACCTGCTGGACGAAGCCCACCGATATGGCCTCATCCGCCATTGAAGGCGCGGCTCATCAGGCGACCGATCGCGTGCTTCCTCTGCCGACAGGGTCTTCCAAGCTATTGACGATCTGCGCCGCCGGCCGACGGAAATTGCCGCCGTCTCGCAGTTTCAGCCACGCGCCTGCATCCTCATCCGCCGCGGTGGGTTCTTTTGGCGCCGGCTCCCCCCTCCCCTCCATGCCGATCCGGCCACGGTGTTTAAGAAGGTTGGCACTTTGGTGCCAGAATTTTTGATTGGCCGCCGTATCACCTTCGGCGCCGGAAACGCCGCTTGGACCATAGAAACAATGACCAACCCCCAGCGGTCGAAATACTCGAAAGCTTCACCGGCGTTTCAGACGACGATGGGCATTTGGACGATGCTGCCCTGATTGCCGAGCATGTGCTGGACAATCGTTGTCCCGGCTCGTAGGAGGTCACCGGCGGCGGCGCCGGGATCAAGGTGAGCAGAACCGTGGCGAAACTGAATGAGGCGTTCCAGGTTGTCGGCATCGGCGTAGCGGCGATTCGCGCAAAACCAACAGCGAGGTGCTGACCCTAACACCGGGTTAGCGCTGACGGTCACTCTATGCGCTGGGCGCAAATCAGCGTTGCCGGGCGTCGAGAAAGTTGCCGGCCGACAATTTTCCAGTTTTATTATTTTTTTTCAATTACTTAGATAACGTCGGCATGACGACAGCGGGGCCATCTTGCTCATCAGGCGCTAAAGCGAGCTTCACGATGGTTACCGTCTGGGGGCCTTTTTCTTTTGAGCGTTCAGTCTTCCTTCCCGTCATTCGCCGCGAGGAATTCGGAATAGAGCCGATCCAGGTTTTCAGCGAGATACTGCCCGAAGCGACCGGCGTTCTTCGATTTCATTGAAAGTTCGAAGGCCTTGCCGGAGTTCGAATACTGAGCCGAGACTGCCTTGTCGCTTGTCTGCCAGCTTTCCTTGGATTTCAGTGACATCTTTTTGACGGGTTGCCCCGACGTATCCAGTGCCTTGAATAGCGTGTTGAACCGCTCGTCGCTTGAAAGCGATTGGAAGCTCGGATCGCCGGCGATGTCGTTCACCTTTTCCGCATTGGCGGCCTTGCCTACCAGAAGCGAAAGCTCGAGCCAGCGGTCGCGCCCAGTCGAGGGCGCCGCACCGATTTGCTCGATGACTACCAACGGCACCCGTTCAGTCACGCTCATCATCTTCGAAACCGCCGTCTTGTCCGCAGCAAGAGCTGATGCGATCACTCCACGGTCGTAACCAAGCGCCTCCAAGCGCGAAGCAAAGCTGGCACGTTCGATGAACGAGAGGTTGGCGCGGGCTGAGTTTTCCTGGCCCTGAGCGATAACGTGTGTCCGGTCATCGATTGCTTTGACAACTGCCTTGACCTTACGGCCGAGTTCGCGCGCTACACGCACACGGCGATGTCCAAAGACGATCTGATAGCGCCCGGATGCAGACGGGTGAGGGCGCACGAGGATCGGCGTGTCCTGGCCGCGTTCGGCAATTGCCGCCTTCAATTCTTCAAACTGCTCGCTATCGTCCGTCAAACGATCAAGCACAAAGGACCCATCCACCGTATCCGGATCGAGCTCGACGACGGCTTCACCTTCGAGGAACTTGTCGGCCTGCTTAGAGAGTTCGTCGAGAGAACGCACCATGCTCTTTGACGCACCACGCATGGGATAGGCTGGCGCGGTATCCGCCTGCGGGATCTCCGCTGCGTCTACCAGTCCCGCCAGCAGATTTTTTCTCGCCATGTGCCTGCTCCGTTCTACCTAACCGACTGAGTGTGAAGGTTGATGTGATCAGCGTGCAGCCTTACGTCCCCAGGACGCATGCACGAGTTCAGCGATTTCGGCATTGACCGCATTCAAGGATCCAATCGCTCGTTCATAGGTCGAGCGCGTCATCTGGGCCTTGTCGACCTCATAAAGTGTCTGCTTTGTAATTCCAGCGTCAGAGATCGCTGTCGACTTCAGCATCTGGTTCTTCAAAACGAACTGGTGAAACAGCGTCTGCATGAACCCTACCATCTGCGCCTGTGGCCCGTCCGTTGGCTCGTAGCGCGTGATGACGTAGCGGTACCATTCGAGATTGACGGCGGCACCAGCTTCGCGGATCGGCTTCAAGATGCCGCCCAGCATTAGCAAGAACTGTCCCATCGACATGACATCAAGCATCTGGGGGTGGATAGTGACAAGAACGCTTGTCGCCGCGGTCAGGGCGGTGATCGTCAGGTAGCCGAGTTGAGGTGGGCAGTCGATGACAACCACGTCGTAGCGATCTTCGACCTCGACAAGCGCGCGCGAAATGCGCGTGAAGAAGGTCTTGCCATCGTTCGAGCTCTTGTTCGTCATCGCGAGGGGCGTATCGTACTCGAATTCCTGCAGCTCAAGGTTGGCGGGTACGATGTCGAGGCCGGGGAAGGTGGTCGGCAGGATGATATCGGTGATCGATCGCCGTTGCTCGTCGTAGCGGATCGCTTCGTAAAGGGAAGGCGTCATGTCGAGCTCGGGCTGGAAGCCGTGAAGCGAAGACAGCGAGGCCTGCGGGTCGAGGTCGACGGCGAGCACTCTGTGACCTGTCAGTGCCATGTACTGCGCCAGGTGAGCGGCAGTGGTAGTCTTGCCCGATCCACCCTTGAAGTTGACGACCGCAATGATCTGGAGCTTCTCGCCAGCGCGCCGGCGTGGCACGTACTTGCGCGCTTCGGAGCGACCATGCTGGTCGAGGTACTGGCGCAGTTCCTCCATCTGCTCGGCGCTGTAGGAACGGCGGCCCGACGGAGACGTCTGGGGGAGGGGGCCTTTGCTCTCAAGGTGGAGCTTCTTCAACGTGCTTTGGGACACCCCGAGGAAATCAGCGACCTCCGAGAGCGAGAATTGGCGCAGCAGTTTCTTGGCATTCGGCGGGAACTGCTGCATGCTCAACAGGTGCAGCTTCTTTGAAATCAAATCGCCCTGTTCGAGGATCAAATCCTCAAAGTGCATCGGCTGTGCGGGAGCCATGGACAGCGAATTAGCGTTCATTGCAAGGAAGCTCTCAAATAACGGTTTTTCAGGCAGGAACTCATCCTAACCGTTATTATGTGCGGTTCCTTTCGTCTGACAAGGAATATAGAGTTAACAAAGGGTTAACTCAGAGCGGATCTACAGCAGCACATGAAGTCAATAGAGCGCATTTTCCCACTGTTTTTCAATAGCTTACCCGCATACTCTCCGCATTAGGGCCGCCGCAAGTTTTGCACCGGAGAGTCTCTTATGCCCTTCCGGCTTTCGGGGCTCGACGTGTGCACAGGCACTATTTCGTCTCCGACTCACACCGCCCGACCGAATCGCCGCCTTAGACGCCGCTATGGTCGATTCTGCGCTGACCGTTAACCGTCCAGCACTACCACTGAGAAGGGCCGTCAAACTTGTTCGTAAAATCATTGCACAATGCCACCCATGGCATACGAAAATTTGCAGAAACTTGTTCCGTTCTTTTGCCGCCGTTCGTTGAGTGAAAAGTGATCTATGCCACCTTTAGGCGCAACAACCGCTCTTGATGGAGGCAAGGATGCTCACGGATTTCGTGGCCGGAACCGATCAGACTGTCCGAAGGAACACTGCCGCGCTTATTCAGTCGTCCGATGAGTGTTTCCGGGCGGCACAGGCGGCCGGCCTGATCGGGGTCTCCGCATACCCAAATCGGGGGCGGGGCATTGAACTCCAATCAGCAAACGATGCAGGCCGTAACATCGTGGATTTTGTTCGATGCTCGTATCTCGGGCTGGACAACCACCCGCGGATAGTCGCCGGAGCAATCGAAGCGCTCGAACAATATGGAAACCTGCACTGGTCATGCGCGAGAACACGCCTCAATTTCAAGATCGCATTCGATCTTGAAGACGCTCTGTCAAAGCTATTTTCCGCTCGGGTTATCGTTTATACGACTGTCCTCGCTGCAAACATGGGCGCCTTGCCGCTTCTTGCCTCCGGCCATCTGACCAACGGAGAGAAACCCGTTGTCGTGTTCGACAAATTCGCGCACGCGACTCTGGCGTTTCATAAGGCGACGGTCGCTCTTGAGACAGAAGTCCTGACGATAGCGCACAACGACATCGAAGCACTCGAGCGCGTGTGTCGAACGGGCAAAAAGGTCGCCTATGTCTGCGATGGCGTCTATTCCATGGGCGGCGCAGCGCCAATCCGAAACCTCCAAGAGCTGCAGAGCAGATATGGCATGTTCCTCTACATCGATGACGCGCATGGCATTTCGATCTTTGGCGATAAAGGACAAGGCTTTGCCCGCTCCCAGCTTGAGGGCCCGCTTGGGGACAGCACAATTATCGCGGCTTCGCTCGGAAAGGGGTTCGGCGCATCCGGCGGTTTGCTGATGCTCGGAACGGAGCGGCAAGAGGAGCTTTTTCGCAGATACGCGATCGCTCATGCGCCCTTCGGATCCGCTCCTTCGGAACGGCCGGGATCATGATCAAAGGCGTTGGCTGCGCCAACTCGCACTTCTGTTAGTGGATCGGCACGCCGATCTGAAGGAACCTGATGCTGTTCAATCCAAACAACATCAGACAGGGACAACCGTAAATGAAGAAGCCCTCCTCCAGGATCCGCGAAGAAATCGCCAAGCTTCAGGAACAGCTGAAGCACGCCGAGACGCGTGAAGCCGAACGGATCGGTCGCATCGCACTCAAGGCCGGACTCGGTGAAATCGAGATCGAGGAGGCGGATCTTCAGAAGGCCTTCGAGGATATGGCCAAACACTTTCGCGGAGGCAAAGTCGGATCGAACGGAAAGGGGCGGGCAGGGGTCGGCGTCGCGGCCACGACGGAAAGTGCGACGGTCTCGGCTGGCGCGCCTTCGGGGAGCGGTCACGAGGCTTGAGCGCATGCGCCACACTACGACTTCAAAGGCGCGCAAAAAGGACACGCGCGACAAGATCGAACTTGGCGACCTGATCGTCAAAGCAGGTCTGCGATACGAGAAGCGCGCGCTTATCCTGGGCGCGCTCATCGAACTCGCTCGCCGCCTCAAATACGATGAAGGCGAGCGAACCAGGCTGATCGCTATCGGTGCGGAGGCCTTCAGCAATGACGGCGACTAGGACCCTGTTGGTCGTCGCACCGGTCGCACTCATGGTGACCGCCATCTTTGTCACGACCGGAATGGAGACTTGGCTTCAAGGCTTCGGAAACACGGAAGCGGCAAAGGTCGCTCTTGGTCGCGTTGGAATTTCTGCGCCGTATATTGCAGCGTCGGCGGTGGGTGTCGTCTTCCTATTCGCGTCTGCTGGGTCGGCAAGTGTCCGCTTTTCCGGCTGGGGTGTCGTTGCCGGGAGCGGTGCAACAATCCTGATCGCTGCGTTGCGTGAAGCGGTACGTCTTGCCGCGTTTGCGGGGAAGATGCCGGCAGGCAAGAACCTGGCGGCCTCTCTTGACCCCGCAACAGTGCTCGGCGCTGCGATCGCGCTGATGGCGGCGTCTTTCGCTTTGAGGGTCGTGTTGATCGGCAACGCCGCTTTTGCGCGTCCAGAACCGAAGCGTGTCAACGGAAGACGGGCACTTCATGGAGAAGCGGACTGGATGAAGCTCGCATCGGCCGCAGGGCTTTTTCCCGAATCCGGAGGAATCGTTGTCGGAGAGCTTTACCGGGTCGATAAGGATAGCACTGCAGCACAGCCGTTTCGCGCGGATAGTCCCGACACCTGGGGTGGCGGTGGCAAATCGCCGCTCCTTTGCTTCGACGGGTCATTCGGCTCCTCACACGGGATCGTATTCGCCGGATCCGGCGGCTTCAAGACGACGTCAGTGACGATCCCGACGGCACTCAAATGGGGTGGCTCGGTAGTCATCCTTGATCCGTCGAAAGAAGTAGCGCCAATGGTCTCGAAGCATAGGCGAGACGCCGACCGGGACGTCTTCGTCCTCGATCCAATGGCCCCGGAGACGGGATTCAACGCGTTGGATTGGGTCGGTCGGTTTGGTGGAACGAAGGAAGAGGATATTGCGTCGGTCGCTTCGTGGATCATGAGCGAAAGCGGTGGTGTACGTGGCGTGCGCGATGACTTCTTTCGCGCGTCAGCGCTACAGTTGTTGACGGCTCTGATCGCCGATGTGTGCCTGTCGGGACGCACTGACAAAGCGGACCAAACTTTGCGTCAGGTACGCAAGAACCTCTCCGAACCGGAGCCGAAGCTTCGCGAGCGGTTGCAAAGAATCTATGACAATTCGGTTTCCGACTTCGTGAAGGAGAACGTTGCGGCCTTCGTGAACATGACGCCGGAGACTTTTTCGGGCGTCTATGCAAACGCGGTTAGGGAAACGCATTGGCTGTCCTACTCAAACTACGCCGCACTTGTATCCGGCTCGACGTTCTCAACCGGAGAGATTGCCACCGGACACGCGGACGTTTTCATCAACGTGGATCTGAAAACATTGGAAGGCCACTCCGGTCTTGCCCGTGTCATCATCGGCGCGTTGCTCAACGCGATCTACAATCGCAATGGGGAGATGAACGGTCGCACCTTGTTCCTTCTCGACGAGGTGTCCCGGCTCGGTTACATGCGCGTTCTTGAAACGGCAAGGGACGCCGGTCGCAAGTACGGTATCACGCTCACGATGATCTATCAGTCGATTGGTCAGATGCGAGAAGCTTATGGCGGGCGCGACGCGGCAAGCAAGTGGTTCGAAAGTGTAAGCTGGATCAGTTTCGCTGCCATCAACGATCCTGAAACCGCCGACTACATTTCCCGGCGATGCGGAATGACGACTGTCGAGATCGATCAGGTGAGCCGCAGTTTCCAGTCACGGGGATCCTCGCGGACACGTTCGAAGCAACTCGCGGCAAGACCATTGATCCAGCCGCACGAAGTGCTGCAAATGCGGGCCGACGAGCAGATCGTATTTACTGCTGGCAATCCGCCGCTTCGCTGCGGCCGAGCGATTTGGTTTCGCCGTGCAGACATGAAAAGTTGCGTAGAGGAAAACAGATTCGAAAAAATGAAATAGGAAGCAAGCATGAATTTTCTCAAAGGCTCGTTGGCCATCGCGGGCACGCTGCTCTTGTATGGCTGGGCCGGCAGTCTCGCATGCCGCGGCGCGTGACAGCCTTTCGGCACAGTTTTCGATCTGCTCCAGCGCCCCGCGCGTCAATTGCGTCGTAGATGGGGACACCTTCTGGTTTCGCGGTCAAAAAATCCGCATCGCCGACATCGACACACCGGAGCTCAGTCCGCCGCGTTGCGTGCGCGAAGCAGAGCTCGGTGAAGCCGCAAAGTACCGTCTGCTCGTGCTCCTAAATGCCGGGGAATTTTCGCTCACCAGCGGCTTGCGCGATGCAGATCGCAACGGCCGGAAGCTGCGGACAGTGCTGCGCAACGGATCATCGCTCGGCGAAATCATGATATCCGAGGGCCTGGCGCGCAGCTGGGAGGGACAGCGTCGGAGCTGGTGCGACTGACGCAGCCGAAGGCGATGAGACCTGTCGCGGCTTTCGCCCCGCCACTCTTGAGGCAATGAGCGTATCAGGCAGAGGACGCATCCTGCGTCCGGCGCCAATTCGCGCGCCGCTTGACCGGTTAAGAGGGTCGCCGCAGGAGGGTTAGCATAGCGCCGCCGCCAGGCGGAACCCGGGACCGACTATCCCCGGCAAGCGGCTCCATTTGAAGCCACCTTTACGAAACATCACCCTCGTGAATCGATTGGCAGCGATCGATTCATATAAGTCGTTGGAGGTGCAACTGCCCGATCGACGATGCTCGAGCCATGGGGCGTATGGGCCCGCGCGGACAAGAGCGGGTGACGACAACGAATGAAATCGCCGACAAGATCGCAACCAACCATGGCCTCACCAAAGTGCAAAGCAAGGCGATCGTCGAAGCAGTTTTCTCTGCGATCACGACTGCCGCGGAATCGCCGAGACTTCCATTCCGGGCTTCGGCAAGTTCAAGGTGAAGGATACGCCTGAACGCGAGGCACGCAATCCGGCCACGGGAGCGACGATCAAGGTCGCGGCAGCCAAAAAGCTCACTTTCGCGCCCGCCAAGGCGTTGAAAGATGCCTTGAACCAATGAGCTTTGTTCGCGTGCGCGATCGGGCGCGTCGCGAAAACTCTCTTTGCATGCGCAGGCTGCCATGGCGGCCTTCGCATGCAAAGAGACCGAGTCCGGCGGACTCGATTCCATCTTCGATCCATAGCCGCTGGCAAGACACTGAATGGGAAATGCCGGCTTAGAAAGGCGGCTCAGGTACAGCTCTGTCTTCCTGCTCCGCCGTGATGATTGCCAATTCGGCTTGCGCCAGTTCCAGCTCAATTTTGATCTCGCGCCGTTCACTGTCGCTGATGGTCCCGGTCAGTTTAGCCCGCAGTTCTTCGATCTGGATTTCGAGAGAATGGGTCATCTTCGTTTCCCTGACGTTTATGACCGACAGTCCCGAGAAGGGGATGGCTGAGTCAGGGATCGCAACAGCGACCGGCAGAGCCGGCGAGTGGGGGAGCCGATTTCCGGGGCAGCAATCAGGCTGCGGGAGGAAATTGGGGGCACCGCTCGTCCTTGAGGCCTGCATGCCCGCTTGGTACAATCGGATATTCTGAGCAGCTTTTCCGCAAGCCGTATGGCACCAAGAAAGCCGGACCGGGCTCGATGCCGGGTCCGGCTTCGTCTTCGTCTTCTCGACACAAGAAGAGGCCTCACCGGCGCGCGAAGCCACCCGCGCCTGTTGCTCCTACACCGACCGCGGCAAACTGAGCTCAAGCCAAAGTTCCGGCTAGGTTCGCCAATTGATGTCGCGCGGAGTGAACATCGTCGGCGAATTCCTTCAAATTCATGGCGATACGGGCTATGTCGTCATTGAAGCTGAGGGGATTTTTCCTGATACGCGGACGACATCCTTTACGCGCTTCGCCAAATTCCTGGAAGCACGGAAATTCGGTTGGGTGGAAGAGATAGCTGGGTGGCCATGGCTATTCGTTCGATCCGGGATACAACAAATCGATGTCGATTGTAGGTCATCGAGACGCATTAAGACGTGTTTGAGACATCTGACAAACTGCGCAAGAGCAAATCCCAACATCGGGTAGGTACGGCGGTTGGCGCGCCTTTGCAGATATTCGGACTGCACAAAACCGGCCCGAGAAATTTGCAACTGATGAAATCCCGCTTCCGGTACCAAGACCGCCAAGACGGAGCATGTTTTCCTGCATTGCTGGGGGCCCCGCCGGCGGCGAGGCCCCTGGAAACCTCAGTCCCTGCTCGGGCGGGACCAGATGAGCTGGAGTCCGTCTTCGCCTTCCACTTCAGCGAGCGTTGCGTAGATCGGGGCAGGGAAGCTCGGATCGTCAAGCTTGACCGACAGGTAGTCGCGGCCCTGCTCGGAGGTCTTCTGCCAGGCGGCGCCGAGTTCAACGCTGCCGGCGTAGACGCGGAACTGCGGGCCCTTGTCGGAAGGGTTCTCGACCCGGGCGATGCGCGCCTTGACGTTGAGCGCGAGGGTGCGAATGGAGCCGGTGAAGCCGTTCTCGGTGGAGGTGAAGGTGCCGATGGTTGCCATTGTCGTATTCCTTTTCTTGTGTATCGGGCCGCGCCCATCGCGGCCTCGATGGCTGTCGCAAAGACCGGTGACGATCGGACCGCACCCAGCCGGGGTCCCCATCGCGCTCGCGCGTTGGGGTGGCGATTAGGCCGCAATAAAATGGAGGGCGGCAAGTCGCAGATTTGTTAGTGGGAGAGGAGGAGACCGAGCTGGGGTCCTCGCTCGACTTGTCGAGTGGGGTAGGTTGGCTCCGGGGTAAGAAATCTGAGGCTGCCGTTGCGGCAAGACGATAGAGGCGAAGCCGGTCTCCGGTCAGACATGCCTCATCGAGCCCGCAGATGGGTTGCCGGAAACTCTGACGTGAAGGGATATGGCAAAGGCGTGTCGCAGCGCTCGCCGGTGCACAAACGGCACCCGTCGCCTTGACCCACCATGGCCTTTGTCAACCCGCATCAATCGGGGCATCCGCTTCCGCCTCAATGTGCCCGTTTGCCCGACATACCCGGTGGGATATCGTTGCTCTCGCTTGTCGCAGCCTGGAGGATCAATGCGTCAGCAGATCAAGCCGTTCATGTCGAACGCAAACCGTCCCGCAAACCCAAACCCGATGCCGAGAGACCAATCGATCTGGGGAAGGCTGGACGCTGACATCATCGCACAAGGTCTCAAGGAGCCGTTGGATACGGATCAGGCGACCGCCACCGGTGGTGACGGCCGGGCTCAAGCATGAACATCATGCCGCTGCCTTCACTTCCGCCTCTGGCTGCAACGAATGCAGGAAGCTGACGGCGCGCTGCGCGTGAGCCGCCGCCTGGAAAATCGCCCGTTTGTCGTTGGCCACTGCGCCCTCCGCTGCCATTCTGAGCGCGTGGGACTGGACCTCCATGTCGGCCGCGAACTCCCGCTTGCGTTGGGCGGCGCTGTCATAGCCAACCGGGCCATCGAGGTCCTCGTCCGCGGGCATCGTTGGACGCCTTGGCGGTGGCGTCGCGCGGCTCGGTCACGGCGCGGGAGTAGAACTGTCCGGCGCCGTGCGCCGATCCGACAAAGGTCCCGACGATGCGCTGCAGATGGATCTGCATGGCCTTTTAGCCCAGGCCTTCGGAGAGGCACTCGGAAGTGTGGATGATCAACCGTTCATGAAGGCTGCAGATGCCATCGCTGTCGACGACTGCTGTGCCGAAGCTTTCGGCGATCTTCAATGCCTGGGTGGCGTGGGGGCAGGAAAGGCGGACCATTTCGAGGGTGGTGCCGCGGCGAGGTTGCGATGACCTGGTGTTGGCAATCCGGTTCGGGCCCGATATCAGTTCCAGACCGAGAGAAGGCGACATGGCCAAGCGCGGCATGCCGACCGAAACCGGGCAAGTGTAGCACTGGCGCCGTCGTCTCAGGTCCGCCTATTCCCGCCTGTACCTCACAGCCGCATGATCGCGATACTCAAGCTCGCCGATAACCTGCTTGCCTGTTTGCAACGGCGTCGAGTTCCCGCCATCATTCGAAGGTCAGGCAGATGGCGAGAGACGGGGATTGGATCGGCGCCTTTCCGGCTCCGGACCTTCACAGTCGTCGCCTGTCTTTCGGCAGGCGCCGCAATCTGCCGGGTCAGGGCAATCGAGATGCCGCTGCGCGTCATCGTCGCAAGCGTCCGACGGACAGCGACAGCACTCACGAGACAGGTAAAGGCGCTGGATGCCGTGACTATTTCCAGCACCAGATCACCAATGCGGGCAACGGCCAAAACATCCGCGCTGCTGGAAAACTCCACCCCCGTGGGTGAAGCGATGTTCGATTGAATGGCGGAGGGTCATGCTGCAGCCCTCTTATCGATGGCATGATCATTCTTCTCGTCGGCTGGTAGAACTGCATCCAGTGGATCGCCATCGACCGCGTCGTCGTGATCCTCTTCGGCGGGATCGTGCCCATCGCCGACGCCACATTCTGAGGTCCCGCGCCGATGATATCGGTCGCAGCGCCGGCGCGGACCCAGCCCAGCAGCTCGTCGGCTGGCGGCGCGAAGCGGCCCAACGCATGGACGAAGTGCTCGTTTGCGAAATGCTCGACGAGCGCCGCACGGGTTTCACGTACCTTCGGCCGGGGCTGGACGGACGCCTCCGCGCAAGAGCCTTCCAGCGCCTGGCGCGACAGGCATAACAAGAACTCCTCCGAACCCATGTTCGGCAGAAATTCGTCGGGAGGCTCAATGAGCCGCAAAGGGATAGAGCTCGTGGATGACCTCAAGGTCATCGCCAGCGTCGATCTCGTCAGAGGGAAGGACGCCGTATTCGCCGTCGACTTCGAAGACGGTGACCGGGACCATCAGGTCGCGGGAAAGCTGGAACGCGTGGGCCTGTGCAAGAGAAAGGTCGTGCGACATATAGAAGGCTCCATCTCAGGAGCGGGCCAATTCCCGATCGACGGCGTCCTGGCTCAGGGCCGGATCTCTTCGTCTGCCGGTCATTTCATGCTGCGCTTCAGATCGGAAATCTGGATCATAGCGGTCGTCTTTCGACCGCGAAATTGCAGGATTCACCAATGGAGCAAACGACGCCAGGAAGCAGCGCGCATTCCTGATTTCGGCCCGCGTGGCTTAATGTACTGTTCGATGGTCATTGTTGGCTCCCGGCGTTGGAAGAGGGCCCCGCCTGGCGGCGGGGCCTGCTGCTTGTTAGTCCCGGTTCGGGCGCGACCAGATCAGCTGGTAGCCATCTTCACCTTCGCCCCCCCGCAAGTGTCGCGTAGATCGGAGCAGGAAAGCTGGGATCATCGAGTTTCACCGAGAGGTAATCTTTACCCGTCTGCTCGGAGCTCTTCTGCCAGGCCGCCCCGAACTCGACGTTGCCGGCATAGATGCGGAAGTGGGGGCCCTTGTCGGAGGGAGATTCGATCCGGGCGATGCGAGCCTTGACGTTGAGGGCCAGGGTGCGGATCGAGCCGTTGAAGCCATTTTCAGTGGAGGTGAAAGTGCCGATGGTTGCCATGTCGAAGTTCCTTTCTGTTGTTTCGGGCCGCGCCCTTCGCGGCCTCGATGGCTGTCGATAGGACCGGGGACGATCGGACCGCACCCATTGGGCCGCAATGAAATGGAGGACGGCAAGGGACACCTTTGTTGGTTGGCGGGGAATGGCGGCCTGAGCCGCCAGGGGCAAGAAAAGTGCGCCTGCCGTTGCGGGCGGACGATCGAGGCGTCAGCCGTTTTCCGGTCAGACACGCCCCATCGAGCCCGCGTAGGGAGCGGCCCGAGGCACGGAAGAAACATCTTCATGGCAATGAAGCAGGCCAACACTGATCAAAACGTTCGGCGGTCGTCCACTGCCGGCGAATGGCGCCGGAACCGACTTTCGCCGTTACTGTCTCCATCCTCGATCAAGGCACAGCTGCCAATCCCGTCGCGCGAATTCGTTTGATCACGACCCGCCCAGTGGAGGAGACATGCGCCAGCAGACAAGACCGTTCATCGTTGAAATCAAGCCGTCCAGAAAACCGCGGAACAAGGCGCAAAAGGCGTCGATCTGGGAAAAAATGGACCTGCGCGTGACCGACGAGCCCATTGCAGCCAATTCGGCAGAACAGGGCCCGTCCGCGGCGACCGATGTCGTCGCTCAACGTCAGAGCGAGCGCCCTTCGTTGCCTGATGGATGCCCATGGGCGCTTGTCCCAAACCAACGTTTCTGCACATCCAGCGCTCGACCGACCAGGCAAACTGTCCAGGTCGACGCGAGCGTCCTTCGCGGTGGGCAGGGGAGTTTGAGGGGCGGGGCTTTGGGGCGCCCCTCAAGGCACGCGATCGCCTCGCGTCCAGATGGATACCGGACGCGAGGAAATCGATCGGCCGCGAGAAGGTCAGCGGCGCAGCAACGCGGCCATTCTCTCACCAATGAGCCAAAGAGCCTTGTTGAGCTTGATGTCCTGATCGATGCCGTTGATCGGTCGTGACGTCGACCGGCGCGCTCTGCCGAATTCATCACGCCTTACAGCACGCAATCCACCTTTAACGCTGTTCTCCTGAACGACATTCCACACGGTCCAAAGATCTTCTGCCCGGTCCTCGATGCGGCGTGGTACCAGCAATTGCTCCGGTTTGATCGGGTTCGTCACCGACCCTTCCGCGTCGCCAAAACGAACGAGATGTGCAGCCTCGGCCAGGACTTCCCTTGCCTCACGCCCCACTCTTAAGCCCGACCAGTCCTGCGGCGCCGCCAGAGTGCGCTCCGCCTCCCCAAGGACGCGATAGGTGCCCTCGATCACCTTGCCTTGAACATCGCCGGAGTGTCGGACTTTGATCGCGTCGATCGTTCCCGTTTGCGCAACGAGCGAGTTGAGGCAGCACACGCGGAAAAGCCCTGCGAGCAATTCGTATGCACTCGTTCCGTCATTTGCATTCTTGAGAAGGATTTCGCAGACGGTATCGCCGACGTGATAGATATTGCCATCATCGAGACGGCGAAGCCGGATGAGGTGCTTTGTAAAATTCGCCTTTCCTTCGGTGCGGCTAACCGATTGGCGCGCTCCGACCGGCATGAACCCCTCCTTTGCAAGAGCGCGCAAAATCTCGATTGTCGGGATCGGCTTGAAGCGCTCGGAGCGGCTCTCGTGCGCTGAGGTGGCAAATATCGAAGGTGCAAAGCCACGCATCTCGTCCTCGGTGAGAGCTCGACCGGTGTCAAATCGGGCAGTTTTGGCGTAAATGCTCATTGTCATTTCTCCTTTTCCCTTGGACCGCGAAGCAGGGCCGCGTCCTGCTTCCCGGGGCCGCGCGAGCGGTGGGGACGGAGGGGAAAACAGTCTTTGCGGGGAACCGCCTGCACGAAAGCGCAAGCGAAGGAAGGTGGGCGAAAGACTGTTTAGGGGAGAGAAGGGGCAAAGACCCTCGGCCCCCTCGACCGATCGGGGTCGATCTTTCAACCAACAATGAAGCGTATCGGAGCTTTCAGCATAGCGCCGCTTCAGCGGAAAAGCGGGAATTCGCGTCACGCGAAGGGCGGGAAAAGGGCCGCCGCAGGAGCTTTAACATAGTGGCCCGAAGGGAAAGCGGGACCGACTTCCCCCGACCGTCGCGTTCCACCAATCAGGCACGTGAAACCCTCGCGTTGGCAGCGCACTCTCGAGCATTCACGCGTGCGGGCAAAATGCTTCCTTTGACGCGCGTTGCTGAAACTCGGGGACAATAGCTGCGTCCGACCAAGCACGGACGAACGTCGGAGAAGGCTAGGACTGGAAACCGTTCGAGAGTGAAAACGCTCCCGAGACTTCGTTGCATTTAGTCCAGGGGGTGAGGTTCGGCGGGGAAGATCGTCTCTCCCGATCCGGCAATCACATGCACAGACACAGACACAGGCACAGGCTGTAGGAAGCTTGCGTTGATAATTCCTGTCGCATTGCCGACACTGATTCGGGTGACAGGGGGACAACGCAACGGTGATTGCCCTGCAACTGACGGCGTCGAGCTTAACAAATGTGTGCGCAATTTCAGCCGCCGGGAGCGTTGCGTTTGGGAAAAACACACGCGATTCCAACGAGTAGCGCGGGTTTGGTCACCGAGTCGTCACAATCGACGTTAAAGCTTTGTTAACCCTATAATTCTGGACGGTTCCGGAGAATCGTGTTCTATCTCTTGGCGGATAATGGCCGTCAAACCGGTCTTTGACCGCCAAGAGGGAAAAATGGCGATAGCTCAACGCGCAGAAAATGACGTTCAACTCAAGGAAGACGCAGCCGCAAAGATCTTGCGGCACGCCGGTCTTTTGTCGAACCAGCTGCAGCAACTGCGGACACGGATGTACCCGCCGAGGTCGGAAAAGGCCTTGAGGTCGTTTCTCACGAACGAAGTCTCGAAGCTGACGTCCATACCGGATTCGACGCTGAAGCTGATGTCATCGGAAGGGCGCGGGCCGACGCCGGGCCGCCTTGAGAACAACCATCGCGTCTACACGCTCGCACAAATCAACGAACTGCGAGAGCTGTTTGCCAAGCAGAAGCCTGCGGAAGCACTCCGCTTCCTGCCTCGCCGCCGACCGGGTGAGCACCTCCAGGTGCTGGCGATCGCGAACTTCAAGGGCGGCAGTGCCAAGACCACCACGTGTGTTCATCTGGCGCATTACCTTGCCCTCCATGGTTATCGCGTCCTCACACTCGATCTTGACCCCCAGGCATCGCTGTCTGCAATGTTCGGTGCGCAGCCGGAAATCGATGTCGGTGCGAACGAAACGATCTACGCAGCGCTTCGCTACGATGACGCCGAGCGGCGACCGATCAAGGACATCATTCGCAAAACCTATTTCGATGGCGTCGATCTTGTTCCGGGCAACCTTGAAGTCATGGAATACGAGCACGAAACGCCTCGTGTTCTGGCAAACAAGTCGAGCTCTGGCGCGATCTTTTTCGAGCGCCTGAAGCTTGCCTTGGCAGACGTCGAGCAGGACTACGACGTCGTCATCCTGGACACCCCGCCCTCCCTTGGCTTCCTGACCTTAAGCGCGATCTATGCGGCAACCAGTATGGTCATCACGGTCCATCCTGCGATGCTGGACGTGGCATCCATGAGCCAGTTCTTGCTGATGATGGGCGATCTGATCAGCGTCTTGAACGAAAGCGGCGCCCAGCTCGATCAGGATTTCATCCGATATCTCGTGACGAGGCATGACCCGAACGATGCGCCGCAATCGCAGGTCGTTGCGATGTTGCGACATATGTTCGGGACAGACGTCCTCTTGCCGACCGCCATCGAAAGCACGGCCGTCGAAGCCGCGGGCCTCGCCAAGCGCTCGATTTACGAGCTCGAAATGGGCCAGATTGGTCGTGACACCCATAAGCGCGCCCGTGAAGCCGTCGACTCGGTCAACGAGGCGATTATCCGCCTTATCAACGATAGCTGGGGGCGGACATGAGTAAGTCATCTCGCAAGTCAATTGTCGCGAGCTTCGGTCTGCTGTCGCAAGAACTGGAGAACAAGCTCGCGGACGATCCGCAACCTGCGCCACCAGCCCCGTCGCCGCGCGTCGGGGCTGGCGTTGTCGGCGCAGCGCACCGCGCGATCGATGACATCAGGGCTGAGCGGGACCGTTTGAAGGCAATCGTCGAAGCCGGCGGCGGAACGGTCCTTGAGCTCGATCCCGCGCTGATTGATCCTTCCCCCTACCCGGACCGATTGTCGGATGATGACGGCAGCGATTTCGAGACGTTCAAACGCTCGATCGAGGCCGAGGGCCAAAAGGTCCCCATCCAGGTTCGGCAGCATCCCTCGTCTGCAGGGCGCTACCAGATTGTCTACGGTCACCGGCGTTGGCGTGCTGCCAAGGAACTTCTTCGGAACGTTCGCGCGCTTGAGGTCGACATCTCCGATCTCGATCTCGTCGTCGCACAAGGCATCGAGAACGCGAGCCGGCAAGATCTGACCTGGATTGAGCGCACATTGTTTGCATCGCGGATGGATGACGCCGGCATCAAAGCCCGCAACATCTATGCGGCACTGTCGATTGCGGACGCAGAACTTGCTCGAATGCGCGGCGTTTATCGAACGATCCCGGCAGACGTGATCGAAGCGATTGGACGTGCCCCCAAAGTGGGTCGGCCGCGCTGGATAGAGTTTGCAAGAACGATAGCAAGCGATCCTGGATCGCTTGAGGTGGTGCGGAAGGTGCTCTCGCATGCACGTGAAGGCGGCTCCCTATCGGATCAACGCTTCCAGCGTGCTTTCGAGGCAATAAAGCCCTCGAGCCCTGCGCGGGAGGACAGAAGTGAACTTTTGGACCATGCAGGATCGAAGCTCGGCTCTTGGAAAATTTCGGCCAGGGAGCTTCGGATTTCTGCAGATGGCCCGCTCGGTCAGGACTTCGTGAAGTTCGTCGGCGACGAATTGCCGGCTCTCATCGAACGCTTCTCGCGTGAGCGTCAAAGCTAGACGTTATAGACAAGCTGTCAGCTGGTCTATTCGACAAGGAAAATACGGGAAGGAATACCGCAAAAGAAAAAGGCCCCCTTAACGTTGCCGTCGTGGAAGCCTCTCTCATATCTGGACAATCTGAGAATCGCATTTCCACGAATCCCAGTCAAGAGTTTTTGGCACCGAATTGGGTGAGCGGACATCTTTTGCCTTCTGAAGGGTGAAGGAAGATGCAAAGTGGAAGTGTGACGACGCCTTTTGGGCGGCGGCCGATGACGCTTGCGCTGTTAAAGCGACAAAAAGCGTCCATCGAGATCCGGCCGAACAAATCGGCCGACAAATGGAAAGTGTTCCGGGATGCCTGTGAAGGCAGGGCGCATCTTGGACTACAGGACCGTGCTCTTGCCGTCCTTGACGCGCTTTTGAGCTTCTATCCTGAGACTTATCTCCGGCAGGGAGATTCTCTCATCGTTTTTCCTTCGAATGCCCAACTGTCGGTGCGTGCGCACGGTATTGCCGGCGCGACGCTGCGGCGGCACTTGGCAGCGCTTGTTGATGCCGGACTGATCAATCGCAAAGACAGTGCAAACGGGAAGCGCTACGCCCGCAAGGACAGGGCTGGCGATGTTCAGGATGCTTTCGGTTTCGATCTTTCCCCACTTCTCGCCCGATCGGAGGAACTTGCACAGCTGGCGCAGCAGGTGGCGGCCGAGCACGCCTTGCTTCGGAAAACCAAAGAAGCGCTCACGATCCGTAGACGCGACGCCCGCAAGCTCATCTCTGCAGCAATTGAAGAAGGTGCGAGCGGCGATTGGAGAAAGATCGAAGGTATTTATGAGGCTCTCGTTGCCCGGATACCGCGATCCCCAACCATCCACGACCTGAGACCGATCCTCGACGAGATGGAACTGCTTTGCTCGGAGATCGTCAATCAGTTGGATATTTTGGATAATTCGGAAAGTTTGAGCAGCAATGATGCTCAAAATGAGCGCCACATACAGAATTCACATACCGAATCCTTATATGAACTTGAACCTGGCTCTGGACAGCAGCTGGAGGCAAAATCCGAACCAGCAAAGCGGTTGGTGAACGAGCCGATCAAGGCTTTCCCGCTCAGCATGGTGATGCGAGCCTGCCCCGAGATCGCTCTGTACGCCCAGGATGGAGCCGTATCGAGCTGGCGTGACCTGATGTCCGCCGCCATTGTGGTGCGTTCGATGTTGGGAATAAGCCCGAACGCCTACCAGGACGCTTGCGAGGCAATGGGGCCTGAAAATGCTGCGGTTGCGGTCGCTTGCATCCTTGAGCGGGCAGGGCACATCAATTCGGCGGGAGGGTACCTGCGCGACCTGACGACAAAGGCACGGCGCGGCGAATTCTCTCTCGGACCGATGCTGATGGCTTTGTTGAGAGCAAATGGAGGCTCGGAGCGGCGCGTAGGATAAACCCCAGGCTACCATCTGTCTCGCTGTAGATCGAAACCGGTCCGCGAAACGAGGCTGATCTCTCCCGAAATGGAAACGCACCTGATGACGAGAAACGGCTTCTCCCTCGGTTGGTGGGCCGATCTCAAAAACGGTGGCAATTCCAATCTGGTGAGATCAGTGTCTGTGACTTAGATAGCTCGTTCGGCCATTGGAGATGGTGAGGTTCACGCTCAATGGACGGCTGTTCGGCCTAAGGTGGAAAGCTTGGCTTCATTGGTCATTCGCCCCGCCTTCTCGTTCACTGAGCTGGCTCTCGATCTCATGCGTCTAGAAAATCTGGTTCCCAGACCGAAAGTATCCGCTGAACTGAAACCCGGTCACGCTTCTTCAATTGACGGTGCTCCTGTGGCCAGCGACCGGGACAATGAGGTGTCGCCACGTTGAGAGATGGGTGGAGGCGTGAGCCGGCTTAGATACGGGCAACCGTGACGGGGTTTTCTGGGCCTGTTCTCCTCGCAGATCGTTCTTTGGCCGACGTGAAGCACTCCATGACGGTGCCGTCTGTGATTGATGTTGTGAATGAAGCGGGCTCCGGTTGAGCGGGTTGATCAAACTGCCCGACGAGAAACCCTGACAGCTGTCAGGGTTTTTGAATGGCGAGCCTCACCAACCATAACGAAGGAGCCGCGGACCTCGTGACTCAGATAGCAAGCACGGGGTCGACCAACTTAATGCGCTTCCCTGCCCGGTTTGCCGCGAGATTTCCATCAAACCCTGACAGCTGTCAGGGTTTTGGGTTTCACGGTTCCATGGTTTGAACTGGTCGCTAGAGCCTAGTTGTGACGCCGTCACTAGTGAAAGTCCCTGCGCGATGTGCAGCCTCTTGCCGAAAAACATTGAGCGTCGGCGGAAATGCGAACGGTAGTCGGCCTCCCTTAGTCCGAACAGCAGCCCACCGCTGAGATCGTGACCGCTTATTGGATTTCTTTCGGGATGAGGACCGGGAAACAGCTGCGTGAGTGCACAGATTCCAAGGCATTGGAACACGCAGGTGATGAGGACGCGTATCATGGCGCCGCGCAGCTTCTCGAAAGGCTACCTGCAACTATCGCTGCCTACTTGCATCGTGGTGATGACACCGGAAAACGAAAAGGTCCGCTCGGGCATTATGTGATCGCGCACCCAATCAACGCTCATGGCAGGAAGTGCACCCCACGCTTCCAGCTCAATGAGCTTTTGACTGCTGACCCCACTCGCTAAGAAGATTGGCATCGACCTCGCATGCGACGCCCTTTGGGTCATAGGTGATTTTGACCGTGCCATTGAGCTCGGCCGCCAACAGGCTCTCAATGAGCCGGGATCCAAAACCTCTGCGGGTCGGTGGGGGCACCGGGGGGCTCCGACGATCACGCCATAGGGGTCATAGATAAGTGAGGCGCTGAGGAGGACATCGACGCTTCGACCGTGCCTGTGGAGCCTTGCCGTTTCGTAGAGCTCGACATTCACGCCGGCGCTGAGTTGGCGCAAGAATGCAAGCTCTCGCCCTGGCGGTCTTCCGGAACCAATACCAGGAGCGATCGGCCTATGACCTCGTCACCCGTATATCCGTAGAGCCGTTCAGCGCAGTGTTTCAACGCGTGATTTTCATGCCAAGGTCGATGCCAAGGATGGCATCGTTGGACGAAGCGATGATCGCGGCCAGGTGACGCTCGACGTCCTGCGCGCGCTTGCGTTCGGTAATGTCGAAGATGATGGCGGTCGCTGACTGGAAACCGCCATCGTTGTCGCGACGCGCTCGAAACCGAGCTCGCCACCCAGAGCAACGTTAGATCTTTTCGCAGAAGGCGGCTCCCATCTCAAAACTCTGGCCGCGTTCAGCCATCGTTTTTTAAAGAGCCGGTCCGCCTCGGCGATGTCTCAGGCAACACAGATATCCAGCATTCCCATCGATAACAGCTCGCTTTCCCTATAGCCGAGGATCTCGCAGAAGCGGTTGTTGACCGGGAGAAAGCAGCCCGTGAGGTCTGTCTGGACGATCCCCCGCGGCGGACTGCGAAAAAATCGCCCTCAGTCGCTCTTCGCTCGCCTGCAATGCACTCTCGAATTTCACCCGGTCCGTTGTGTCGTTGACGATGCAAAGAACCCGCGTCGCGGACGGGCGAATAGGAGATGTCGAACTGGACTGTTTCCGGGTAGCCGTGGCCTTCGATGTAGACGGGGCGGTCCTTCGCCAAGACCGTCGATCCGCCGTTGAGGACCCTTCGAACCAGGGTCTCCCGATCGTTCCAGAGTTCGCCCCAGTTTTTCTCGGGCAGGACGTCCAAATGCGTGAGGGTGCTTATCACTGATGGTAGGTGCATAGGCTTCATTGTAAAGGCGACGAATTCTTCGCCCCAAACAGCACGATCCGGGCCTGCGCCGGCAGCAGAATATCCATTGCAGCGCTTAGACAGTTTGGCAACGCTCGCTGGGGCCGAGAGGTCTGGCCTGCCAGTGGTTTCGATTAGGCGCTCAATCGCCCCAACTGCTGTAAAAATCGTTGCTGCTCTTCAGGGCCAAACTGCTCACCGATATGTGCGTGCGCTTCAACCGCTGGGGTCAACAAACAAAGCGAGGGAACCTGCTGGCCATGAATACGTGTCGGATCAGATTCGCGCTTGGAACGGCATGGTGCGTAGCCCGTGCTTGCGTGCTGGAAAGGGGGCCTGTTCGTGAATGCTCGTGTACCCAGATAACGAACGAGCACCTGCGCTGCCGTGGCTGTCGGCGCTCTGATGCATTGTCGTGGCGGCGCCCTGCCTGGCGGCCGCCGCCCTGGGCAAACCTGATGTTGTCCTTGTGTGGCGGAGCGGATCGAGAGAGCAACGGAGGGGAGGGAACTGCCGCGGCACGGACCCTTGAAAGGGGCTCGGGTTTGTCGGCGAGTTCGGCATCGCGCAGGCCGTCACCTCGATCACTGGCGGCCACGGAGGCAAGGTGAGTTCGGCGCAGGGTGTGTGTCACGTCAGCCAAGGAGCTCGGCGTTGCTGACATTCCTTCGGCAGAATGTCGGCCATGGCGCCTGATAGAATGCGCCTCAGCGGCGGATGAGGCCGAACCGATGCGCCTCGTCCAGCAAGTCTCGGACGGAAGAGGTGATCCATTTTCTTGCGCTTCCCTTCGGCCGTTCTCCCAGTTTGTCCAGTTCGGCGGCAATCTCGCGAAGCGACAGATTAGGATCGGCGATCGCGATCGCCGCCACCAATTGCATTAAATGGTTTTCGGGGGCGCGACGCGGGGATCGGGCGAGGAGATCATTTTCCGCGAGCTTTGCGCGGACCATGCGATGCACGGCGCGACGAAGGCGTTCGACGGTCCAGTCCTGGCCACGTCGGTTGAGAACTCGAACGACATTTTCCCAACTATGCTGAGGCCGGAGTTGCCGCACCATCGGAAGCCACGCCTGTGAAGACGCGATCAGTTCATCGAGATAGAGCTTCTCGCGCGCCTTTGAAACTGCTGCAATCGCCTCCGGCCGCCGTTCTCGAAGACCCGGGTTTCCAGGCAGCCTGCCCCGAGCCTTCGCGGCCTTGATGCCCGCTTTGGTTCGCTCGGCGTTCAGCGAACGCTCGAGCCTTTCGACGGCATCGAGGACCGCAACGGAAAACATGCCTTGCGGAGTTGAGGTATCGATCGGATCGTGGATTGACCGAAAATGCACCCCACGATGTTCAAGATCCCGGATTACTTGCAGCAAATGGCTCACGGAGCTGGCCAGCCGATCGAGACGCAAGACGACGAGGACGTCTCCCGATGTGAGCTCGCCCAGCAATTTGGTCAAGACAGGCCGAGCGCGCGAAACGCCGGTGCCATGCTCCTGATAGATCCGATCGCAGCCGGCCCGCCGCAGCTCGTCCAGTTGGGTATCGTTGGCCTGGTCATCCGCCGACACGCGGGCGTAACCGACTAGCCGCTGCAGAGGTTCGACATCAGCTGTTTGTTGCTTCGCCATCGCGCTTTCGACCCACCGCTTGATTGAGGAAAGAAAGTGCGTGAGAAACAGGTGAGTTGCAAGCGTGTTTTATAGCGAAAATGGGAGGCCATCAGACGCAAACTGGAAGGGAATATGGTCGGTAGATCATAGATGAAGGAGAAAACGCTCCTACGGGTTTCTGTGGGCGAAATCGCGCTGACTGGAAGCTCCAAACGAAGTCGCAAGGCGTCGTAACTCATTGGAAGGAAAATCTGGATATTAAAGGGAGACGGATAGCGCTCACTCTGGACCAGCCCCTTCGGTCAGTCCATTCTACCTTGCAGGTGATTCTCCCCGTGCTGATCCGGGGACCGAGGCTTTGCGTTTTCGGAGCTATCACTATCCATACCTGATACTTATCGATAGTGAAGGAGCGTGAAAATCGACGTCCGAACGACGGAAGCATGATAGCAATTGACTTCCGTTTATGAAATTTAATACGTTAATTCACATCGTTAATAATCGCTTAACACGACCAGACGGGTGTTTGGGGGGTAACCGGGGCAGATTTGGGGGCGGTGCCGATGAGATCGGCAAAAGCTCTATATGCGCAGCCTAGCACAGACGGGTTGAATCGCGGAAGCACGGCGGTTTTCGGTCATCGAGATGGGAGCAGTCTTGCGACATCGCTATCGAGCGATTGCCACCAACTCCCGGTCCAACGAAGCGACGAAGGTTCACCCAAACTATTGCTTCGCATGCACCGTGGGGCGCACAATCTAACTGGCTCGCGAAGCCAAGGACGACGCCGGGGCGGTCCATGGAGTCCTCACCAGCAACAGCACTTTGGGTGACCTTTTCGGTTCTATTGATGGGTCTCTTCGCATCGAGCGACGCCCACATGGCGGCTGGCGGTTGGACCTACCCACCCGCCTGTTGCAATGGCAACGATGTCGATGGTGACTGCCAGGCGATACCGAGTTCGGACGTCACGGAAGGGCCATTCGGATTCGCAATTCAACTGCATCCGGGGAACCATCATCTCGTGACCCGAAATCAGCTATTGCTGATCCCTTACGGAACGGAGATCCCATCTCACGACTGCGACTATCACATCTGCCTTCAACCAACTGATGATCCTTCTGAAGCTGCGGGAATGGGGCAGAACGGAAAATATCGCGTGAACTGCTTCTTCGCGCCCCCGGACAGCGTTTGATTGGTAATTCTCTCGTCGTTCCGCGCGTCGACGCTGAACTAAGGCTGCCGTTTGCAAAGTGGAAATTTGTGTTCAAGCCTTAGCCGCGACCAGAGTGGCCAGCGGTGGGATGGGCTCGCCCTTGATCCCGAGGCGATCGCCGAGATAGTGCCAGAACGACAGCCCGAGCTTGCGGCAGGTTTTCATCAGCCCCAGCATGGTGTCGCGCGCCACGCGGCCATCTCGGCTCATCGTGCCACCGGAGACCTTTCGTTTGGTGACGAAGCTGCGCAGATCGTTCTCCGACGCATTGGTGTGGAGCGGCGTTCCCGGTCGTTCCAGCGCCTTGAGCAATTCGTCCTTGCGGCGCAACAGACGCGCCAAGAGCTTGTCGAGATCCTCATAGCCAGTGCTGAGCGAGAAGATGCGGTCGAAGCGTTTGTGAAACGCGGCAGTCAGCCCAGGCGGTGGCTTCCGTTTGACGCTCTTCAGCGCCCGGTAGAACTGCCACATGAGATCGCGCACCGTCTCGACCAGACGCACCTGCCGCGGCGTTGTCGGCATTAGCTTTTGCAGCAGCCGCTCCGAGTGGACCCAACAGAGCGCATGGCTGCCGACCCGAAACTGACCGGCGTCGTCGGAGACGATGACGGTATCCCCGATGAGACCATGATGGCGGATTGATCCCCAGATGCCGGCTTCCGCCAGCACGCGCACCGCTTGGCGGTCGAAGATGTCGACGCCTTGGCTCGCCAGATATTCGAGACATGGCACCTGGTTGCAAAAGCATCTGGGTTCATGGCTGCGGATTTTGGCGACCAGCGCCGGATTGATGCGGCGGTTATCGAGGTAGTCGAACGCCGCGGTGTTGAGGACGTAATCCTGATAATTGCCTCTCAGAAGCGACAGGAAGTTTAGCCGCGATTTTGCGGCTGTCGTGCGGAAGCTCGTGAACTGGGCGCCGCCGATCTGGGTCGTGTGGAAATTGGCGCGCGCATGACGGGCACCGGTATCGTCGACGGTGATATAGGGCGCAGTGACCAATCCGGCATGCAGCACTGCCCCATCCTCGGCCACAAAGCCCTCCAGCCCCTTAGTGACAAACCGCACGACCTGGCGTTTGGAGACGGCGACGCCGACATCGTTGAGCAACGTCGTCAGCCGTTCCGTCGTCACCTGGCCCTGCGCGTGCAACATCAGGCAAAGCCGCCTGAGGTTCGCGCCGTAGCTGCCGATAACGCCTTCAGGCAATGGCGCCAGCAGTATCTTGCCGTCCGGTGTCAGCCAGCACTCGCGCCGGTAATGAATGATTTCAGCCGAGATCACCAGGTCACGCACATGGCAGCTCTTGTAGCCCTTGAAACGGGAACCTGGAGGAGGAGCACAAAGCCGTAGGACTTCCTCGCGGTTCACCCGTTTGATGTCGAGCTTCGGGCCGCGCGGCTTCTTCTTGGCTGCGGGCGGATCATCCTGTTTGAAATCCGTCGCCTTCTCCATGCCTGACGGGCGAAACGGCGGCCGCGGCGGCAGGTTCTTCAGTCTGGCGATCTCGTCGCGTAAGAGTTGGTTCTCCACCTTCAGGCGCGTGTTTTCCTGGCGCATCGCTGCATTCTCTTCGCGAAGCTCCGCGTTCTCGGCGCGAAGCTTCGTGACTTCTGCGGAGAGCTCCCTGACCTCACTGACCAGGCCCGTCACAAGCGAACGCAACGCGTTCAGCGATAGCGTGTCGGCGTGCTCGGGTGAGGGGAGGCGCTTCTTCGGCATGACCGAAGCGAATCTGATTTGCGCCCAAGGCGGAATCCTTGACCCATCGCCGACGGCTCATATCGCCCGCTTATGCACAGATCTTACATAGCGGCCGCGAAAGGACGCCACCGAATGTGCCCCGGTTACGCTGATGAGGTAGGCGAATCCTAGCCGCCTGCCGTTTGGGTACCTACGCCACCTCAGCACAAACGAAAGTGCTGAAGCGCCCCACTGGATAAGTCATGGCGAGCGCTGACCGAATGACCGAAGCCGTTGTTTGTGGGGCAACGACTAATGTAAGGCCAGTCTAAAGTCTGTTGTGACGTTGTGTTTCGTATTTCCAGCTGAAATATGTTGAAATAGCTTACATCAGTCCGAGCGTGTCATTCTATATAGAAAGACGACTACAATATTGTCCCAGAAGCCGCGCCTCGGGTTTGGAAATGCAACTTCTTCAGAAAGGAGAACCGATGGCTCTTCGTGGATCCACACTGCAGACCTTTCTGGTATTAAGCGCATAGTGAACGTGTACCCCCCGACAGTTTTCCCTTTTCTTGAATTGGATCGACGTGATGTCTGACAACAAGAATGCCGGCGCACCTCCGAGTGCACAGGACCTCAGAATGCAGATGCTCCAGCGTGAAATGGACGAGATGGACAAGGAGCGGCGACTAAAATCCATCGAAGAGCAAAAGCTCGCCGACTTTGCCGCGGATTTTCTCAAGAAGCATGTAACGGAAGAGGAAATCGCCATCGTTCGCCGGCTGGTCGCGAACGCCGTGAAGGCCGGCAAGTTCGAAGCGATGGTCTACAGCTTCCCGTCCGAGCTTTGCACCGACAGCGGCCGCGCGATCAACAGCGGCGACCGGGATTGGCCGAACACGCTGCAGGGAAAAGCAAAAGAGTTCTTTGACCGCTATCAGGCCTTCGGCAAGCCAAGTGGCTACAAGTTGAAGGCGATGATCATCAACTTCCCGGGTGGCGTGCCCGGTGACGTCGGGTTCTTCTTGAACTGGGCTCCCGAAAAAGCCTGAGTACGACCGTCCCGGCGTCGCATCGCGTTGTCTGCGGCCCGTCCCGATCGAAAGCGTTCAAAGCCCGCACCTTTGGTGCGGGCTTTTCAGTCTTATAAAACGTCGGGCACGTTTCTACGCACGTGGTCGTCCGCCGCAAAGTCATCCGGCCGTTTCTGGCGCTTGCCGAGATCGGGCTCCGAGAATTTCACGCGCTCGTATGGGATCGACGAGAGAATGTGCGAGATGCAGTTGATGCGGGCACGCTTCTTGTCATCCGACGGTACGATCCACCAGGGCGCGAAATCGGTGTCCGTCATACGGATCATCTCGTTGTAGGCGCGGGTATAATCCCACCAGCGGCGATAGGATTCGACGTCCATCGGGCTGAGCTTCCACTGGCGCAGCGGATCGGCAATGCGCTGCCGGAAGCGCTTTTCCTGCTCCTTCTCGCTGACGTCGAGGAAGTATTTGAGCAGGATGATGCCGCTTTCGACCATGGCCGCTTCGAAACGCGGCGCGAGCTCGAGGAAGCGTCGGGCACTGTCATCCGAGCAGAAACCCATAACGCGCTCGACGCCGGGGCGGTTGTACCAGGAGCGATCGAAGATCACGATCTCGCCGGCGGCGGGCAGGTGCTGGATATAGCGCTGCATGTAGATCTGTGACTTCTCGCGGTCGGTCGGCGCCGGCAGCGCGGTCACGCGGAAGACGCGTGGGCTGACACGCTCGGTCAGCCGCTTGATCACGCCGCCCTTGCCGGCCGCATCGCGGCCTTCGAAGACAATGACGATGCGCGCGCCGGTTTTCTTCACCCAGGCCTGCAGATGCGCCGTTTCCTGCTGCAGCCGGGCGAGTTCCTTCGCGTAGTCATCGGACGAGCGCTCCTCGGACGTCGTTGCGTCGGCGGCGATCTCGTCTACGCTCTTGTCTTTGCCCTTCTTCTTCTTGCCGTCATGCTTTGCCATCATTTCCTCCGGTGAATAAATCTATTCCCCTCTGACCTCGGAGACGTACGCCTCGTAGCCAAACAGGGGATCGTGGCTCAACTCCTTGCCATCGAAACGCGCGATGAAATCTTCAAGGTCGACTTGACGCGAAAAGCCCATAGCCACCGCAGACATGCTTTCGATGTCGCCGTCTTCGTCTTCGTAAGTCGCGCAAAATTCTAGGACGCCCAAGCGTTCGAAGTTTGCCTGCATGTGAAATGAAAGCCAAACTAGGTATTCCAGTGGGTAGCCGGGATTTCCACCATACGTGACAATGAACGGATAGCCCGAGCAGAACCGGTGGATAAAAACTTCGCCGTCGGTGGCGAAGACGAGAAGATCATCGTCTTCGCCAAGGTCGTGAAGCTCGATTTGCAAATCATGTTTGCGCAAGGCAACATAGCCGCCAAGCCGGTCCCACGGCAGGGACGTCAAGATGATGTCGCGCCACCTTGAGACGGCGTCGTCGAGATTGATGCGGTTCAGAAACATGAAATTCCGATCTCCTCAATCTGCCGTCATAAGGTGGTAGAAGGAGCAGGTGAGTACGTCTGCAACATTCACTTCGGCAGGAATTATGGCCTAAGCGTTGCACTATGGAAGATACGTAACAGTTACATTGGAAGCCTCGCTTGATCTTCTCCGTCCCCAAGTTTGAGGAGCGTCTCGGGTAGGCTCGGTTACTCGTCTGATCGTTGAGATGGCGAGCAAGCTGTCGGAAAAAAAACAGCAACGACCTATGAGCTCCGTCTGAGTGAGCTCAATCTCAAGGAGGTTCGCGGCTTCGTGGGAGAGGCGCTTGGGGCAAGTCCGGATGCAACCAGAGAGGTCGAGAAGGGCCGTTTCATCGTAGCCTGCCGGAGCCACCTGCTCCTCGCCCTTGCGACGCGCCCCCTCGGGGCGGTTCAACCGGGAGGCAGCCGCATTCCATCCCAACCTTCGCCATTGGCGGGTTTGATAAACCGCACTTTTTTCGGCCCCTCAAGACGTCCATCCGGAAAGCGCATTGACAGGTTCGGGCTGTCGACAGGTTCGCCGGTTCTGAAAGAGACGAGCTGCGAATAGTGATCGAAGTTGCAGACATACTGCCGCCCCGGCACTTCCACCTCGCAGCCGGTCTTCACGACCCGTTTCAGCCTCACTTCCAGTTCTCCGAACTTACAACGTATATACTCGTCAGGCGGGTAGCGTCCCGGAGAGCACCGCATTGCTGCGAACGTGTCATTAAACCCTTCGACGACGGCATACATGTATTTGGCCATATCGTCGGCGCTCGGCTCGTTGCGATCGGCCTCGCCGGCAATACTCTCGACTTTGACCTCAGCAAGCGCGGCCAGTCTGCGGCCCTCCGCGGCAACGGCAGCAAGGGCAGGGGAAGTGTTTCGCAGGCCGAGTACGTTGAAAATCACGTTCTCAGTGGCGTCCCGCGGCTTTGCCTGGCCGCGGGCGGTGGCAAGCGCCGAGCGAAACTCGATGGCTATGCCAGGCATAGCTTCGAGGTCTGCAATCCGCTGGAACAGGGGCGCAAGCAGGTCTTCCTGATCGAGCACCCCGAATGCATGTTCCAGCGATTGGCGGTAATCCTCGATCGGGGCAATCGCTGCGCGGGCTTCGGCGAGGCCCTCGAGAGAGGATGGCATCTTGGGTGCCATCGCAGCGATTTCTGTCAGTTTTGGCCTCAGCACGTCCGCCACTCGCTTCTTGCAGGCGCTATAGACGCGCTGCTTGATGTCGTCCGGCCAGTCTGACTTTTCCGCCTGACCATAGATTCGCAACGCAACTCCAATGCCTCGAGGAAAGTCCCTCGGACCAGCCTCCAGTTCCTCCAGCAAGGCTGCCGAGCGAATACTCCCGCGCGCCGCCGTAATCTCCTCCAGCAGCGCGAGTTTGGTGGCGCGATCGACATAGCTCGTTACGACTTCGGTTTCGAGCATTTTCCACCAGCTCGGATCATTGACGTGCTTCTGAACGTAATCCTGCGTTCTCGCGCGAACCGCGTTTATCCACTTTGGTCCTTTTCTGTCCTGCACCTTCTGCGCCAGCGGCGGCGGCGGTTTCTTGAAGGGCTTCTGGAAGGTCGCCCTGAAGCCGCCCGGTTTACATCCCACAGGCCGTCCTTGAATCTGAGGCGGACCGCTCCCCACGCTGATCACTTGCCCTTGCAGCTCGACCGCTCTGAAACCTGGTGGCTGATGGATCCAGGCGCCCGGCGTCAGTTCGAACGTGCCATCGGGCTTAGAGGTGCCCACAACGTGATAGCTTGCCTTGTTCCACCCGGCGCGCACCTCGAAAACGCCCTCGATCTGGCCGCTAGCCGTTTCTTTGATGTCCAGGATCATCCGGCTGTTTCTGGCCTGGCCGCAGGTGAACACACCTCTCCATTCGCCAACCAAGCTCTCCGCCGCCAGAGCCGATGTCCCGAAGCTCAGCAGGAGAAATGACGCAAAAAGCCACTGTTTCATCTCATTCTCCCTGGTTTCCGGCTCGGGTGACGCCCGGCCTTGTCGCAACGCGAGTGCTTCTGTCACGACCGTTACTTCCCGCATCCTACGCGCCGAGCCCTGGACCACAATTCATCCGTTCGGATGAAAGCGCTGGTCTCGCATCAGGTGCGGAGCGCAATCGCCAGGAGCCGGGTGCAACGAGCGTTCGGTCGGGCGACCGGTAACGCTGGAAGCCGGCGTCTCCAAGGCTAGCTGCGATGCTGTGCAACAACGGTCACGGAGCCATTGCCTAACCAGTCGTCCCCGCATTGTCGCCCACAAGTCTCACTCAAGCAGAATGCAATATAACAGCCTCAATCTTCAGGGGTCTGTTCGATGACGTATGTATTCGAAGTGGTCGACGAAGCGGGTGCGGTTCGCAACTATGTTGCCAAGTTCATGCGTCGCGAGGCGGACAAATTGGTCGTAGAATACCGCGGACTTCAGGTGCGGTTCGCAATCGCGCATATCCGCGACTGGTGCGCCGTGGAATAAAAGCAGCGTCGCTCCGAAGGAATTCGCGAGGGGTAGAAATGCCGAGGCGAGGAAAGATCTTAGGTCTCATAGCGCAGAGTGACGTCCGCATTGACGGGCTGCGTATTCCTCCCGGGCTCTACTCGGCGACAGTGAGGACGTCTCTCTCCGGCCAGCACCGGAAGAGAACCCTAGAGACCAAGCGCCAGGAAGCGCTCTGGCGCCAAAGTCAGATACTCAGGCAGTGTGCCGAGGTGTCGACGACCAGGAGACTCAGCCACTACGATCTTCAAGATGAGCCCGACGATTAGGGGCTTCGCTCTTCGTTCCAGTGCGCTTCGCCGCCCATGCCCGGTTCGTCATAGACGAGTGCGTCGGCAAGCGTGCTTACGTCCTCGGAAATATCGAGGCTTTCCGGATCGAGCAGGCATGGTCAAACAGCGCCTTGTCGCCATCGCGCATGAGGAAACCTGGCAACTCCCGGCGCAACCACTCCCGTAGCCGAAGGGGTGCAGCACATGCGCCAAGAAGGATCTTGCGCCGCGCATTCCGTCCTATTGCGCTCTTCCGGGTCAGCGAGGCGCTGGGTGATCGACTTGCGTGCCCTTCGGTACTCCTGATGCTTGTGTCGGCTTGAGAGTTTCTGCCATTGCGCGTTGTGCGCTGAAGGTATCCGACGACGCGGAACGGCCGGAGTCCCGGTTTAACTGTTACGTACTTCCCTATTTGTCGTAATTCGCGATGATGTTTGCTGACGTCGCGGAAGATTTGAGGTTCGAAGCGGTGTGTCTGGCGCCATCTGCCTCATGCGAGTGTGAACACTTCCGCGTCCGCAATGCAATGAGTAATCCTGCGTGGGCCCGCGTGGTCATTGGAGGGCGCATGAGCTTGTTGGAACTGGGGCGGGCTCGGCTGGCTATGGTGTTGCCACATCATCGCGAGCAATTGCGGAGTGCAATGGATGATTACAGCCGTGAACTTTTCGAGGCCTACGCCTTAGCGTCGACGACACTCGACAATCTCGAGCGAGAGATATCGAGGCGTGAGGATTTAATAGATGAGTATCATCAAATCTGCCTGGATTTGCGGGCGGAAGTGCTAACGATGCTCACATCGAATATGGGTAAGACGTGATCTGGAAGAAGCGGAAAATCGCTTCCCGTCGTCATGGCGCTAGCTGCTGTAGTGCGAAGGCCGGCAAGGCAACTGCGGGCATGTCCACTCGCGCTGTCGTTATGTTCCTGATGAGCGCAACTCTCGCTCCAACAATCGTAGTAGCCTCAACCTCAGAGGAGGAACTGGTCAGCAGCCTTCAATTGTGCGCTTCCCGATTAGAAGCAGGCAGTGATTACGGGAGCTATGTCGAAGGGTTTGAACACGCTCAGGGCGTTGTGAGTGGCGCGCTCGAGTTCATGCGCCGCCGAGTTGGTTCGTCCGAAAATGGCGGAAGCGCCCAGGCTGCGAAGCAGCAGTTCGCCGCAGATCTTTTGAACAACCCGATGCAAGCTCGGTCGCGAGTCGCGGCCCTTGTGGCGGAGTGCTTGCAACACGCGGAGGCGACTGAAGCCATATTCAATGGAGCGGAGGCAAGTCGCGCAAGCGAGCTTGAAGCTGCGGCGAACGCACAGCGGGACGCGGTTGCGCGTGCCGTAAGCGAATCCGAACGGGCGGACCAGGCGGAACGACGGGCAATCGCTGCAGAAGCGGCGGCAGAACGAGCAAAGGCCGAGATCGTCATTCTCAAAGAGGAGCACCGCAGAAGGGCAGCAGCGAAGTCGTTTTCAAGCGAAAACAGTGGGCAGAGCGACGGGAATGAGAACTCCGTTTCACTGAACGTGCGGGAAAACGTGCAGCGTGCGCTTCGGGCAAATGGCTACAATATCTTCGAGAGCGCCGAAAAGATGAATTGCAGCTGGACCGGTTCGGCGCACCTATGCAAGCGGCCGAGCGGTGGGACGACAGTCAGCGTTGCGTCCGATCCATATCGGATCCGCATTCTCAACGCAGACGCTACCATCGATTGTTTGAGGCTCCGCAAAGGAGAAATGGTCGCGCAAGGCAGTGGTGACGAATGCCAGTGACCAACCCATTGCCTTTAAGCTGAGGCAGCTGGCCAAAGTAGATCCTTTTCAACTACGCGCGCTATGAAGCTTGCAAGCTCGCAAGATCGACCTAGCGCGAGAAGCTTGCCGCCACGGCTTTCATATGTTCGTCTCTGGTAAGCAGGCGGCCGGCATGGCTGCCGGCCGCCCGATCGGCTAGCTGATCTTCAGGCCTTTGGCGGCCTGGTAGGTCTGGACGTAACCGCGCGCCACCGAGCGCACGGCGCGGCCGATCTGCGAATAGGCTTCGTCATTGAGGTTGGCGAAGGAGACGCGTGCCGACCAACTGGGCGCATCGAAACCCGAGCCGTTGAGCAGCACGATGCCGTGGTCCTCGGCAAGCCGGAAGGGAATGTCGAGCGGGTGGATGTTGTCCTTCACCCAGGTGACGACATCCTCGCCGACATATTTGCGCAGCCAGAACTCGAAGTCGATGATGCCGTAATAGTGGTCGAAATAGATGCCCGGATTGGACTCGACCCCCATGCCCTCGATCAGGTTCCAGAAGCGCTTGGTGCAGATGGCGATGCAGGCCTTCTGGTAAGCCTTCTCGACGTCCATCAGCTCGACCAGGCCGAAGAGCGTCATCATCACCTGCTGGGGCAGCGACAGGCCGGCGGTGTGGTTCAGCGCCACGTCGCGGCTGTCGGCGACGATGCGGTCGATGAACTTCACCTCGCGCGGCTTCGGCGTCATCGCCTTGTAGCGTTTTTCGAGGAGCTTCTGGATCGGTTCGCCATGGGCCTTGATCTTCTCGTCGAAGATGTTGTCCTCGGCGACGGCAATGACGCCGAGGCGCCAGCCGGTGCAGCCGAAGTACTTCGAATAGGAGTAGACGCCGATCGTGTTGCGCGGCAGATGCCCAAGCAGCGACTGGAAGCCCGGAACGAAGGTGCCGTAGACGTCGTCCGTCAGCACGATCAGGTCGGGGCGCTTCTTGTTGACGAGATCGACAAGGCGCTTGATCGAATCCGGATCCATCGCCACGGCGGACGGGTTGCCGGGGTTGACCAGGAACAACGCCTTCACCTTGGGGTTCTCCAGCGCCTTGATGTCTTCGTCGGTGAACTGGAACCGGTCCTCCTGCTCGGCGCTGACGTTGATGGTCTTGAGATCGTAGTCCTCCAGCTCCGGCATTTCGAGATAGGGCGTGAAGATCGGCGTTCCGAGCGCGATCGTGTCGCCGGCGTTAAGCAGGCGGGCGTTCTTCAGTGCCTTGAAGATGTAGCACATGGCGGCGGTGCCGCCTTCGACCGGGTAAAGGTCGAACTTTGCCTTCGGTCGGTGGCCGGCGCACATCGCCCACATCAGGTATTCGTGGGTGATGATCTCGTTGTGGTGCAGCGCCCGATCGGGAACCGGATAGTTGTCGCCGATGATCGAGTCCGTGAGCTCGTGCACGAAGGCGTCCGCATCGAAGCGGAAGGTGGTGATGGCGTAGTTGACGGCGTCGGAAAGCGTCTTTGCCGGCGGGATGCCTTCATCCTCTTCGTCCCAGTCGGCCGTGTTTTGCAGCAGCTTCTTCGTCCACTTTTCGAACCGTGCGTGGGCGCCGTCCTTCGGCGGCATGCCGGCCACGCCGGCCTTCGGGTCGTAATAGGCGCGCTTGGCTTCCGTCAGCGCAAACTGGCCGAGCAGGAAGAAGGCCTCGCGAGCGCGTGTCGCCGTCCAGTTCGGGTTGCCGCGGCCGGCATTGAGGAAAGCCTTGGCGGATTTCTGTGAGCTCGACTTGGCGAGCTTGATCAGTTCGTCCTTGATTTCGAACGGGCTGAGATCGGATAGGCTGTCGTAGAAATTTCTGTCCAACATGGTTCACACTCCCTATGAACGATAAGCTTAGTTGCCTGTGCCCCTGAGGCCAGAACGGCGTAATGACAGCAGTCAGCAGCATGTTGCCGGTCATGCCCTGGGCAAAATGCGGCATAGAAGTTCCCGCATGCTCCTGGCATCCTTATCGTCAATCGTCGACGACGTTCCACTTGTCGTCGGGATCAAAGCGGTCGATGAAGGGCACGATTGCTTCCGTGCTCGGCCCGAGGTCGCGCTCGTAGACGATGCCCTGCTGGTTGACGACGAAGGTCTTCACGCCCGTCTCCGCATAGGTGACCGGCCAGGCGATCAGCGCAAAGCCGCCGATCATGTTGCCGTTGATCACATAGTCGTAGCGACCGCCGGCAATGTTGTCGCCCTGCGAGGTCAGGATACGGAAGCGGTAGCCGAAGTATCCTTCGCCAGCCTTTGCCTTTTCCAGGGCCGCTTCGCTGATCGAGTCTCCGACGGGGCTTTCGCCATCCCCCTGGTCGGCCGGCCAATAGAGACCGTCGGTCTGGCCGGGCGTGCTGATCAGCTTCTGGGCATATTCGAGCACGCCGTCGGAGTCGCGATCCTCAGAGGCGTATTCCTTCTGGGCATCGACATAGGCCTCGACCGTGTCGATCGCCTGCAACTCGTTCTCACCGACGCGACGATTGACGATCTCTTCGAGCCCGACATAGGTATCGAAGGCCCATTTGCCGTCATCGCCCTTGGTGAGCGGGAAGGGCAAGGGCCAGAGCCGGTCGCCGATCTGCAGGATCTTTCGACCCTCCAGATCGCGAACGACGACATTGCGCGCTGCCCCTTCGCGGATAAGAGCGAACGTATCCTTCACCCCTTCGCTGTCTTTCAGCTTCTCCGCATTAAGCCCCAAAAGTTTTGCGAGGCCGTCGAAATCATCGGCGGCCAGCCTGGCCTTGAATTCACCGATGGCTTTGTCCGGATCGTCGAAGACCGGCGGGTCTTCTGCGGCGGCATAGGCATCCAGCCCACCCACCATCTGGTCCGCCGGCGGCTGATCGGCCGACGGTTGGTCTCCTGCAGGCTGATCGCCGGCAGCTTGATCGCCAGCAGGTTTATCGGCAGGCGGTTTGTCCTGCGAATAGGCGGAGCCGATCGGCGTCGCTACCAGAACCAGCGCCATCGCTGATCCCAGGAGAAGGGAATTGAAGAGCTTTGTCATGGTCGTTCTCCTGTGATCCGATCAACGTCTGCGGCCGCCGCCGCCGCGTCCGCCACCGCCACGGTGCATCGGCGGCCGGCCGCCACCACGGCTCATCTGTGGCCGCCCACCGCCGCGATGACCACCGCCAAGGCTTTGCCCGCCGCGGCGTGACGAAGCGACCTCACGCCGTCCGGAATTGACATTGCCAAGGCCCGATGGCTTCTTCGGCCGGTTCTGCGCCTTTGCCGCCATCTTCTTCTTGCCACCACTGCGGTTGACCTGCGACGGCTTGTTGCCCGGGCGATTGATGCTCGGCTTTCCGTCCCCAGCGCGGGCCTTGGCGATCGCCTGACCGCCACCGCCGCCGCCGGGCCGAGCTGCCGGTCTCTGCTGCGCTTTCAGCCCGTCGAGCGTGCTCTTGCGCACATCCCTGATCTGGCCGCCGCCACCTCCGCCGGGCCGTGCGTTCGGCCGGTCGCGATTGATCTCGGCGGCGCGGTTGCGCAGGTTGTTGTTGCCGTTCGCCTTGATGTTGTTCTTGATGCTGTTTCGGTCGAAATGCTGAAGCTGGTCACGGTTGAAGTTGATCTTGCTGCGATCGACATTCTTCCAGTCGACGTCGTTCCACTTCACCTTGCCGTTGATGTTGTTGAAGCAGTTGTTGCAGTCGATGTCCATGTCGCCGCCGTTCCAGCGGCCACCCCAGACGCCCCAATCGTCCCAGTCGACGATCGCGGCGAAGGCCGCACCCGTGACCGCACCGGCGAAGAAGGCCGCACCCGGATACCAGTAGGCGGGATAGGGCTCGTCGTAGTAGCCGATCGGCGCCGGTGCATAGTTCGGCTCGTAGAGCATCTCCGGCGGATACTGCGGCACATAGATGGTTTCCGGATTGGCCGCCTGGATGACGACGTTGTCGCCTTCCTGGACCACCTTTA
>NZ_JACVAO010000028.1:0-63745 GCF_014851885.1 Ensifer sp. ENS02 | reverse complement strand
GTGTTGAGATCTCCAAAACCCCAACAGGATAAGCCGAAAGGCCGGAAGCGTGGCTGTCCCTCAATCATCACCTGCATCTCAGTGATCCGTTCTCTCAGCGGACGCGGTCTCTTTCATGCCACCTCCTGTGCGAAAGGTGTATATTAGCACATATAATCGATAGATTTCACCTTCATTCTAGAGCGCCCTTTCCAAGCTTACCGCCGCGCGTAGTTTTTTCTCCTCACGCCTGGGACTTTGCGACGATAGAGCTTCCAACCATCGGCTCAGTTGAGCGCCGAAGCGACCGTCAGCAAGCCGACCAGACCGCAGGCGCTGCCAGACAGGTGTGTGCAGTCAAAACACCCTTCCTTCCCTCAGATGCGTGGTCGTGCCGTTCAGCAGGTAGTCGCCCAGCACACGCGACTTATGCAGGAGCGGGTTGTGGTTGAGAACGGTGCGGATGTTGCGCCAGTGCCGATCGAAGTTGTTGCCGCGCGAAGTCGCCGAGCCGCCGCCGAGCTCGAACATGCGCTCAGCGCTTCGCAAGCCGAGCTGGCCAAGGACAAGCTGCGCTCGCGCTGTCGTCAGCGCGCTCTCGATCAAGGCGTCCTCGATCGCGGCATCGTTGCTACTGCCCAAGGCGGCAACCGTCCGGTCGAGCGCAACCGCGGCGGCGGCAACCGCCGTGTCGATCGCGAAGGAATTGGCGGCGATTTCGCCGATCACCTGCTGCACGAACGGATCCTGATTGGCCGTTTCGGCGCTGCTGTGGGCGGCAGATCGCGCTTGGCTGCGAACATAGGCAAGGCCGTCCGAAAGGACGTTTCGCACCGCGCCGGCAGCACTTGCCGCCAGATGCAACTGGCGCAGCGTCGAGCAGTGGCGACCGACGAGATTGTCGAGGGCGCGCCGGGCCAATTCGTGCGGAAACACCTCGACATTGTCGAGGATGACGCCGCCGCTGGCGGTCAGGCGCTGCCCCATGCCATCCCAATCGTCAAGAATGGTAATGCCCTGCCGGTCGACCGGCAGGAGAACACCAACGGCCTGCCCCTCCTCGTCCAGCGCGCTGAACGAAGCGAAGTCGGCAAAGGCTGTTCCCGTGGCATACCATTTGCGGCCGTTGAGCCTGTAGGTGTCGCCCTTTCTGGCGATCGTCGTCGTCACCTGGCCGGGGCGAGCCGTGCCTTGCTCTGTATGGGCGCCGCCAAAAAGCTTGCCGCTCAGAATAAGCTCGACTGCACCGGCATCCCGCTCACGAGGCTCGCTGAGGATAACGTTTTCGACATAGTTGAAATGAGACCGGAGCGCGTGGGCGACGTTGGAATCGGCAGCACCGATCGCCGCGATCATCTCGATGTAATCGGCAACAGAACCGCCCGGCCCGCCGAGCACCGCCGGGATGCGCAGGGTTCCAAGTTCCAGCTCGCGGAAAAGCTTGAAGGCTTCGAAGGGAAGTTGACGCGAGAGGTCTCGTTCGGACGCGCCCTTGGCGACTTCGGCCACGAAGCCGGGAATGCGCGCGAGAAGCTGCGCGCGTGTTGGGCGGGAAACGGTCAGCACCTTGGTTATCGTCACACGTCAACTCCGACACTGAAGAAAAAGAGAGTGCAGCCAGGGTCCGCTCCGGCTGCACTCGCGCCTTCGACGACTACGTCGTCGAGATCATTTACGATTGCCCGTCGAGATAGATGCCTGCCCCATTGCTCCAGAGATGCTCGACGCCGAGCTTCAGGTTCTTTACCCGCTTGTCGTAGACGGTGATGACAGCCGGGGTGACGATGTCGAGCGTCGGCAGATCCTGAACCACCAGTTTCTGGAACTCGTTGAAGAGCTGCAGGCGCTTCTTCGGATCGATCTCGACGGCGGCCGTTTCGAGCAGTCGATCGACGTCCGGGTTCGAATACTTGGAGCCGTTGGTGAAGGGCACGCCCGGCTTGAAGTTCTTCGACCAGTAGAGCCGCTGAACACCGACGGTCGGGTCGTAGAGGTTACTCATGCCTTCAATCGCGATATCGAAGTCGCGATCGGTGAAGACGCGCTTGACGAAAGTCGCAAAGTCCTGGGTTCGCAGCTCTACCTTGATGCCCACTTTGGCAAGGGCCTGGGCGATGTATTCCGCGGTCTGCTTGGGAGGACCGGAAGGCTGGGTCGGATCGATGAACAGCTTGAAGCGGAAACCGTCGGCGCCCCGCGCATAACCTGCCTCGTCGAGGAGCTTTTCGGCCTTGGCCGGGTCGAACTCGTATTTGGGAAGGTCCGGAGTGTAGAACTTCGCGAGATCCGGGCTGACAGGCCCGTCGAGCCGCGTTGCATAGCCGAGGTAGACGGTATTGACGATGAAGTCCTTGTCGACCGCGTGCGCGATCGCATGGCGCACCTTGATGTCGGCAAGATACTTGTTTTCGAGATTGAACTCGGCGCGGGCGATGCTCGGCGAATAGGGCGCCGGATCGGTATCGACGACGAGGTTCGGGTTGGCCTTCAGCCGGTCGATGTCGGTGAGCGGCAGGTTGGCCGTCGAGACCTGCACCTCGCCGGTCTCGATCGCAGCGACGGCTGCCGCCGGATCGATGATGAAGCGGAAGATGATCTGATCAAGGTAGGGCTTGGGCGAACCCCAATAGTCCTCGTTGCGCACGAAAAGCGCATGGCTTCCGCGCACCCATTCGACGAACTTGTAGGGGCCGGTGCCGACAGGCGCGACGTTGTGCGGGTTTTCCGCAATCTTTGTGCCTTCATAGAGGTGCTTCGGGACGATTGGCGCCTCGAAGCTTGCAAAGGCGGTCAAAAGGTAAGGAGCCGGCTTGGCAAGGATCAATTCGACCTCATGCGAATTGAGAATATTGGCCTCCTTCACATGGGCAAAGGTCGCCCGGCCACGTGGGTGGTTTTCCTTAAGCGCCAGGATCGAAAAGGCGACGTCTTCGGCCGTGAAATCCTTGCCGTCGTGCCAACGGACACCCTGGCGCAGCTTGAACCAGTAGCGCAGGCCGTCTTCGCTGACCGTCCACTCGGTGGCGAGCAGCGGCTGAGGATTGAAGTCCTTGTCATAGGTGAGCAGGCTCTCGGTCGCCTTGCCGCTGATGTAGTAGGCAGCGCCGGCGCTATGGGCGATAAGGACGAGAACTGGCGGTTCGGTGCCGATGTTGATCGATACGCTGCCGCCGCGCGGCGGCTCGTCTGCCGCGAGCGAGGGCACCGGCAGCATTGGAACGGCAATCGCGCTCGCCAGCGCAACGGAGGAAAGGAGGAACGCGCGCCGCGTCGGCTTGAAAGTCCCGTTGTGTCTTGCTGTCATCTGAGTATCCCCTAGCAGGCGAAGCACAGGCAACGCCGATTTCTCCAGCACCCCTGTCAGGGCGTTAGCCAGACTTTATAAAATCTACTATATTTATCGAGATAGTGTAATTCTAAAGTCCAGGGCTTTTCTGAAAAAAGCTACTCACGCCGAAGCCTTTGCCGGACCGGCGATGTGCACGCAGACAGGATGAGTGTCTGTAAAAGCCGCCTTGGTGGAGGAAAAGTTCCCGAAGGGCCCATCGCACGACAATCCATCCCAAGATCGGCGGGCAAAAAGCAATCGACAAAATACATATGATAAATAGATTATTGCGATCTGCGCGCCCAGCATTCTGAAGGAGTTCTCCATGCGTCCCGAATTCATCGGCCATACGTCCAACAGGGAAGGGTCCGACATCGTGCCGGCCTCCGGTCCGGTCATCGACAAGACCTATATTCGCAATCACGTGCAGGCCGCGGAGGCCGCCGGCATCGATCGTCTGCTGATCGGCCAGTTCGCGCAATGGCCCGACAACAACCAGATCGCCGCCTATGTCTTCAGCCAGACCGACCGGATCGGGGCGCTGCTTGCCCACCGGCCCGGCCTGATGGCCCCGACACTCGGCGCGCGCCAGCTTGCCACCCTCGATCAGTTCTCCGAGGGCCGCTTGTGGGTGCATATCATCACCGGCGGATCCGACACGGACCAGGCTCGCGACGGCGACTTCGAGGATCACGACACCCGCTATGCCCGCACCGACGAGTATCTGCAGGTGCTGAGGAAAGTCTGGGAGAGCGATCAGCCCTTCGATCACGAGGGGCGCTTCTACAGGTTCAAGGGCGCCTATAGCCAGGTAAAGCCGTTCCAGAAGCCCCGTATCCCGATTTCCTTCGGCGGTTCGTCCGATGCGGCGATCGCCGTTGCCGGTAAGCACGCCGATATCTATGCGCTCTGGGGCGAACCGCTCGACGGCGCACGGGAAACCATCGGCAAGGTACGCACAGCGGCGATTGCCAATGGTCGCGCGGCAGACGATATCCGCTTCACCCTCGCCTTTCGCACCGTCGTGGCTGAGACCGAAGACGCCGCCTGGGCAAAGGCGGCCGATATCCTCGAGAAGGTCAAGTCACAGGTCGCGCGCTCGGCCGGCGGCAACGGCGAGAAGCTGCCATCTAACGTCGGTTCTGTTCGCCTGCGGCAGGCCGCCAGCCGCGGCAAGGTGCTGGACAAGCGGCTCTGGACCGAAGTCGCAGAAGCGAGTGGCGCCGGCGGAAATTCGACAGCTCTTGTCGGGACACCCGAACAGGTCGCCGACGCCATCCTCGACTATTACGACGCGGGCGTTTCCAACTTCCTCGTTCGTGGCTTCTACCCGACAGAAGATACCGTCACCTATGGGCGTGATGTCGTGCCGTTGGTGAAAGCTGGCATTGCTGAACGCGAAGCGAGAAAGGTCGCCGCCGAATGACCGCTCCGCTCGATATCGTCGACATCCATGCCCATCTCTGGCCGCCAGCCTGGCGTCCCGGAGGCAAATACGAAAAGCCCGCTGGCGCATTTTCGCCGGAGATACATCGAAAAATCACGACGCCTCAGGCGCTGGTCGACGAACTTGAACAAAGCGGCGTATCGCTCGCTGTGGTCACGGCGACGATCGAAAGCCTCTTCGGATTGGAGGCAAGCATACCGCTTGAAGCCGTCCGGGAGGCCAACGACTGGCTGGCGACGCTTTCGCGCGAGCATTCTACCCTCACCGGATTTGCCGTCGTCGATGCCTTTGCCGGCGACGAAGCGGCCCGCGAAGCCGAGCGGGCAATCGTCGAGCTCGGTCTTTCAGGACTGGTGATTGACAGTTCACGCGCCAGCAAGTTCATCGCCGATCCCGCCGTCCGCCCCACGCTCGAAGTTGCGGCGCGCCACAGGGTTCCGGTTTTCGTGCATCCCGTTGCCCACCCGGACGCCGGCGTTCTGATCGACGGCGCCGGCAATCTCGGCAACTCGCTCGGGCGTGGATTGATGAACGGCGTCGCCTTCCTGTCGGTCATCCAGTCTCCGCTGCTCGAGGAACTGCCAGACCTGCATCTGGTCTTTGCAACGCTCGGTCTGGGCGCAATTGTCCAGGCGGCACGCGCCGGCATCTATGCTCGCTCTGCCAGGGAAGCGGGGCGACGGCCCAATATCTACTTCGACACGATGGGGCATGATCCGGACATCGTACGCACGCTGACAGGCTTTTTCGGCGCAGACCGCGTGCTTGCCGGCACGGACTGGCCAATTCTTCCTGCGCTCGATGCGGACGCGTTGCGGCAGAGCTTGGAGCAAGCCGGGCTAAGCGATCAGGAGGCACGTCTCGTTGCTGGCGGCAACGCCCGGCGCCTTCTCGGCCTCAGGCACCAGCAGGCCGTAGCTGCGGAATAGTCACGCGCAAAACGAAGCCCCGGATCGATGATCCGGGGCTCTTTGCAACAGGATGGCACTGGTCGGGAGGTACCCAGCCAGGACCCTCTCAAGCGACGCGCTGCGAGCGGGCGAGCGGGATGATCTCGGCTTCGCCCGCGCCGGACCGCGGCTCACGGCCTTCGAGCGGGTGGCCCGGATCCGTGAAGCCCGGTGTCGACGGATGACCGGGCGCGACCAGGCGATCAACCAGCGCCTCGTCTTCCGCATCGAGCTTGACGTCCAGCGCGCGGATATAGCCATCCCAATGCTCTTCCGTGCGGGGCCCTGCGATGGTCGAGGTGATCAGCCGGTTGTTCAGCACCCAGGCGAGCGCGAAATCGGCGGCAGCAATTCCCTTGGCCTTCGCGTGTGCGGCAATCTCCTTGGCGATCGCCACCGATTCTTCGCGAAACTCCACGTCATGCATGCGCTTGTCGCCGCGTCCGGCGCGGGTATCGGCAGCTGGCGCTTCGCCGGGATTGTACTTGCCCGTCAGAACGCCGCGGGCGAGCGGGCTGTAGGACACAGCACCCAGTCCATAGGCTGCAGCCGCCGGCAGCTGCTCGGCCTCGGCGGTGCGGTTGACGATGTTATAGAGGGGCTGGCTTGCGATCGGCCGATCGATGCCGAGCTGGTCGGCGAGATGGGCGACTTCCGCAATGCGCCATCCCCGGAAGTTTGAGACCCCGAAATAGCGCAGCTTGCCGGCCTTGATCAGGTCGGCGATCGCCCGCACCGGCTCTTCGAGCGGCGCATCGAAGACGGCGCGATGAAAGTAGAGGATGTCGATGTAGTCCGTGCCGAGATTGCGCAGCGAGTTTTCGACAGTCTGATAGACCCATTTGCGCGAATAGCCCCCGAGGTTCGGCCCCTTCGCACGCGAATTGACGAACTTCGTTGCCACCACCCAATGGTCGCGGTTGGCCTTGATGCCGCGCCCGACCACCTCTTCCGACTTGCCGTCGTGGTAGACGTCGGCCGTGTCGATGAAGTTGATGCCCTGCTCGCGCGCCTTGTCGATGATGCGGAAGGCAACGTCGTCAGGCGTCTGGTTGCCGAACATCATGGATCCGAGCGTCAGCGGCGACACTTTGAGGGCGCTGCGCCCAAGATAGCGATACTCAACCATTCAAGTTCTCCATTTCAGTTGATCTGGTCCGCGACATGACAGGCCACCTGATGGCCCGGTTTGATGGTGCGGAATTCGGGTTCGGTGACGCGGCAGAGGTCCGTCGCCAGCGGGCAGCGGGTGTGGAACCGACAGCCCGACGGAATGTCGCTCGGGCTCGGCAGATCGCCGCCAAGGGGAGCCGCCTGCCGCGGCCGCGAGGGATCGGGAACCGCGGCCATCAAAGCGCGCGTGTAGGGATGGCGCGGGTCCGACCAGAGCGTCTCATTGTCGGCGCTTTCCACGATCCGGCCGAGATACATGACCAAAACCCGGTCGCAGAAATAACGCACCACAGACAGGTCATGGCTGATGAAAAGATAGGAAAGACCGAACTCCTTCTTCATCTCCACCAAAAGGTTCAGGATCTGCGCCTGGATCGACAGGTCGAGCGCCGATACGGGCTCGTCGCAAACGATCAGGTCCGGGTTGAGCAGCAGCGCGCGGGCAATGCCGATCCTTTGCCGCTGGCCGCCCGAGAATTCGTGCGGATAGCGATTGATGGCATCGGCGGGCAGCCCGACCTTGGAGATGATGCCGGCAACGGTGTCACGCCGCTCCGCTCGGCTGCCGGCCTTGTGCACGATCAGAGGCGCCTCCAGGATTTCACCGATCGTGTGGCGCGGATTGAGCGACGCGAAGGGATCCTGAAAGATCATCTGGATCGACTTGCGCACGTTCCTGAGGCGACCCTGGTCAAGTCTCGTGATGTCTTCGCCCTTGAATTCGATCCGCCCCTCGGTCGGATCGACCAGGCGCAAAAGCGTCTTGCCAAGCGTCGACTTGCCACAGCCGCTTTCGCCGACAAGCCCGACGGTTTCACCGCGCTCGACCACGAGATCGACGCCATCGACGGAGCGTAAGAGGCCGTCGCGCGTCTTGTAGTGTGTCTTCAGATCAGAGGCTGAGATGAGCGGCATCGGGCACGGCCTTGAGGGACGAAGTGAACGGGCAGGCAACGAGCCTCTCCGGCGTCTGAGCAATCAGCGGCGGCACCTGATGGCCGCAGCTCGCACGCGCCTGGCGACAGCGCGGCCTGAAGGGACAGCCGGCCTCGCCGGCCGCCGAGACGATCGACCCGGGGATCTCGGTCAAGCGGCCGCTCAGATAGTGAAGGTCGTTCTTTAGCCGTGGCGAGGCCGAAAGCAGCCCGCGCGTATAGGGATGCAGCGGATCGTTGAAGAGATCTCCGGGCAAGGCCTGCTCGACCTTGCGGCCGGCATACATGACGACGACCTTGTCGGCCCATTGCGCGACGACGCCGAGGTCGTGGGTGATCAACACCACAGCCATCTGAAGCTCGCGCCTGAGCGTGTCGAGCAGGTCGAGCACCTGCGCCTGGATCGTCACGTCGAGCGCCGTCGTCGGTTCGTCGGCGATCAGCAACTTTGGCCGGCACGCAACCGCCATGGCAATCATCACCCGCTGGCGCATACCGCCCGACAACTGATGCGGATAATCGTCGACCCGCTTTTCGGCGGCAGGAATACGCACGAGCTTCAAAAGTTCGATCGCGCGTTCCCGCGCCGCTCGACCTGAAAGCTTCTCGTGCACCTTCAGCACTTCGCCGATCTGCCGGCCGATCGACATGACCGGATTGAGGCTCGTCATCGGCTCCTGAAAGATCATGGCGATGTCGCGCCCGCGCAGCTGCCGCATCTCACGCGCATCGAGCCCCAGAAGATCGCGGTCGTCAAAGACGATGCGGCCGCTGGTCACCCGTGCTGCGCGCGGCAGCAACTGCATTAGCGCGAGCGCGGTCAACGATTTGCCCGAACCGGACTCGCCGACGATCGCCAGCGTCTCCCCCGCCCCCACCTCGAACGAGAGATTTCTGACTGGCTCGGCACGCGGAAAGCCGATGGTGAGGTCTTCGACCTGGAGCAGCGGCGCCATCGTCAGCGATCCCCAGTGAAACGGGGGTTAAGGGCATCGTTCAGCCCGTCGCCGATGAGATTGAGCGCAAGCACCGTAAAGACGATGGCGAGGCCCGGAAGGGCCGTCAGGTACCAGGCGGTCCGGACCAGTTCGCGACCGGTACCGATCATCGAGCCCCAGCTCACGACATTGGGGTCGCCGAGCCCCATGAAGGAAAGTGCGGATTCCATCAGGATTGCGGTGGCGACCATGACCGATGACGTCACGATAATCGGCGGCAGCGCGTTGGGCAGGATCTCGCGGAAGATGATCCGTCCATGGCCAAAGCCGAGACTGCGGGCGGCCATGACGAAATCCTTCTCTCGGATCGCACGAAACTCGGCCCTGGTCAGCCTTGCCACCGTCGGCCAGGAAATGACCGCGATCGCAAGCGTCACCGTTGATGCCGAGGGTTGGACGATCGCGACCAGAACGACGAGCAGCACGAAGCTCGGCAAGGTCTGGAAGATCTCGATCAGCCGCACCAGGAGATCGTCGATCCAGCCGCCGAAGTAACCGGCGATCGCGCCGACGATCACGCCGAAGGTGAGACCGAGCGCTGTTGCCATCAGCCCCACGAACAGGGAAATGCGCGAGCCATGCAGGATGCCAGCGAGCACGTCGCGGCCGAGCGCGTCCGTGCCGAGCGGGAAAGCCGGATCCTGGCCCGGCCACAGGAACGGTTTTCCGACCATCGACAGCGGGTCGTCGGGATAAAGCACTGGAGCCAGCAGCGCGACGGCGATCACAAGCGCAAGGAAGGCCGTTCCGAACAGGGCATTGGGGTTGGCCAGAAAGACCTTGAGGGCCCTTCGCCCATTGGTAATGGCGACCGCAGTGCTCTGCTGGGAGCGCGCATCGGGCGCCTTTACGTTGGACCAGGACGGGCGCTCCGGCGCGGTAGCCTGCTCGCTCGTGGCAGGAGCGGCATAGGCGCCGCCCGTAACCGCTGGGAAAGCTCCGAAGTCGGTGGCGGACATCAGCGCGCTCCAATTCGAGGGTCGAGCCAGGCGTGGACAAGGTCCACCGTGGCATTGGCAATGATGACGAGAAGTGAGGACAGAAGCAGGATGCCGAGGAGCACGGTGAAATCCCGGCCCATGACCGCCTCGAAGGCGAGCCTGCCAAGGCCCGGCCAGCTGTAGACGGTTTCCACCACCACGGCGCCGCCGAGCATGCCGCCGATGTGCATGCCGGCCATGGTCGTGATCGGGATCAGCGCGTTTCGCAAGATATGCCTCGCGGTGACGCCATAAGGCGTCAGCCCTTTGGCAAAGGCGGTGCGGACAAAGTCCTGGTTTTTGACTTCGAGCATGGCGGCGCGCGTCAGCCGCGCATAGATCGCGACGTAGAAAAGCGCGAGCGACGTTGCCGGGAGCACCATGTAGCGGGCCTTGTCGAAGAGCGCCGGGAACCCTTTCAGCTGGGATCCGATCGTGCCTGCACCCCCGGTCGGCAACCAGCCGAGCTTGACCGAGAAGAGCACGATCAGCATCAGGCCGATCCAGAAACTCGGGATCGAATAGAAGAGCAGCGAGAAGATCGACAAAAGCCGATCGGGGATCCGCCCCGCAAACGTCGCCATCAGCGATCCGAGGATGACACCGAGGGCGATCGCGATGACGAGTGCCACCGCCATCAGCGTCAATGTTCCGGGCAGGCGCTGCGCAATCAGGTCGGCGACCGGCATGCCGTAGCGCGGGGAAAATCCAAGGCTGAATTGCGCGAGGTTGCCGAGATAGGTGGCCAATTGCTCGAGCACCGGACTATCCAGGCCGAAGCGGGCTCTCAGTGCCGCAACGCTTTCTTCGGTCGCCGAACCCGCCTCGCCGGCAAGCACATCGGCCGCGTCGCCGGGAGCCAGCTGCAAAAGGAAAAAGTTCAGGATCACAATTCCAAGGATCGTTGGAACTGCCTGCAGAAGCGTTCGTCGAAGCGTTCGCGCAATTCTGATCAGCACCGGCATCGATGTCGCCTCTCCGTTTGGCTGTCCGCCAACAGCGAACCTTCACCTCGGCCTGACCTTGTCGCCGCGGATGATTTTTATAGTTGACTAATTACATAGGCTTTGTCAAATCTGTTTTAGTAATTTCACCCTGAGAGTGACCATTAGCAGGAACGTCATTCCTACAATATGTCGTGAACGGCGCCAGTCTGGGAAATCCAATCCGAAATCAGTACAGCCAATAGCAATGGCCGACTAGGAAGAGCCACTCCAACGAAAAACGCTTCCCGGCACACCCCATCGAAGACAGCGGAGAACCTCGTGACAAAAAATGCCATCTCGCAAATCTGGTACACGCGCTGCCCGGTCCCGACACCCGTGGGGCTCGCCACCCAGCTCGGCCTGCTCGACAAGGCGTTTGCCGCGGAGGGCATTGCGCTCAACTCGATCATCGACAGCAAGGACCGCTCCGTCCGATCCAGCCACTTCGATCACCATCTCGATTATTCGTTTCGCCATGGCGGCAACGTCCCGCCGATCCGCGCCCGCTCGGAAGGCAACCCGACGCGGCTCGTCGGCATCACCTGGACCGACGAATTCCAGGCCATCATCACGTTGCCCGAGACCGGGATCAAAACGACGCGCGATCTTGTCGGCCGGCGCTTCGGCATTGCGCGCCGACCACCCGGTATCGTCGACTTCATGGCAGCAACGGCGCTGAAGGGCCTGGTTTCCGCTCTGTCTCTCGAAGGGCTCACGCCCTCCGATGTCGAGATCGTCGATATCCCGCTTTCCGAAAGTGTTCTTGATGGCAGGGAGGGCCCGCAGCTCCACGGCCTCAGAAACCGGCAGGCCTACGGGCCGGAAGCGGCCGCACTGCTGCGCGGTGAGGTGGACGCGATTTATGTCAAAGGCACGCCCGGTATTGCCGTCGCCAATCTCTTTGCGGCTCACACGGTCGCGGAATTCGGTTTCCACCCGGACCCGAAGATCCGCATCAATTCCGGCTCCCCTCGGGTGCTGACCGTCGACGAAAGGCTCGCTGAAGATCGCCCCGATCTCGTCGCCAAGCTGATCTCGACCTTGAAGCAGGCCGGCTCATGGGCCGAAGAGCACCCCGACGAGGTGCGTCGCTTTGTTGCCCGCGAAGTCGGCGCCTCAGAAGAGGTCGTGGCTGCGGCTAACGGCCCGGATCTCCACAAACATCTCGGCATCGGCCTCCAACCGGAACTCGTCGCGGCAATCGGACACTACAAGGACTTCCTGCATGAATGGGGGTTCCTCGCGAGCAACTTCGACATCGACCAATGGGTGGACCAGCGCCCCTGGGCGGAACTCGACGCGCGCGCTGTCGCCTGAACGAGTAAAACCGATGACCGACACACGTTTCGAACCGGTGATTGCCAAGGCCGAAGAACTCGGAAAACGCTTCGCTCTGACAGCACGCCACTATGATGAAACCGGCGAATTCCCCTTCGCCAATTTCGACGCGCTGCACGAGGCGGGGCTGCTTGGCCTGGTCACAGCGCTCGAACACGGGGGCCTCGGCGGTGGACTGACGGAAGCGCTGGCGGCCGTCTCGGCAATCGCGCGCGGAGAGCCATCGACCGCTCTCGTTCTTTCAATGCACTACAATCAGCACTTTTCGGTGCGAACCTCAGGCAAGTGGCCGCCCCACCTTGTCGAGCGTGTCACCCGCGCCAATCGCGAGGGTGTCGCGCTCATCAATGCGGCACAGGTGGAGCCGCGCGTCGGTTCGCCATCGCATGGTTCCTTGCCCGAGACGATTGCCCGCCGCGTTGGCGATCAGTGGCGCATTACGGGCCACAAGACCTACGCCACCGGCATCCCGCTCTTGCGCTGGGTGGCTGTGCTTGCGGTTACTGACGAGCCTGAGCCGAGGCTGGGCTCATTCCTCGTTCCGACATCGGCCGATGGCATCCGCGTCGAAAAAACCTGGAACGCAACGGGCATGCGAGCAACCAACAGCGACGACCTGATCCTCGACGACGTCGCGATCCCGCTCGCCGATGTTCTCGACATCGCGCCGGCGAGCGAAGGCCTGAAACGTGACGAGCGCATGGGCGCCTGGTACTTCAGCCTCGTGCCGGCGATTTACGACGGTGCAGCCCGCGGGGCACGCGACTGGCTGATCGAGTTTACGACCTCGCGCGCACCGGCAAGCCTCGGCGCACCGCTCTCCACCGTTCCCCGCATCCAGGATGGCCTTGGCGAGATCGAGGTCTTGCTGACGGTCAACCGCCGGCTCCTGCGCTCGATCGCCGAGGATTTCGATGCGGGGCGCCCCTTCGGCGCCGATGCCGCCGCGGTCAAACACACGGTCATCGCCAACGCGATCACCGTGACGACCCTTGCGCTCGAACTGGGCGGTAACCCCGGCATCAGTCGCGACAATCCCTTGGAACGCCATCATCGCGATGCGCTTTCCGGCAAAGCGCACGCGCCGCAAAACAACTTGATCCGGACGATGCTTGCCAAGGCGGCGTTCAGCCGGCATGCCGCAACACCTGCGGTTGCGCTCGAGCCGGTCCCCGTTCGACCTCCCCAGCAACCCCGTCTTGCCGTCGTCGGCGGCCGCTAGGAGTTCCCTGATGTCTTCCCTCTCTTCCGTCTGGTACACGCGCTGCCCCGCCCCGACACCATTGTCGATCGCCCATCAGCTCGGCTGGATCGACAGACAGTTTGAGAACGCCGGCGTTGCCGTCCGCTCGATCCGCGACAGCAAGGATCCGTCGGTCCGCCAGAGCCATTTTACCCATGCGCTCGATTACTCGTTCCGACAGGGCGGCAACATTCCGCCGATCTGGGCGCGGTCCGGCGGCCGCGCCACACGCGTTGTCGGCATCACCACGACAGACGAGTTCCAGGCGATTATCGCGCTTCCAGGTTCCGGGATCGCTGTCGCGAAGGACTTGAAAGGCCGCCGCATCGGTGTACCACGCAAGCCCAGTTCCGACGTCGTCGACTTCCAGCGGGCCACCGCCTTGAAAGGCATCGTCTCGGCGCTTTCGCTCGACGGCCTTGATCACGGTGATGTCGAACTCGTCTATCTCGACACCAACGAGGGCAACCTCATCGAACGGGGCAACGCCGCCTTCCTGGGCCTGAAGCGCCGATATCCCTATGGCGAGGAACTCTTGGCCCTGGCCTCGGGCAAGATTGACGCTTTCTTCGTCAAAGGTGCAGAAGGCATCGTGCTCGCCAATCAGATCGGTGCAGTTGTGGTGGCGGAATTCGGTTTCCATCCGGATCCAAAGATCCGCATCAACAATGGCACGCCAAGGCCGCTGACAGTCGACGCCCGCTTTCTTGACCAGCATTTCGACCTCGTCGTCGATCTTGTGTCGACCGTCGCCAGTGTTGGTGATTGGGCGGCCTCGAACCCGGACACAGCAGTTCGGTTCATCGCCAACGAGATCGGCGTCGGCGAGGACGCCGTCTGGGCAGCGAACGGCGCGGACGTCCACCGTCATCTCGGTCTGGCGTTGGACGAAAACCAGATTGCCGCGTTCGACCACTTCAAGCGCTTCCTTCTCGATTGGCAGTTCATTCCGGCCGATTTCAATGTCTTCAGTTGGATTGATCGCCGACCGCTAGAGGCCGCCTTGCAGCGGGCCGCCGCATGAGTGAGAGGCCGATCCTCGTTACCGGCGCCACCGGCAAGCTTGGGCGCCTCGTTGTCGAACGACTTCTCGCACGCGGACAACCGGTTCGCGTCTTTACCCGACGGCCGGAGACGGCACGTGCCCTGTTCGGTGAAACTCTGCAGATTGCCGCAGGTGATTTTGGCGACCGCGCCGCGCTCGACACCGCCGTTCGAGGCGTCGGACGCCTTCTTCTGTTATCCCCCATCAGCACGAGGCTCGTCACGGACCAGGTCGCCGTCGCCGATGCTGCCGTCGCCGCAAATGTTGCCCGCATCGTCAAGATCTCGGGCTCCGACTGGACGATCGAGCCGCCAGGGAATTCTATCTCCGGTGAAGCGCACGCTGCCGTGGAACGGCACTTGAATGGCCTTCCGACCGAGGCTGTTTCGCTTCGTCCCAATGCCTGGATGCAGGTCTCGCTCGCCAACACCATCCGGAACGCGATCGCGAACAGTCAGGTCGTCGCAGCCAACCTCGACGCCGGCATCGGTTACATCGACGCGCGCGATATTGCCGATGTCGCAGTGCACCAACTTCTGGCCGATCGCATTCGGGGGCGCACGCTCAACCTCACCGGCCCGGACGTGGTGTCGTTCCGGCAGGTCGCCGCTCTGCTGACGGCTGCATTGAAACGGCCGGTTGCTGCCCTCGAGAAGCCGCCCCAGACGGTTCCAAAAGAGGGTGACTTCGAACATCGCGCCGTTGCGCAATTCGTAAGATTGATCGCTTCCGGCCGCGCAGCAAGGACGACCGACGTCGTTCCAACGCTGCTTGGCCGTTCGCCCCGTACCGTCGCCGACTTCATCCTCGAACAAGTGACCGCCGAAACCGCAGTCCCCGAGTACCAGCCATGACCATACCCTTCATCGACGTCGCCATCATCGGTGGGGGACCGGGTGGGCTCGCCCTGGCGCAAGGCCTCAAGAAGAACGGCATCGACACCGCCGTCTTCGAGCGCGACCAGGTCCGGTCGGACTATGTGCAGGGTTTCCGCATGCGGATCCGGCAACGGGGCATCGACGCGCTTCAGGCGAACCTTCCGGCGCACCTCTTTCAAGCCTTCCTTGATACGCTCGGGCTTGCGCCGACGGAAAACCTTGTCCTCGACGAGGCGTTCGGGCGGCTGGAGAACACAAGCCAGGGATCAGGCGAGCCCGAAGATACGCATATCGAGAAATCGGTCAGCCGCATCACGCTGCGCCAGATCCTCCTGTCCGGGCTCGACGGCCTTTTTCACACAGGCAACCGGTTCGAACGCTATGAGCAGCTTGCCGACGGAACCGTGCTTGCGCATTTTTCCGACGGCTCGGCCGTACACGCCAATCTTCTGGTCGGGGCCGACGGGGCGGGATCGGCGGTGCGTCGCCAACTCCTGCCTGACCTCAAGAGCATCGACACTGGGGTACGCAGGTTGGCCGGCAAGATCACGATCGACGAGGCGGAACGACAGGGCATTTCACCGCTGCTGACCGAGTTCAATACCAACATCCGCCCGCGCGACGGTCGTGGTCTGATGATCACCAGCCATCGGGTGGATCCGTCTGCCTATGCGCGTCACGATTTCATAGGCAGGGAAGATCCCGGCCATGCCGATATCCCTGGCTTCCACTTCAACAACTCCACCAGCTACACCTGGTGGAACACGGCCTATGACACGGATGAACTCGGGCCAGACGAACTGCTCGAACGGCTCAACGGCGCGGCCCTCATCGAAACGCTGCTTCACCGTATCCATCACTGGGACGAGCGCATCCTGAACCTCATTCGCCACAGCGACCCGTCGACGGTCGCCTTCCTCAAGGTCAAGAGCTCCACACCCGGCGCGATATGGCAAAGCGGTCCGGTGACGTTACTCGGCGACGCGATCCACGCGATGACCTATTTCCGCGCGCTTGGCGGCAACACCGCCCTCTACGATTCCGGATTGCTCGTACGCGAACTCGTCGCCGCAAGGCGCCACGGCAAGCCACTGCTTGCGGCCTTAAACGACTACGAAAACGCCATGCGCGAACACGGCTACGAGGCCGTGCGGTCGTCGCTTTCCGCCATGCAGCGCAATGTCGGCGCCAATCAACCGCTCAAGGCGATACCTGCCCTCTAGCCTCAGGAAAATCGATCATGTCCATTGTCGTCTTCGGCGCCTCAGGAAACATCGGCAGCAACATCCGCAAGGAAGCTCTTTCGCGAAATCACCGCGTGACAGCCGTGACGCGCTCTTCAAACCTGGAGCCTGCCGAGCGTCTCACGGCACTGAAGGCGGACATTGCCGATCCGGAGGAAGTGGCAAAGATCTCCGCCGGCCACGATGCGGTCATCAGTGCCTATAGTCCCGGTCTGCGCCGCCATTCGGCGGAAGATGCCGCGGTTCTCATCGAGAATGCACATGCTTCCCTGTTTGAAGGCGTCAAGCGCGCCGGCGTCCGCCGCATCATCATCGTCGGCGGCGTCGGAAGCCTCCAGGCAAGCCCCGGCGTCGACGTGGTCGACAGTGATTTCTACCCGGCGGACCACAAGGCTCACACGCTGCGCAACCGAGAGATCCTGCGCAGTCTGAAACGCGGCGAGCACGATCTCGACTGGACCTATGTATCCCCGCCTCTTTCGATCAAGGCCGGCGAAAGAACCGGCCGTTTCAGGCTCGGCGAGGATGCGCTTCTGCGAGACGATACGGGCGAAAGCCGGATTTCCGAAGCCGATTTCGCCGTCGCCATTCTCGATGAACTCGACAAGGGACAGTTCATCCGCCGCCGCTTCACCGCGGCCTATTGAAGGACCTCAATTCGCATGCCCCGCACGCTCAATCTCAATGTCGGCATCAACACGACAGGCTATCTGCCGGCCGCCTGGAAATATCGCAGCGGGAGCCGCCACGACATCTATGACCCTCAATACTACAGACGCCTGACGGAACTCGCCCGCAAAGGCCTGTTCGACGCCGTGTTCTTTTCCGATCATCCGGCCTTGATGACCGACCCGAACAGCCGACCATTCCATACCATCGACCCGCTCATCCTCTGTACGGCGCTTGCAGCACAGGTGCCCGACATCGGCTTCGTCGCAACCATGTCGTCCACATACAATTCGCCCTATAATCTCGCCCGCCGCACCCAGTCGACGGATATCGTGGCCGGTGGCCGGCTGATCATCAACATCGTCTCGTCCTTCAATCCGAATGTGGCAGCCAACTTCGGCTCGGCGCCGCTGCCCCCACGAGCCGAGCGCTACGCCAAAGCTTCCGAATTTCTCGATGTTGCCAAGAAACTCTGGGCAAGCTGGGATCCCGCCCGCGACGGCCATGTGCCCGACGAACGGTTCTGGGATGCGGCGAGTGCGCATGCGATCGACCACGAAGGCGATCATTTCGCAGTGAAGGGACCGCTGAACGTGCCGCGTGGCCCGCAAGGCCATCCGGTGATCGCGCAGGCAGGCGCATCCGAAGGCGGTATCGAGCTCGCCGCCCGCCATGGCGAGATCATTTATTGCAACATCCTCTCCCGCCCTGCTGGCCAGGCCTTCGGCAAGAAGGTCAGGGATCGCGCTGCAGCCATCGGTCGCGACCCGAAGGGCATTAAGATCGTGCCCGGGGTGGTGGTGATCCTTGGCGAGACGAAAGAGGAGGCGTTGCGAAAACACGAACTCTTCAGCGGCGCGGGCTCGGAGGACGGCCTGATCGCACGCTTCGTCAGGGAGAACGGTATTGATCCCAACGGCTTCGATCCGGATGCCATTCTGGATGCCGAGCGTTTCGTTCCGGATCCCAACCGTCTTCAGGCGGTCGGAATGGGCCTTGGTCTCTCCGATCTGCTGACACATGAGAAGTTGACGGCCAGGCAGGCTGTGCGCCGCTCGGAAGGGCACCACCGCCTGCTGCTCGGGACGCCGGAACAGGTCGCCGATGCGCTTATCGACCTTTGGGCGGACGGCACCGTCGACGGCTACACGCTTCAGCCGCCCCGGGCACCTGATGACATCGAAGAATTCGTGAAGAAGGTCGTCCCGATCCTCCAGGACCGCGGTGTTTATCGTAACCGTTACGAGGAACAAACCATTCGCGAGCGCTATGCATTGCCATTTCCGTACTAGTACAGACAGGCCCCGATGCGCCTCAGGCGGCGGCCAATCGCGGCATACCGCTGCCTGAAGCTATGCAGCAGTCGTTGCAAAAATCGGTGACGCAGGCGGCGCGCTACTACAACGATGCGGAGCGAAAGCAGGGGCGAGCGGCCCGTGTATTTGTCTGGTGTCGCACCGCCGTAGCACCGTCGGCCAGACAATCAAGCGCCAAACAGTCGCCTGTCCCAATAGACCGGACGCCGCGCTCGGGCCGGCGCTCGAAGCTGCGGTTCGACAGATCCCTCGCCCGTTCCAGGAAAAAGGCGATGCCAAGGCTGGCTGAAATTGTCGCCGCCGACAAAGCCCGCGATCCACTGCAGATGCCGATTCGGTAACACTCTGCATGAATACCGCCTAAATCGGGATATTTTTGAAACGATTCGACGGTATCGACTGAAATATTCTTGACATAATTCCGTTTCGGAAATTTACTTTGCCTATCAAGGCCGAAATGGAAACGGTGATGACCCAACGCTACCTCGTCGATGATCTGGACCGCGAGATTATCCGTTATCTCTCCGAAGACGGGCGCCTTTCGGCGGCCGAGATCGCCGGCCGGATCGGCAGCGTCTCGGAGCGCACAGTCCGCAACCGCATTGCCGGACTGCTGCAGGCCAAGATGATCGTCATCGGCGCTATTCCCGATCCGGTCGCGCTCGGACGCGATGTCCAGGTCGAACTTCTGATCGAGGTCGAGCCCGGCAAACAGGAGGACGTCGCCATCCTGCTCGCAGAGTACGACGAGATCGGCTACCTCGCCGCCACGAGCGGCACGGCGAACCTCAGTGCTTCGCTCTTCGTGGCCGACCACGCGGCATTGCTTGAATTCATCGATCAGGAAATGGGCAAACTGCCTGGCATCAGGCGCGTCACGAGCTCGGTCGTGCTGCGCCTCTACAAGGTATTCGGCACGAGGACGACCGCGATCAGCCGCGGTACGGACCTCGGCGGCAAGAAAAAGGGATAGACCATGCTTCGTATCGGAGTGGATGTTGGCGGCACCAACACGGACGCGGCGCTGCTGCGCGGCGCCGAGGTCCTGGCCACGGTGAAATCCTCTACCACCGCGGACGTGACATCGGGCGTCAGCGCGGCGATCCGCACCGTTCTGGCCGAAGCAGGCGTTGCTGCCGGCGCGGTCAACGCGGTAATGATCGGCACCACACACTTCCTCAATGCGATCGTCGAGGGTCGGCATCTTGAAAAGGTGGGCATTCTGCGCCTTTGCGGTGCGGCGACGCGCTCCCTGCCACCCATGATCGACTGGCCGGATACACTTCGCCCCGTCGTCGACGGGGGTGCCGCTCTGGTTGGCGGCGGCGTCAATTACGATGGTTCTGAGATTGCCCCGCTCGACGACGTGGCGATCCGCGCGGCATGCCGCGATTGGCGGGCGCGCGGCATCTCCGCCGTCGCGATCTGCTCGGTCTTTGCCCTGGTCGATCCGAAAATGGAAAACGACGCGGCGGAAATCGTTGCCGAGGAAATGCCCGGCGTGGCAATCAGCCTGTCGCACCGCGTCGGTCGCACCGGCCTCCTGCCCCGCGAAAATGCCACCATCCTCAATGCGAGCCTCCATACGCTCGGACGCGAGACGGTCGGCGCCTTCCGCGCGGCATTTGCCGCGCTCGGCCTCACCTGCCCGCTCTACCTGACGCAGAACGACGGCACGCTGATGGCGGCCGAGTTCGCCGAGCGCTATCCGGTCTTCACGATCGCGTCCGGACCGACCAACTCCATGCGTGGTGCGGCCTTCCTGACCGGGCTATCCGACGCAGCGGTCATCGACATCGGCGGCACCACCACGGATATCGGCATGCTGGTCGCCGGTTTCCCGCGCACCCGCAGCGAGGGCGCGGAGATCGGCGGCGTGCCGACTAACTTCCGTGTTCCGGACGTCTACTCTTTCGGGCTCGGCGGCGGCAGCATCATACGCCCCGGTTCGTCTTCGACGATCGGCCCGGATTCGGTCGGATTTCGCTTGCCGGAAAAGGCTCTCTGCTTCGGCGGGGACACGCTGACGGCCACCGACGTCGCCGTTGCTGCCGGCCATGTCGACCTTGGCGAGCGCGACCGCCTCAGCCGCATCACGCCGGAATTTGCCCAACAGATGCTGGCGCAGATGAAAGCCAGCATCGAAACGGTGCTGGACCGCATGAAGCCGAGCGCCGATCCGATCCCCGCCATTCTTGTCGGCGGCGGCTCAGTGCTGGTCGAGGGCCTGCTGGAGGGAACCTCCGTTTCGCTGAAGCCGGATCATTTCGGCTCGGCCAACGCCATCGGCGCGGCAATTGCCCAGGTCTCCGGCGAGGTGGACAGCGTGGTTTCGCTGGAAGGCACCACCCGGGAACGCGCACTGGAATCCATCGTCGCTGAGGCACGGGCGCGCGCCGTCGAGGCCGGCGCCGACGCCGAGACGACCACCCTTGCCGAAATCGAAGAAACGCCGCTGGCGTACCTGCCCGGCAATGCCGTTCGCGTCGCCGCGAAAGTGATAGGGGAGTTGCGGGCATGAAGTACTGGACGCTCAGCGAAGCGGATATCGATCGCATCGCCATCGGCTGCGGGATTCTCGGAACCGGCGGTGGCGGCAGCACCTACCATGGCCTTCTGCGCGCCAAGGCGCTCCTGCGCGAAGGCAAGCGCATTCGCATGGTGCGCCCCGCCGACATGGCACCGGATGCGCAGATCCTGGGTATCGGCGGCATCGGCGCCCCGACGGTGGGCATCGAAAAGATCCCGGAAGGCAGCGAGGGCGTCCGGCTATTGAACGCGCTCGAACGGCATCTCGGCCGCAAGGTCGATGCGGTGCTCGGTGACGAGGTCGGTGGCGGCAACGGCATTGCGCCGATGCTGACGGCAGCGATGGTCGATCTGCCTGTCGTCGATGCCGACGGCATGGGCCGGGCCTTCCCCGAAGTGCAAATGACGACCTTCTTCATCCACGGCCAGGCGGTGCAGCCGGCGGCCCTTGCCGACGCCGACGGCAACGTGCTCGTCGTCACCGACGCGACGACGCCGAAGATGCTGGAGAAGCTGTTACGCGCCAGCACCATTGCCATGGGATGCACCGCGCTGATGACGACTGCGCCGATGTCCGGTGAATTCGTCCGCCGTTTCGGCGTGCCCCACACCACCAGCCAGGCGTGGAGCCTCGGAGACGCCGTCATGAACGCGCGCGCGGCCAAGGAGGACCCGGTCGAGGCCATATTGAAGCAGTCCGGTGGTGTGCGGCTGATGCGCGGCAAGGTGACCGATATCAGCCGCCGCGTCATGGCGGGCTTCACCCGCGGCAAGCTCACGGTTGCGGGCCTGGATGCCGACGCAGGCCGGACACTCACCGTCGACATCCAGAACGAATATCTGATCGCGCGCGAAGGCGAAGAGATCATCACCATGGTGCCGGACCTGATCTGCATCGTGGATTCGGAAACCGGCCGGGCGATCGGCACGGAAGAGCTGCGCTACGGCCTGCGCATCGACGTGTTGTCCATGCCTGCACCGGTGCTGCTGCGCAGCGAGATCGCGCTCGCCTCCGTCGGCCCGCGTGCCTTTGGTTACGATTTCGACTTTGTGCCGATGGGCGTGTCTGCGGATGCGCCTGCCGTACCCCATTACAAAGAAGACGCCTAAGCGTCCGCCCCTCCAGAACTCGATTGGGAGCCCGACATGAACCGCCGCAATTTCTTGAAAACCGCCGCCCTCACCGCTCTCGCCACAGCCGCCGCATCGCATTGGAATTTTGCGATGGCCGAGGGTACCAGCAGCATCTTCACGCTCGCCTATCCGACGAGCTTTCCGGACCTTGACCCGGCTACCTCGTTTTCCAACGACGGCGCGGTGCTTGCCAATGTCTACGAAGGGCTGACGCGCTACATTCCCGCGACCGACAAGGCCGAAGCCAAAATCGAGCCCCTGCTCGCAACCTCCTGGGACGTGAGCGCAGACGGCAAGACCTGGACGTTCACCCTGCGCGATGGCGTGAAGTTCCATGACGGCAGCCCGCTGACGTCGCAGGCGGTCAAGGGCTCGATCGAGCGGACCAAGAAGATCGGTGGTGGCGCGTCCTTCATCTGGGGGCCGGTTGCGTCCATCGAAACACCGGAGCCACTAAAGGTGGTGTTCCTGCTCTCCGAGCCGCAGCCACTCGACCTCATCGCGTCGGCCGGCTTTGCCGCCTGGATCTACGCGCCTTCCTCGCACGACAAGGAAGCGTCCTGGTTCAACACCGGCAACGATGCAGGGACCGGGGCGTTCAAGATTTCGCGCTACGAGCCCGGCCAGCGCGCTGTCCTCGACCGCGTCGAAGGTTATTGGGGCAAGGTGCCGGACGGCGCTTTCCAGACGATCTCCTTCGAAATCGTCGAGGATGCGACGCTCGCCCAGAACATGATCGAGAGCGGCCAGGCCGACTGGACCTACAGCCTCCCTTACGAGAATCTGGAGGCGTTGAAGTCCAATCCCGACCTGAACGTGGTCGTGAACCCTTCTTTCGAAACGCTGTTCGGCCTCTACAACGTCAAGCGTGCGCCGCTCGACAAGGTCAAGGTGCGTCAGGCCCTGTCGCTCGCCTTTCCCTATGACGACGTGATCTCGGCGGGCACGAGCGGCTTCGGCACCCGCGCCAAGGGTGTCGTCCCGGCCGGTATCTGGGGCCACGATGCCAACGCGCCGATCCCGAAGACCGATCTGGAAGCAGCCAAGGCATTGCTTGCCGAAGAGGGCATCGAGCCGGGCCTGGAACTGGTCATGACCTATTCCACGTCCCAGGCGATCGAGGCGGTGGCAGGCGAGCTCTGGAAGGCCAACCTGGAGACGCTCGGCATCACCCTGAAACTCCAGCCGATGGCATGGGAAGCGCAATGGCAGCTCGGCAAATCGAACCCCGAGGCGGCGCAGGACATTTTCGTCATGTTCTGGTGGCCGACCTTCGTCACCCCCTACGACTACCTCTTCAACCTGTTCCACAGCGAAGAGAAGCCGAACTTCAATCTCGGCTACTATTCCAATGCCGAGGTGGACACCAAGATCGATGAAGCGGCCAAGCTCTCGGGCACGGACCGCCCGCGCGCCGAGGCGCTGTTTATCGAGGCGCAGCGCAAGATCATCGAGGATGCTGCAGCGATCTTCATGCTCGACCAGCCGAACGTCCATATCATCCGCGCTGACATCAAGGGCTACGCCGACAATCCGGCCTATGGTCACATCGCCTTCGTCAACGATCTGAGCCGGTAGGGCACGCGGGGGGTCTGATGGAACTTCTACGCTACATCCTGCGCCGCACGTTTCTCTCCGCCTTCGTGTTGGTGGGCGTGACCTTCCTGGTCTTCGTGGTGGCACAGGTCGTTCCGTCGGACCCCGCATCGCTCTATGCGGGCCCGCGTCCCACGGCCGAGCAAATCGAAAAGGCGCGCCAGGAACTCAATCTGGACGCGCCTCTCCCTGCCCGTTTCGCGACGTTCGCCGGCGCCATGGCGTCCGCCGATTTCGGCATATCCTACAAGTCCAGGCGTCTCATCGCGGAGGATCTCCGCGCCTATCTTCCGGCCACTCTCGAGCTCGCCATCTTTTCGACCGGCCTTGCGCTCCTGATTGGCATTCCGTTCGGCGTCATTGCTGCCGCGCGGCAAGGCGGCTGGGCAGACCGGCTCTGCAGTTTCGGCTCGATCGCCGCCGTCGCAATGCCGACCTTTTTCCTGGCGATGATCCTGCAGCTCATCTTTGCGCAATGGCTGGGCATCCTCCCGCTCTCCGGGCGACTTTCCAGAGAGATCGCGATTTCGGCGCCGCTGCCGATGGTGACCGGCTTCAACCTGATCGACGCACTCATCGCCGGGCGCCTTGAGGCATTCGGCAACGCACTGACGCACCTCATCCTGCCGGCATTGACACTCGCGTCCTATCCTGCCGGCGTCGCCATGCGATTGACCCGCTCGGCCATGATCGAAATCCTCGAGCGCCGGCATATCGTTGCTGCCCGCGCACTTGGGCTTTCCGAACCACGCATCCTCTTCGGTCACGCGCTGCCGAATGCCATGGGCCCCGCACTGACGGTGATCGGCCTTTCCTTCGCCTATGCCCTGACCGGCGCGGTGCTCATCGAGATTATCTTCGCCTGGCCGGGTCTTGGCCGTTACGTATCCGAAGCGATCCTTGCCAAGGACTTTCCGGTCATCGCCGCCGTCACCATGGTCGTGACCATCTGTTACGTCGTGATGAACCTTTTAATCGACATCACTCAGGCCCTTGTCGACCCGCGGGTGGCGCTGTCATGAAAAAGCTTGTCAAACGCCTCGGCTGGCCTGGCACCTTCGCACTGGCTGTCATTCTCATCTTCGTGCTCGTTGCGCTCCTCGCACCGTGGATCGCGCCCTATCCCCTGCAGGGGGCCGGCGGGCCTAATGTCGCCGCCAAGCTTTCACCGCCCTCTGCCGACTACTGGTTGGGGACCGATCATCTCGGCCGGGACATTCTGAGCCGCATCGTCTACGGGACGCGGGTATCCCTGACGAACGGCATGCTGATCGTCGCCTTCTCCTTGCTGATCGGGCTGCCGATCGGTCTTGCCGCCGGCTACTTCGGCGGGTGGATCGATGAAGCGCTGATGCGCGGTACCGACGTCTTCCTCGCCTTCCCGGCGCTCTTGCTGGCGGTGCTGATGGCCGCAGCCCTCGGCCCAGGCTTTCTCAACAGCGTCATCGCCGTCGCCGTCACCTGGTGGCCCTGGTATGCGCGACTCGCCCGTGCGGAGGTGTTGGTGTTGCGTGGCCAGCCCTATGTCGAGGCGGCACAGCTCTCCGGCGTCTCGCATTGGCGCATCATCCTGCGCCACATCCTGCCGGCAACCGGCAGGCCGCTGACGGTGCAGGCAGCCCTCGATGTCGGACCAGCGCTTCTGACCGCCGCCGCTCTCTCCTTCCTCGGCCTTGGCGTATTGCCGCCGACTGCCGACTGGGGCCAGATGGTCGACGCTGGAAGAAAGTTCTTCCCCGCGCGCTGGTGGTATTCTGCGATGCCGGGCCTGACCATCTTCGCTATCGCGCTCGCCTTCAGCGTGCTCGGCGATGCGCTTCGTGATCGCAAGGGAGGGACTGGCCGTGCCTCTGCTTGATATCCGCAATCTTTCGGTCAGCATCCCGACATCGGAAGGTGACGTTCACGCGGTGCGTGCCGTCAGCCTCGAGATCGAGCGCGGCGAGATCCACGGCGTGATCGGTGAGTCCGGCTGCGGCAAGACCATGACCGGGATGGCCGCACTTGGCCTTGCGCCGAAGGGTGCCCTCATCGTTGCCGATCGGTTCCATTTCGACGGCGAGGATCTTCGCGAGCGGGCCACGCAACTGCGTGGTCGGCGCATCGGCATGATCGCCCAGGATCCCGCAGCCGCCCTCAATCCCGTGCTCAGCATCGCCAGGCAAATGGACGACGTGATCCGCGCCCATCGGGACCTGTCGCATCGGGGCCGGCGCACCGAGGCGATTGAACTTCTGGCCGCAACCGGGCTGCCTGACCCGGAGAGAGTGCTCCGTAGCTATCCACACCAGCTTTCGGGCGGCATGCAGCAGCGTGTGGTCATCGCGCAGGCGCTGGCGACCGGCGCCGAGTTCCTCATTGCCGACGAGCCGACCACTGCGCTGGACGTCTCGGTCGGTGCTCAAGTCCTGGCATTGCTACGCAAGCTGGTAACGGAGCGCGGGCTCACCGTGTTGATGATCACCCACGACATGGACGTCATTGCAGAGGCCTGCGATCGCGCCACCGTGCTCTATGCAGGTCGCTCGGTCGAGACCGGCCCGGTCGACGCCGTGCTGCAAAGTCCCGGGCATCCCTACACCCGGGCCTTGCTCGCCGCACTTCCGGACGCCGCGCCGCTTGGCGCACGGCTGGCGGCCATCGAGGGCTCGATACCGCCGCCGCGCTCGGCGATAGCCGGCTGCGCCTTCGCCTCGCGCTGTCCCCAGGCACTCCAGCAGTGCGCAGCCACGCCACCGCCGGGGCGCAACCGGGCCGCACATCGCTGGCTATGCCATTTGCCGGAGGACGCTGCATGACCACGGCCCCGATACTCGACGTCGACAACCTCGTCATCCGCTACCACGCCGGCCTCTTCGCGACACGGCCAAAACCCGCGGTCAACGGTGCGAGCTTCCGTTTGGCCAGAGGCGAGACCCTCGGGATCGTCGGCGAAAGCGGATCTGGCAAGACAAGCCTCCTGCGCGCCATCCTTCGGCTTCTTCCGGTGGAAAGCGGGCAGATCCGGCTTGAAGGACAGGACTGGCTGGCGCTGAAGGGCAGCGCTCTGCGTCGGGAACGCCAGAAGATCGGGGTCGTGCTGCAGAACCCGTTCCTGTCGCTGAGCCCGAGATTGGCGATCGCCGATATCCTGGCCGAGCCAATCCTGGCGCAAGGCGGCCGACAGGACGCCGCGATGCGCGACAAGATCGCGGGCCTTTTGTCAGACTGCGGGTTGCCGGCCGATTTTCTCGATCGCCGCGCAGGCGAACTCTCCGGTGGGCAGGCACAGCGCGTGGCGATCGCCCGCGCACTGGCTCTGGAACCGAGCCTTCTCATCCTCGACGAACCGACATCGGCGCTCGACGTCTCGGTACAGGCACAGATCCTCAATCTGCTTTCGGATCTCAAGGAAAGCCGCGGGCTGTCGATGCTGTTCGTCACCCATAACCTGAAGGTCGTCGCACATGTCTCCGACGCGCTTCTGGTCATGCGGCGCGGCGACGTCATCGAGTTCGGAAAAACCAAGGACGTCATCGCGGCCTCGGCCGATCCCTATACGCGCGAACTGCTTTCCTTCGGGCGCCGCGAAAGACTTGTCGAGATCTCCTGACGGCGGCGACCAATGTCCTTGATGTCGATCTTGTTTCGGAGCGCCGGCGGGCGGGCTCTGTTGCGACCGCGCAGATAGCGCCCATGCGCGAGCGAGAAGACGCGCAAGGACCCGATGTTTCGGACGGACGAGGTCGGAAGATTTTCGGAATTTCAACGTCATCCTTACCGATCGGGAAGTATCGGCCTCTGAAACGTAAATTCACCCCGATCGGGAAGTTTTAGGAAGTCGCGGCTTTCTCTGAGAGGGCCGAGTAGAGACCTTGCGAAGACACCACGTACTGGATCGCCGCAAGCAGGATCGCGACCGCAACGATCACACCGATACGCAAAGTTCTTTGAGCGACGGCTTCCTGATCCTGCATCGTCAACCTGGTTGAACAACAGGTGTATTCGACGATTGGAGAATGGCCGGTGAATTCGAGGACGTCGCGGCCCTGCACATCGAAGTCGACGATACGATCGACGCCTTGCGTGTTACCTGCTTGCCTGCTTGGCCAGCTCAGACGAACGTATTTGCGCCGGCTCCGCCACTTAAGATGTCGGTGAAATCGCCGCATGAAAGGATATCGTCGACCTCGCCGCCAAAAAGCTGATTGCTCCGCGAGCCTATGAAAGCGGTCGGTCTGCTCATCAAATAACGTCCGGAACCGACAACGCACACCTGCCCGCACAACGCAAATGTCGATTCTAGCGCCCTAGATCGTACCGCGTTGGGATTCGACCAAGTTCTTCAGCATCAGCGGCAGAATTCCACCCGCCTTCAACGTATCGACCTCAGCGGCCGTCTCGATCGCCGCGACCGCTTTGAACGTGGTAGCCTCGCCCCTGTACCGTTTAATGGCAATGTCGATCGGACAACGCGGCGAGATCAGGCCTGCGTTGGCATTTATTTCGATGAGGTCACCTGACTTTAGAGCGAGATCATCTGGTCCCAAACCCTCCGGCAGTCTCATTGGCAGAATGCCCATCCCGATAAGATTGGAACGGTGAATCCTTTCGAAGCTTACAGCCAAGACCGCGCGGGCGCCGAGGAGGGATGCTCCCTTGGCTGCCCAATCTCGCGAGGAACCCATTCCATAACGCTCGCCAGCGACAATCACGACGGACTGCCTGCTCTCGGCATAGCGATTTGCGGCGCACCAGAGCGGGAGGACTTCACCTGAGGGCGCATGGATCGTCGATCCTGGTGGGATCTCGCTGCCCAAAAGATTTTGAACAGTCCGGTTTGTATACAAGCCCCGAACCATCGCTTCCCAGTTGCCCCGCCGCGAAGCATGAACATTAAGGTCGGTCGGGACTTCCCCTCGCTCGATGAGATATCGGCCGGTTTCACTCTGAGCCCGGATCGCCCCGGCTGGCGAGATATGGTCCGTCGTGATGTCGTCACCGACAACGATCAGCGGATGCGCATCATACGTGCCGAGTAAGCTGCCTTTTCCGAAGCCTGCGAACGGCGGCCTGCGGATGTAGGTCGACGTCTCGTCCCATGGAAACAATGTCGTCGCCGGCGCCTCGAGTTCGCGCCAAGCCTTGCTGGCCTCCGCTTCGTCATAAGCTGGCTTGAAATCAACCGCATCGGAGGCAAGCGCAACTGCTTCGTCAATCTCCTTGCTCGTCGGCCACAACATCGACAGTGTCACGGCCCGCCCATCGGCCGTGTATCCGATCGGATCCCTCAAAATATTCAGCTCGACGGTTCCAGCCAGCGCAAATGCGACGACAAGTGGAGGAGACGCGAGGAAACCTGCCTCAAGCTGCGGGTGCACGCGACCAGGGAAATTCCGATTGCCCGAGAGAATGGCGACCGGAAGGATTCCTCGATCCTTCATCGCGACGGCGATCGGTTCGGTCAATGGTCCGGAATTGCCGATACAGGTCGTGCAACCGTAACCGACGATTCCGAAACCGACCGCTTCGAGATCCTCTAACAACCCGGACCGCTGGAGGTATCGTTCCGCCGTGGGCGATCCCGGCGCGAGCGATGTCTTCACCCAAGGCGCCGGATGAAGACCAAACGACCGCGCCTTTCGTGCCAGCAAGCCTGCCGCGATCACGAGTCGCGGATCGGACGTGTTGGTACAGCTTGTAATGGCCGCGATGGCAACCGCCCCATCGTTTGGTTCTGAGGGGTCGGCACTTGCGACCGCTCCGCGCTTCATCGAAGAAATCGCGGCAACCGTTTCTCCAACCGATATCCTGTCCTGAGGGCGCGTGGGACCGGCAAGGCTGGGTTCGATCGCCGAAAGGTCGATCTCGACGACGTGTGTGTAGCGGGGATTGTCGTCCGGATTGAACCAAAGCCCGACGCGCTTGGTATATGCTTCTACCAGCTCCACTTGCTCAGAAGTCCGACCAGTTGTCCGAAGATAATCAAGCGTACGGTCGTCGATCGGAAAGTATCCGGAATTACCGCCAAACTCCGGTGTCATGTTAGCGACCACAGACCGATCGCCGGCCGTCAGTGCCGCCACGCCGGGGCCGAAGAATTCTACGTATTTGTCCTGAAGATCGATCTTTCGAAGGATATGCGTCACCGTCAACGCCAAATCCGTCGCAAGCACCCCATCGCCAAGATGACCGGTCAGCCGGACCCCAACCACATCCGGTACCCGGAGCGAGACAGGCATCCCAAAGAAGACGCTTTCTGCTTCCAGGCCGCCGACACCCCATGCAAGGACGCCAATGCCGTTGATCATCGGCGTATGACTGTCCGTACCGATCAACGTGTCGGGCGCGGCCCAGCGACAACCGTCTTTCTCGATCGTCGAGACGACCGTCGCGAGGCGCTCGAGATTGAGCGTGTGCATAATGCCGGTACCGGGCGGATGAACGCGGAACCCGGTCAGCGTATTCGTCGCCCACTTCATGAAGCGATACCGTTCGGCATTGCGCTCGAACTCGCGTTTCATGTTGAGTTCAAGCGACGCAGAGCCACCAAAGGCATCTACAGCCAAGGAGTGGTCCGTGGAGACGTCCACCGGGACAACCGGATTGAGAAGCGCCGGATCATGTCCCGCCTCCGCAAGAGCCGAGCGCATTCCCGCGATATCCACGAGTGCGGGACCGCAAGTGGTATCGTGCATCATGACACGATTGGGAAGAAACGGGATCTCCAGCTCGCTCGAACCCTTTGCGAGCCAGTTGATGATCGCAGCCTTGGCCCGCGCATCATCTTTGCCTGCTGTACGCAGAACATTCTCCAACAGGATACGATGGATGTATGGAAGCGACCGAAGCTGATGCCCAGCCTCTGCTGGCAGGTCGATGATGTCGTATACAACTTCGTTGACCGTGAATTTTGATATCGTGCTCATCCTTAGTCTCTCATCGCATTTCTGTGTTCGGAGCGAAAAACTTCAGGCTCACGGGAGCGAGGTCGATCCAGAAAATTCCATCTTATGATAATAAAATGTAATTCAAGTGTGACCGCATTGTTTCGCGCCTGGAATTCCCTGTTTTTACACTTGCGGTGTCTTGATCCTGCTGGCGCCCATGATGTGGGTGTAAAGGAAGGCGGCCGCTTCTGATCGTCGATCACTCTCGAGAAGATCAAGGATGTGCAGATGCTCTGCCGTCTGTTTCGGCAGGCGGCTGCGATCAATGGTGATCTGGTACTCCAGAAGGCGTCGCAATCTGTTGATGCGCTTTATCGCGTCGAGGAAGAATTCGTTTCCGGAGCACGCGACAAGCATTTCGTGAAAGTCATTGTTGGCTTTGAAGATCTCGGCCCGCGACCAATGTTCGTATCCGCCATTTCCAAGTTCCGTCTGTGTCTCTCGCGCCCTGCGAAAACCGTCCGCATCCGATTGGAACGTCGGCAGCAGCATCGCCTGCTGCTCAATCACGGCACGGAACACATATCCTTCCTCGTAGCTCTTCTTCGACATAAGGGTCTGCTTGAACGACCAACCGTTGCCGGGAAGGCGCTCGATCCATCCTTCGTCGGCGATCCGGTGAAGGATCTTCAAAAGTCTGGTTCTTGGCACCCCGTAGATCCGCATCAATTCATTCTCACTGACGCGCTCGGCAAACCTCCCGGACAGACGATCGTCCGCGATCCTGAGATAGATCGCATCGTCACCTTTGGTAGCTTTGCCATTTTCGGGCTCAAGATCGTCGATTGCCTCGCCGTTCACCGCGAGAAAATAGCCGCGGTTCGGCTCGGCTCGTACGATGCCCCTCTCTTCCAGCTTTTGAAGAGCGCTCATGATCGGAGCACGGGACACACGAAAATTGTCGGCCAGCATCTGTAGAGGCAGATGATCTCCCTTTCGCATCGCGTTGGACTTCACGAACTCGATAATGTCCGTGCTGATCCGGGGTGAGAGACTGTTCCTGGCCATACCTTTTCCGTGCGTCCTGTTCTTTCAGTTCGAATTGCCACAGTGATGTGCGCCGCCCGGCGCAGTCAAACAGATTTGCGCCATCAATCCTCGTCCTGACGGAACTTCGAGAGACCTCTGAACATAAATGGAGCGAACAAGGCAACAAGGGCAATGCCGATCATGATGGCTGAGCTCGGGTGCTGGAGCAGGATCATCGGATCGCCAAGGCTCATCTGCAGAGAGCGACGCAAGGCACTGTCTGCAAGCGGGCCAAGGATAAGACCGACAACCGCCGGAGCGATGGGATAGTCGTAGCGGCGCATCACAAATCCGACGACACCGAAACCCGTCAGCAGCAGAAGTTCCGTCACCGAGGGGTTCGCCGCAATCGTGCCCATCGATGCAAACACGAGAATGCCTGCGTAGAGCCACGGTAGGGGAATTTTGAGAAGCTTCACCCACATCCCGACCAAAGGCAGGTTGAGAACGAGCAGCATGACGTTGGCGATAAACAGGCTGGCGACCAGTCCCCAGACGAGGTCGGCGTGCTGTGTGAACAGCAAGGGACCCGGCTGGATGTTGTATTGCTGGAAGCCCGCAAGCATGACGGCTGCGGTGGCCGAAGTCGGTAGTCCAAGCGTCAGCAACGGAACCAGCGTGCCCGCGGCCGAGGCATTGTTTGCAGCCTCGGGACCAGCAACGCCTTCGATCGCTCCGTGACCGAATTCTTCCGGCTTCCTGCTCAGCTTGCGCTCGATTGTATAGCTCAGGAAAGTGGGAATTTCAGCGCCGCCGGCGGGAAGTGCGCCGATCGGGAAGCCCATCACCGTTCCGCGAAGCCATGGCTTCCAGGAGCGCTTCCAGTCTTCTCTGGTCATCCAGATCGACCCATTAACCGGGATAGGCTTTTCGGGCTTGTAGAGATGACGAGACGCGACAAAGAAGGCTTCACCGATCGCAAACAGACCAACGGCAAGCGTTGTCACCTCGACGCCATCCAGCAGTTCGGGAACACCGAACGTCAGGCGGGCCTGCCCCGTCAACTGGTCGATGCCCATCAGTCCGAGCCAGAGCCCAAAGGCCAGACTTGTCAGGCCCCTCAGCGGCGATGACCCGAATGTTGCCGATACCGTCACGAACGCAATCAGCATCAGGCCGAAGTAATCCCAGGGACCGAACTTGACGGCGATCTTCACGAGATAGGGTGCGAGGACGGCCAACCCGGCTGTTGCGATCAGCGCGGCAACGAACGAACCGATAGCCGCGGTCGCGAGCGCCGGTCCCCCGCGTCCTGCCCGTGCCATCTTGTTGCCCTCGAGCGCGGTGACGACCGATGCGCTTTCTCCAGGCGTATTAAGCAGGATCGCGGTTGTTGAGCCACCGTACATGCCGCCGTAGTAAATTCCGGCGAACATGATGATCGAACCGCCAGGATCCAGCTTAAAGGTCACGGGAAGCAGAAGTGCCACCGTCAGTGCCGGGCCGATACCTGGCAGAACACCGACGGCCGTTCCAATCAGAACGCCGATGGCGGCGTAGATCAGGTTCGCAGGCTGAATGGCCAGCGCGAACCCATCGATCAAAAAGGAAAAAGTATCCATCAAGGCGACCTCAGAAGAGGCGCTCAAGCGGGCCTTGCGGCAGCGCGAGCGTCAGGAGCTTATTGAAGAGAAGGAAAACCAGTACCCCGATAACGGCCCCGAGACAGAGATCGACAAGTATGGCCTTGCGACCGAACGCCCGTGCGGTCAGCGCGAAAAGAAGCGTGGACCCAAGGATAAAGCCACCCCCCATCCAGATCGATCCGATCAACCCAGCAAGAGCAAAACCGATCCAGCCGACGGCCAACCAGTCGGCGCTCTCGACTTCGATGTCCGATGGCTTGAAAGCGCTGACAAGGTGACCGATGGCAAGGGCTACGAATAGGATCGCCACGAAATACGATGCCGCGCTCGCGCTCATCCCATAGGTTGCCCGCACCTTCATGTGACTGGCATCCCAATACGTAATGAAGGCAATTGCAAATAGGACGACAGCGATCACCGCCGTTGGACGGTTGGGTATGCGAAGAGTTTTCTGGGTCATGGTGTCCTCGTCGCACGCGGAAGCGGCGCTTGCCGACTTCCGCGTGCTTCGTCAGGTTAGTTTGCGAGACCGATGGACGTAAGGATGGTCTTCACGCGTTCCGTTTCCGAACCGATGAAAGCCTTGAACTCGTCGGAAGGAGCATAGTAGTCGGTCCAGCCGCGAGCCTTCAGGATTGCCTGCCACTCGGCAGACTTAACCGTCTTCTCGACTGCAGACTTAAGCGCATCGAGATCAGCGCCTTCTACGCCAGGACCGGCAAAGATACCGCGCCAGTTTACCAATTCGATATCAAGACCCTGCGCTTTCAACGGCTTTGCTTCGATGCCTTGGATCGGCTCCGGATAGGAGATCGCCAGTGCTCTGAGGTCGCCGGATTTGATCTGGCCTTCCCATTCGCCGTAACCCGACACGCCCGCGGTCGCCTGACCACCGAGCATGGCTGCAAGCGACTCGCCGCCGCCGGAATACGCTACGTAGTTGATCTTGCTGGAATCGGCACCCGCTGCCTTGGTAACGAGCGCTGCGAGGATATGATCGGCACCGCCAGCCGATCCGCCAACCCAGATCGTCGTCGCGACGTCCTTCTTAATTGTCGCAAGCAGATCGTCCATGGATTGAATCGGCGAATCCTTCGGAACGACGATCACCAGCGGATCGCCGGTCAGACGAGCGATCGGAGTGACCTGGGTTAAATCGACCGGGGACTGGTTGGAGATGCTGGCGCCGACGAGCGTGATGCCTGCGACGAGAAGTTGGCTGGGATTGCCCTTGGCGGAGCCGATGAACTGGGCAAGACCGACTGTGCCACCTGCGCCGGGGACGTTGATGACCTGCACGCTCTTCGCGTTGCCGCTGGCCATCATGGCTTCCTGCATCGAGCGGGACGCCGAATCCCATCCGCCGCCAGCACCGGCGGGCGCCATGATGGTTAGCTCCAGATCCTGCGAAGAAGCCTGCAGCGTTCCAAATCCCAATGTGCTGCCGACGACGGCTGCGAGAAGCCCGAGTTTAAAAAAATTGCGCACAGCGATTTCCTCCTGCTGGTAAGGCTCACCTCCTGAGCCGTGCGCGGAATTTGCATTATATAATTATAAAAGTAAATATGAGTGCGCTAAAGTTTTTCAACTGATAAGACCACATCGCCGAGCCGCTCGACGATGGTGCGGGTGGATTTTAGCAATGGTGCCATTCGAACGGATTGCCATGCGTCGCGCTGGTCAAGGGCGTTGGAAGGCGTCTTCATCGCATTGAGGTCAAACCTCTTAGCGAACACATTTTGGCAGCCAAAGCTTGAGTTTCGCTACCTCGGTTCCATGTTGATTTGGCTACACGCTCAACATCATGGAGGAGGTGATCGAATGACGCGATACAACATAGCGCTGGTATTTGCGGCCGTATGGGGAATGTGCAGCGCGGGAGTGACCCACGCCGAACAGTTGGCCGCGACATCGCGTAGCAACATAAAGAATGATCTCAACTATCTGATGTACACGCCAGACGACTATGCGTCTTCTCCGACAAAACGTACCCACTCGTCGTGTGGCTTCACGGCGGCGATCAGGGTGGGACTGATATCGAGAAAGTTAGATCGAGCGGAATTCCGAAGTTGATCGAGGAGGGCAAGACATTCCCGTTCCTGGTATTTTCGCCTCAGAATCCAAGTGACGAACTCCTTTACCCGATCGAGAAAGTGGAGGCAGCTCTTGAGGAGGTCATGTTGAAGTATCGTGTCGATCGCATGCGGGTCTATGTCGTGGGCTTCAGCCGCGGCGGTTTCGGTACTTGGGCCATGGCAGAACAGTTTCCCGATAAATTTGCGGCTTTCGTTCCAATCGCTGGCGGTGGGAATCGTCACTACCTGAGTAGGACAAATGAAAAGGCAGCCTTTTGGGTGTTCCACGGCACCAGCGACGACACCATTCCTTTGTCGGATTCGGTCGTGCTTTACGAACGACTTGTCGGTCTAAAGCGAAATGCCCGTTTAAGTGTCTTGGAAGGCGTTGACCATTCGGGCGTTGAGTGGGCGGCCTTAAATGATCCGGAGCTTTGGAATTGGCTCCTAAAACAGCGCCTCGAGGTCGCGCCTAAATAGGCATGTCTACCCTTCCGCCTTCTGCTTGGCGCCTTAATCCCGGCCGTTGGGCATCCGCTAGCCGATCTCCGATAGCAGATACATGGTGGATCGGGCGCGGCGGCATGTTCGCGCAAAAAAGACGGACGTGAGGCCGGTCGACCTTGCCATTGTGACAAAGCGGCCGTGCGACGCCATGCGTCGTTGGTTGACATATGAGGGGCAGCCCATAAGCTGGGTCAACGCCTTTGAGATCGACACCGTTTTCCGGAGATAGGGATCATGCAGGTGCCCCTCAGACAAGTATGGCCAAGCGCATGAGGCGGTTTCTGTTCGTGAGCCTCGCCCTTTGCTTTTCGGCTTTGGCGTCCGCCGCCGCAACGCTAAACTCCATTATGGAGAGCGGAACCGTGCGTATCGGTTACATCTCCGATCAAGCACCATTTTCCACCCGCCAGCCAGGGGCCGAACCGGTGGGATATGCCATCGACCTGTGCCGCAAGATTGCTGACGAGATCGAAGATCAAATTCCGCAACTAAAACGAGAATTTGTTGAGGTGACGCTCGCCGATGGCTTCGATGCAGTAGAGAATGAAGATATCGACTTGCTTTGCGGTTCCATCACTGTGAATTTGAAGAGGCGGGAAATCGTCGATTTCTCACAACCGATCTTCCTCACCGGGGCGAGCGCGCTGCTGCGCAAGGATTCGCCCAGCTACCTGCAGGCGCTCTTTCTCAACGGGCCGGCCGTTCACGCCGTCAGCGAGCGCGTTGCCACAAACGTCATCGGTATGCGCGCAAACACGACGACGGCAGGGACGCTTCGCGAGGCACTCGCAATCCAAGAATCGAAGACAAAGCTTGCCGATTTCAACACGCATGAGGACGGGCTCAAGGCACTGGAGGACCACAGGATCGATGCCTACATCGCCGATCAGGTGCTGCTCATCAACCTGGCCAAGCGGGCGCGCGATCCATCCTCGCTCGAGGTCGGCGATCGCCTGATCACGCATGAACCCTATGCGATCGCGATGCGTCGCAACGACGCCGACTTCCGCCTGCTGGCAGACCGCGCGCTGACAGACTTCTACCTTTCGGAGGATTTCCTGCCGCTGCTGGAGACCTATTTCGGCAGCGAGGCGCCGATGCTGCACACGCAAATCATAATGCAACACGTGCCATAGGTCGTGTGCGGCGGGCGGACATCACAGCATTCCGAGAGCGTTGGGCATGGGCTGATCCCAGACCTCCGCACTGACGCCTCGAATGTCTGCTTTTTGCAATGACCGACTTAGCAGCGGACAGTCAGCTTCCGGCCCCAATTGAGACGCTCGGATCACGCGGGCCAAGGTCCGCTCCTGAGCTCCTCGGGCGTTCAGATCATTGGAAGCAACGCAAACTCTCCACTCGACGACCGGAAGTCGGCAGCACGCCGGCTATCCCTCGCCTTGAAAGGGTCCGATCCGGCGACCGTAGTTCGCCGGCAAACAACGGTTCCGCCGGTAGCTCTCCCTTAGCGCATCTTCAGAGCACGGCAGCCTGGACAAAAGGCGCGACCTCGAGCGTGCCGCGATAGATCATATCCAGTGAGACATAGAGAATGATCGCCAGACCGACGTAGGCGATCCAGCGGTGCCTGGTCAGCAGGCGGGCAATAAGGTTCGCTGCAATCCCCATCAGGGCGATCGAAAGGCCGAGCCCCACGATCAGAACACTTGGGTGTTCGCGCGCCGCGCCGGCGACGGCGAGTACGTTATCAAGCGACATAGAGACATCGGCGACAACAATCTGTGTCGCAGCCTGGAAGAATGTCTTCCTGGGCGCATTCTCGTTAGCCATGCCTTCTTCGTCACCGTGGCCTGCCCGCAGCTCGCGCCACATTTTCCAGCAGACCCAAAGCAGCAACAGGCCACCTGCAAGCAGCAGCCCGATAATTGCCAGCAGATGCACTGCGACCGTAGCGAATGCGATGCGCAGAACGGTGGCGGCGAAGATGCCCACCATGATTGCCTTGCGACGTTGCGTTGGTTCTAGGCCGGCTGCAGCGAGGCCGATCACCACCGCGTTGTCGCCAGCAAGAACAAGGTCGATGGCGATGACCTGCATCAGTGCCGACAGGCCAGCAGCTGTGAACATGTCCATTTGGATGCTCCGAGATTGTGATCGTGGCGCAGAGCGCCAGCGAGAGGCGTGTTATTTGGTTTCGAACGGATCGATACGTAGGCGGAAAACGGTGGCGGAACCGGCCACCACCAACAAGACCCGGATAATGTGGTGAAACACCACGAAGGGAACTTCTATCCCGAGAGAAAGAGCTATCAGGCTCATCTCGGCGACCCCTCCCGGCGAGTACGCGAGGACCGTTCCGACGAAACGATCGCCGGTCATGGTCGAGACAAGCAGTGCGAACCCAAGCGACATGGAGAGCTGCAACACCGTCGAACCGACGGATAGCCCGATCACCCTCAGGATCAACATAGGCGCGGTGTTGACGAAACGGCAGCCGACCGTGGTTCCAATTACCACCTGCGCCGCCGCCAGAAACACGCTCGGAAGCTGGAAATCGGAAACGCCCGACAGATGCAGCCCCGCGCTTACAATCATCGGCCCGAGCAGGTATCGCGCGGGAAGACGCAGGATAATGCCGGCCGCCACTCCCAACCCAATAGCGGCTGCAAACCAAGCTAAGTCCATGGCCTCAACGGCTGAAAATGGAACGTAGCTTGACCCGCTCCGACCTATCTCTTCCCCCGATATCAGTTGGATGACAAATGGCAGCGAGAGGACGACGAGGAAGATGCGCGCCGCGTGGATGAGCGAGATCATCCTCTCGTCGCCGCCCCGTTCGGCACCGAGTGTGATCATTTCGACCAGTCCCCCGGGCATGGCTGAGAAAAAGGCCGTCGGATGGTCGAATTTCCCGACCTTACGGAAGTAGACGTAGGCAACCGACGCTGCGGCAGCGATGAAGAAAACGAGTCCGGCAAGAGACATGAGCCACACAACGGCATGTTCAAAGACGGCCGGCGAGAACGACGTCCCCAACATTGCCCCGATCGTAGCGGTCATCGGAGGGCGCGCAAACTTTGGCATGGCGAGGGGAAGTCCCGCCAATGCCGCAAGCCCGCAGAATATCATCGCGCCGAGAAGCCAGGCGAGTGGCATATGAAAATGCCACATTACCCATCCACCGACCCCTCCGATTGAAAGCGTCAGCAGAAACGTCGCAATGGCCAGCAGCTTCATTCTGGTCATTCGGCTCCGTATCGCGCCGTAGACGAAGAATGGGTCACCACCGGTGGCCCGTCGAAGAAGTCACCGACGAGACGGCGCCACTCCTGGAAATCGTCAGAACCGCGAAAATCGACGAGATGGTTGTCGACGGTCTCCCATTTCACGAGGAGACGGTACACGGACTGGTTCTCCAGGACCCTGTGGAGTGAAAGGCCGTGACAGCCTTTTGCACGAAGGAAAAGCGGAGCCGCTTGCTCGACCCCCTTTTCGAAATCTATTTCCTGACCGGCCTTCACTGCAATTTCAGCAACCTCATAGATCATAGGAACCTCATGCCGGCTTGTGACCGTGTTCGGCGTCGATCGACCGTTCCTCGCCAGTTGCGATCATCGTGCGGGTCGCATCGACGGACGCATAGACCCAGAAAATGCGCATGGGCTTATCGGTCGGATTGATGAAGCGATGCGGCACATTTGCCGGAATCCATGTCGTGTCATTCGTGTCGAGATGATGCTGGACACCGTCGATCTCCGCGATCGCCCGGCCTTCGATGACCATCACGCTTTCTTCGCAATTGTGCTTGTGCAACCCGATCGCTGCACCCGGATCAAAGGCGGTGATGCCGTTGATCATGCTGGTCGATCCGCATTTACGCGTGACCAACGGCGTGGTGCGCGCACCACCGCCGCGGTCGTTCGTCGGCAGGTCGCGCGGGCGGAGTATTGCTGGTTTCGTCATCAAAGCATTCCTTACTTTGCTGCGACGGCTGGACCGATCCAGACGGTCTTGATGTTGACGAACTCGCGAATGCCGTAGACCCCGAGCTCCCGGCCATAGCCGGAACGCTTGATGCCACCGAATGGGTAGCGTGGGTCGGAAGCGACCATACCGTTGATGAAGACGGCGCCGGCATCGAGGTCGCGGGCGAGCTTGCGCGCCCGCTCGATGTCGCGGCTCCAGATCGCCGAGCCGAGCCCGAATTCGGTCTGGTTCGCCAGGCGGATCGCTTCCTCTGCGTCTCTTGCCCGGATGATCGCCGCAACGGGGCCGAAGGTTTCTTCGCGGAAGGCGGTCATCTCCGCAGTCACATGATCGAGCACCGTTGGGGGATAATAAAAGCCGTGGCCATCGATCGGCTTGCCGCCCATTTTCAGAGTTGCGCCGGCGGCAATGGTCTTTTCTACCTGCGCATGCAGGCCGCTCAGGAGATTGGCGCGCGCCATCGGTCCGATGTTGGTGTCACGCGCAAGGGGATCACCGATCTTCAGCTTCGCAACCCCCGAGCAGAACAGTTCGACGAAACGATCAGCAACCGCGTCCTCGACGATGAACCGCTTTGCGTTAACGCAGGATTGGCCGACATTGATGTAGCGCGCCTTGACGGCAACGGCGGCCGCTTCTTCGAGATCGGCGTCGGCAAGCACGATGAACGGATCGGAGCCGCCGAGTTCCAGCACCTGCTTCTTCAGCGCCTTGCCGGCCTGCGCGGCGACAATCGCACCGACCTCGGTCGAGCCAGTCAGCGTCACCGCAGCGATGCGGTCGTCAGCGATGAGACCCGCGACCTTTTGCGGCTCGATCAGCAGCGTGCGGAACAGCCCCTCCGGGCAGCCAGCTTCCTTCATGATCTCTTCGATCGCCAGCGCGCATTGCGGCACGTTGTTGGCATGCTTGAGGATCGCGCCGTTACCAGCCGCAAACGCAGGTGCTGCGAAGCGGAAGAACTGCCAGAAGGGATAGTTCCACGGCATGATGGCAAGAACGACGCCGAGCGGGTCGAACACGACGACGCTCTCGGACGCGTTCGACGCGACCGGTTCGTCCGCAAGATACTTCGGCGCATGTTCGGCGTAGAAGTCGCAATTGTAGGCGCATTTCTCGATTTCGGCTTCGGCCTCGACGATCGGCTTGCCCATCTCAAGCGTGATCATTTCGGCATATCGCGCCTTGCCGGCGCGCAGCACCCCCGCCATGCCGGCAAGCAAACGAACCCGGTCTTCGGTGGGCACCTTGCGCCATGCTTTCTGGGCGGCGCTGGCTGCAGAAAGGGCGGCATCGACAAAGGCATCGTCATGCCCTTCGTAGCGTCCGAGTTCCTGGCCAGTCGCCGGATTGATTGCTGTGATCATGCGAGCCTCCTGTCTTGCCTCTGCTGCAACTTGGCGCCGATCAACTGCTTCCAGCGGGGAAGGAAGGCGGCGCTTTCAATTGTGGTATTAGAAGGGATGTATTCGAAGCCGATCGCGCCTTCGTAGGCCTGGTCGGCAAGGGCCTCGAGGAGCGCTTCGAAGTCTATCGCACCGGTTCCGGGCTCGTGCCGGCCCGGATGATCGGCGACATGGACATGCCCGACCCGATGCGCGTTGGCCTCTATCCAAGGCACCAGATCAACGCCGTTCGCGCGGGCATGGAATGTGTCCACCAGCAGCGCGAGGTTGCCGGGACCGAAGATGTCCTGAACAAGGCTGGCGTGATCGAGCGTGGACAGGAAATAGCCTGGCACCGCCGCCTCGCTGATCGCTTCGATAAGGATCTTGACCTTGGTGCCGGTCGTCCGCTCCACGGCATAGCTGAGATTGCGGTGATAGGTTTCAGCCGCAGCCGACATGTCGGCAATGCCCGGAACGCCAGCCATCGGATGCACGAAGGGGCAATCGACCGCGACCGCATAATCGAGCGCCCGGTTGAAACGCTCGCGAAACTCGATCTCGCGACCAGGAAGTGCGCCCAAGCCTTTTTCGCCTTTGCTGGCGTCACCGATAGCCGCACACAGCTGCGCGAACGAGAGGCTGTTTGCGACCATACGTGACCGCATTTCAGTTGCGGGAACATGCCATGGGCTGGGGTGCTCGATCGCCGTGAAGCCGGCGCCGGCCGCTGCTTCTATCCTTTCCGGAAGCGGACGTTCGGTGAACAAGTAGCCGATATGGGCTGACAAGCGGTTCATCAGGCCGCCTCGCCGGGCGCCCGGCCGGTCGGGAAACGCACGCCAATGCGTTCACCTTCCTTCGCCAGGTCCGCCACCACGTTGTCGGTGATCGGAATACCAGTCCTCAGCCGCTCGTCCTCGCGGCGCTGTTCCGGTTCCCCGGGCATCATGATTTCCTCAACACCGGCTGCCTTCGGCAGCGACTTGATGCGCTCGTAGAACGCGTCCATGCGCGCGTCGAAGTTCTCCAGCGACATGAAGAGATCAGGCTTGATGGCAAAGAAGAGGTGGCCGACGTTTTGCGGCTCACTGTGATCGAAATAGAGGCTCTTTACGTCGCCGCCGAAGTTCGCGCCGGTGAGCACGCCAGACATGAGGTCCATGAGTGTTGCAAGCACGGATCCCTTGACCCCGCCAAACGGCAGGCAGACGCCTTCGAACGCCTTGGCCGCATCCGTCGTCGGATTGCCGTCCACGTCGAGTGCAAGTCCTTCCGCAATGGCCTCGCCCTTCATTGCGGCAAGTCGAATCTTGCCGCGGGCGATGACGGTCATCGCCATATCCATAACATAGGGCGCGTGTTTACCGCCCGGGATGCCCGCAGCGATCGGGCTTGCGCCGAGGAAGGTGGTACGCCCGCCCCACATTGGGATCGCCGGCGATGAATTCGTGAAGATCATCGAGATATAGCCGGCCTCGATCGCCTGCAGTGCGTAAAGCGCACCCATGCCAAAGTGGGTGCTGCGGTGAACCCCGACCAGGCCGATGCCGTTGGCTTTCGCGAGTTCAACGGCTTCTGCGGTGGCCTTATGGGAGGCAAGGAACCCCATGCCATTGTCGCCATCGACAAGGGACACGGCTCCGGCAACCTTGCGGATACCGATTTTGGGTATTGGGTTCACAAGCCCGCGCTGCAGCCGCTCGACATACATCGGGATCCGCGAGACCCCGTGGGAGTCGATACCGCGCAGATTGGCCTTCACCAGATCGCGGGCGATCGTGGCTGCGTCGGGCTCTGACATTCCAGTGCCGGTGAATATCTTCGTCGCGAAGGCAGACAGTTCGTCGACGGAGAAGTATGTGACTTTCGACATGGCGATGTTCCTGGTTGATCAGTGACCGACGGCAAGGCTCAGGCTTGGTTTGCGGCTTCGCCTGCCTGGCGTGCAGCACGCCAGCGCAAAAGGGTGGGCACGAGAACAAGCGTCACAGCGATGACAATCAGCGCGAGCGAGATCGGATGGGTGAAGAAGACGCTGGCATCCCCCTGACTGATCGTCAGGGCGCGACGGAACTGCTGTTCGGCGAGCGGTCCAAGGATCAGGCCAACGATGCAAGGCGCGACCGGGACGTTAAGCACCCGCATGCCAAAGCCGATGACGCCAATGATCCAGAGCAGCGCGACATCGACGATGTTGTTGTTGAGCGTATAGGCACCCATCGTCGCAAACAGCAAGATGCCCGAGTAAAGCCACGGACGCGGGATCGCGAGCAGCTTCACCCAGACCCCGGCAAGCGGCAGGTTGAGCAAAAGCAGCATGACGTTGCCGATATAGAGGCTGGCAATCAGTCCCCAGACGAGCTCGGGATTGTTATCAAAGAGCAGCGGACCCGGCTGGATGCCGTACTGCTGGAAAGCAGCCAGCATGATCGCTGCGGTCGCAGACGTCGGCAGACCGAGCGCCAGAAGAGGCGCAAGCACGCCTGCGGCTGAAGCGTTGTTGGCAGCTTCCGGTCCGGCGACCGCCTCGATCGCACCATGACCGAACTCTTCCGGGTTTTTCGAAAGGCGTTTTTCCGTCAGATAAGACAGGAAGGTCGGGATCTCGCTGCCGCCGGCCGGCAGCGCGCCGATCGGAAAACCGAGCGCCGTTCCACGCAACCACGGCTTCCAGGAGCGACGCCAGTCCTCACGGCTCATCCACTTGGAGCCCTCGAGCTGATAGAGTTCCTCGGTCTCGAAACAGTGGCGTGCAACGGTGAAGAGAGTTTCGCCAACCGCGAAGAGGCCGACGGCGACGACAACCACGTCGATGCCGTCGAGCAGCTCCGAGATGCCGAGCGTAAAGCGGGCCTGGCCCGTCTGCAGATCGATCCCGACAAGACCGAGAGCGAGACCGAACAGCAGGCTCGCAAGACCCCGAGAGAGCGAATCGCCGAGCACCGCGGTGACCGTGGTGAGCGCAAGCACCATCAGCGCGAAGTATTCCGTCGGGCCGAAAAGCAGTGCCATCTTTACCATCAGCGGCGCGACGAAGGTGAGCGCGACCGTCGCGATGGTGCCGGCGACGAAGGAGCCGATGGCGGCCGTCGCCAGCGCCTGCGCACCGCGGCCCTTGCGCGCCATGGCGTGGCCGTCGAGCGCCGTGACGATGGACGCGGACTCGCCCGGCGTGTTGAGCAGGATAGAGGTGGTCGATCCGCCGTACATGGCGCCATAGTAGATGCCGGCAAACATGATGAAGGCGCTCGTCGGCTCCATCCCGTAGGTGACGGGAAGTAGCAAGGCGACAGTCAGCGCCGGTCCGATGCCGGGAAGAACGCCGATTGCCGTTCCAAGTGTCACGCCGACGAGGGACCAGAACAGATTGTACGGCGTGGCGGCAACGGCAAAGCCGTGGAAGAGTGCTGCTAGGGTATCCATGTTCATTCCGCCCTTGGGCTATGAGAATTTCGGCTAGATCTATGGTTTCAACATTCGAACCGAGCGCGACTTCAAACGGAGCCGCGGGCAAGATCGATCAGGTCTTCGATGTAGCTGCCAGTCGGCAGATCGAGGTCGAGCCCATAGTCGAACACGAGATATGTCAGCGCGGTCAGCAACAGCCCGATCATGAGATTGCGCAGATGGGTCCGGCTGCCGAAGGCCATTGCCGAGACGACGAAGAGGAAGGTGCCGGAGACGATCCAGCCGAGCCTCTCAAGCAACACGAGCTGTGACGCGAAGGCAGCAGCCACCAGGATGACGGCTTTCCAGTCGAGCTCTGGAAATTCCTCCGCCTGCAAGCGATGAAGGAAAGCCTCGTAGAGAAGCTGCAGGCCAACGAGGATCAGTCCCGTGGCGATGAGGGCAGGAAACAGACCTGGCCCGATCACCGTCTGCGCTGCGATGGGAGGCGTCGACCATGTCTCGAAACCGATGAAAAGACCGAGACTGAGCGACGCAAGTCCGAGGATTGTCTCCCCGATACGGAAATTGGCCGATTTCAACATGATGACACCTCCCAAGGTGGACGCCGGTCAGAGCAGCCCGACTTCCTTCAATGCGCCCTCGACGCGCTTCTGCTCGTCGGCGAGGAACGCAGCAAAAGCGTCTGCCGGTAGATAGGTGTCGATCCAGCCGCGCTTCTCGAGAGCAGCCTTCCATTCGGGCGTCTTGACGAGGGCGGCAATCGCCTTCTCAAGCCCTTCGCGGTCTTCGTCGGAAAGCTTCGGGTGCGCCATGATTCCGCGCCAGTTCATGACGGCGAGATCAACGCCTGCCTCCTTCAGCGTCGGCACCTCGAGCCCCGGAATACGAGTGTCACCGGTAACGGCAAGGGCGCGAAGTTGGCCGGCCTCGACCTGCGCGCGGAACTCCTCATAGCCGCTGATGCCAACGGTGGCATGGCCTCCAAGGGTCGAGGCCAGCACCTCGCCGCCACCGGCATGCACCACGTAGTTGATCTTCTTCGGATCGACGCCAACGGTCTTGGCGATCAAGCCTGCGGCGACATGATCGATACCGCCGATTGAACCACCGGCCCAGGAGACCTTCGCCGGATCTGTCTTCAGACGTGCAACCAGGTCATCCATCGTCTTGATATCGGAGTTCGCCGGCACCACGATGGCATCGGCCTCGCCCATGAGTCTTGCGACTGGAACAGTCTGGTCGAGCGTCACGGGCGACTTGGTCGTCAACACGCCGCCGACCAGCGCAAAACCAATGACCATAGCCGACGGATGCCGCGGTTTGGTGGTGACAAACTGCGAAAGGCCGACCGTTCCGCCACCACCGGCCACGTTTTGGACCTCAACGGGCCCCGTCAACTTGTCTTCCTGCAGTATCGTTTGAATTGTTCTGGCCAACTGGTCGTAGCCGCTTCCCGGGCTGCTCGGTGCCATGATGTGCAGGGATTTAAGTTGTTCGTCCGCGAAGGCGGGAACGGCCGCCTGGTTGACCAGAACCACTGTCGCGGCAGCGGCAAGCAGCGTTGAAAAGGCGCGTCGTGTGATCTTCTTCATGGAAACTCCTCCATCCATGTCTCTGTGTTGTTCGATCCCTGGGGCCGCCATTCGGCCCCCTCCTCCAGGATCGCCGGAACACAGTCCCGGCTTGCCCTTGCGGGGATTTCAGGTGTCGTCAGGCGACCGATGTCGAAGCACCGGCGGCGCGAATGGCATCCACCACCTTCGCGGTGAAGGCATCGGTATCGAGGCCTCCCCCGACGTCGCGCGTGCGTGAATGCGGGTCCCGCAAAACGGCGTCGGTCGCTGTTTCGATCAGTGCCGCGGCGCGCGCGAGGCGCGGATCGTTTCGACGGTGAGCGAGCCAATCAAGCAACATGCCGGCCGAAAGAATGAGGGAGGTCGGGTTCGCCACGTTTGTGCCGGCAATGTCTGGCGCCGATCCATGCTGTGCCTGTGCGACGCAAATGTCGTCACCGGCGTTGATGGACCCACCAAGTCCAAGGCTTCCCGAAAGCTCCGATGCCTCATCCGAGAGGATATCGCCGAACATGTTGGTGGTGACGATGACGTCGAAGCGATCCGGCGAGCGAATGAGATGGGCGGCCGCCGCATCGACGATCAACTCTTCCAAATGCACATCCGGATAGGCTTCCGCGACCTTCCGCACTTCGCGCAGGAACAGGCCGTCGGAGAGCTTGACCACATTGGCCTTATGCACCGCGGTCACCTTCTTGCGGCGGTGGCGTGCCAGTTCGAAAGCCGCCTTGGCCACACGAGAGGAAGCCTTGGCAGTCACCTTGCGGATCGAAAAGGCCATATCCGGATCCGGCATGAATTCGCCTGTACCGGCATACATATTGCGATCGGAGTAGAAGCCTTCGGTGTTCTCGCGCACCAGGACGAGGTCCATCGGTTTACGAAGGATCGTCAACCCATCACGCGAGCGGCAGGGGCGAATGTTGGCGTAAAGCTCGAATTTGGTTCTTAGCTCGCCAGACGGATTGATTCCGCCTTTGTCGCGCGACGGATATTCGTAATGCGAGACCGGCCCAAGGATGACCCCATCCACCTCGGGCACGCGCTTCATCACCGCATCCGGAAGCGTCGTGCCCTGCTCGGCAAGGGACTTGAGGCCAATGTCTTTGAACTCAAAGTCGAGCCCCACGCCCGTTGCGGCCGCGGCGACCTTCAGCACCTCCAAGGTCGCGGACGTGATCTCCGGACCGATCCCATCACCCGGCAGTACGAGAAGTTTAATCGTCATGTCTTCCTCACCGTTCAGGAGATGGCGGAGGCCACGCGAGATCGTTCGCCGACTTCGCGTCGGCGTCGAGCAAGCAAAAATCGAATTGGAGTCCTCCAGACCGCCTTGGTCTTTTTCTCCTCTAAAATACCAAATACGCCCCCGCTTGGTATTTTGCAATAGAGAAAAACCAAAAACTCTTGGCGTCGCCGCGGCGTTGTGGCATAGATGAGCAAAATCGGGAGCTTAGCTTTGCAGACCACCCCGCTGATCGTCAGCCTCGCCGACCAGATCGTCGCGCATATTCGCACCGACAAGCTTTCCGAGGGCGATCGCCTGGTGGAACGCAAGCTTGCCGAACAGCTCCGCGTATCACGCTCGCCGGTGCGAAAGGCCATGAAGCTCCTGCACGAAGCAGGTGTCCTGAAACAGGGCGAAGGCGGCGGCTACATGATCGCCGATGTCGGGGCGGCCGAGAAACTGTCTCGGGAATCGGCTTCAACGGAGGATGACGAACAGATCTATCTGACGATCGCCGACGACCGGCTGCACGGCCGACTTCCGGAAAAGATTACGGAAAGCGAGTTTCTTCGTCGCTACGATCTCACGAAAGGCCAGCTCTCAAAAATCCTTTTGCGCATGGCCAATGAGGGTTGGATCGAGCGACTGCCAGGCCACGGCTGGGCATTTCTGCCGGTCCTCACTTCACTCCAGGCCTACGAGGACAGCTACCGATTTCGCCTGTTGATAGAACCCGCCGCACTGTTGGAGCCGACCTTCAAGCTGAACCGCCCAGCACTTCTGCGCTGCCGCGAGGAACAGGAGTGGCTGGTCAACGGCGGCATCTGGACCGTTTCGGATGCAAAGCTGTTTGGGCTTAACAGCGGCATGCACGAGGCGATCATCGAATGCTGCCAGAACAGCTTCTTCATCGATGCGCTGAACAGGCTCGACCGCCTACGCCGGCTGATCGATTACCGCCAGATGCTCGATCGCAACAGCGCGCGCGAACGCTGCCTCGAGCATATCGAGCTCCTGGATCTCATCCTTGCGGGGAAAAACGAAGAAGCGTCGCGCTACATGGCGCGTCACCTTGAAGATCTTGGCCGCCTGAAAACTGTTGCACGAGAAATGCGCGGCTGATCATCGGCCCATTCAAGACGGCTCCACGTGCGGAGAGCACATTTGCAAGCCGGTTCCAAAAGAGTGGAGCGATCTACCGTCTCGATAGCAAGGAGCAGCACCCGTTGCGTCGACCACGGTGTCTACTCCTTCCCTTGAAGCGCTGCTGCAGACGCGCTCGCCCGACCGGAAAGCTTCAGCCTCCGACACCCGGCCGTTAAGTGACACCGTATTGCCGACGCGGCCGGACACCCCGGCCTCCATCCGGTTGCCGCCGTCCTCGGTCAGCCGCCAGTCCGAAAGCATCCAGACGAGGTCGCTGTCGACGGCGACGGGTTGGCGTGCCTCCACGATCACCGCTGCGGTGAGGCCGCGGCCGAGTTGCTCGAGGCTGTTGGCGTGCGGGTGATACCAGAATGTTCCGGCATCAGGCGGCGTGAACTCGTAGATGAAGCTTTCTCCCGGCCTGATCGGCGGCTGCGTCAGGCCAGGCACGCCGTCCATGGCATTGGGAAGTCGGATACCATGCCGGTGGACAGTCGTTTCCTGGTCGAGTCGATTTTCGACGACGAGACGCGCGGGTTCGCGCTGACGAAGGCGGACCAGCGAACCCGGCACGGTTGGTCGTGACTAGAGTACCCGCGGCCATTGCTGATGGGCGTGCATGACGGTGAGGATCTCGACGTCGCGACTTACGCGGTAGGGAATGATGTAGGGAATGTCGGCTAACACGAGCTCGCGCGTGCTCTTGATACGACCGGGCCGCCCACTGGCAGGGTACTCCGCTAACGCATCCACGGCAGTGACAATCCGCGCCACGACGCGAGCTGCCGCATCCGGATCGTCTTTTTCGATATACGCACCGATCTCATCAATTCGCCGCAACGCCCTTATCGTCCAGCGAATACGCTTCCGACTCATGATTGCCGAGCGGACTTGACGTACTTCGCGACGACTTTCGCCACATCTTCTTCGCTGGCGAACTCACCCCGATCGGCCTCCGCCAACCCGGCTTCAATCTCGGCAAGCTGCCATTCCTGTTGCTCAACGAAAGCTTCGATGGCTTCGGCAGCCATATAAGAGCGAGACCGATCCAGCTTCTCAGCGAGTTGATCCAGCTTGCTCGCGGTTTCATCTTTTACACGAACGGTAAACGCAGCTGTCATGAGGCCTGACTTTCCTTGGTTCACCTTGATTATGGGAGAACCGCTTTGGTGCGTCAAGGTCCAAGGCACTATGCAGCCGCCGCGCGATTGATCTGTCGGTTTTGCTGCCCTAGAAACTTGATGCCTCCGGTAGCGCACCGATGCCAAACAGCAGTTCCGCAGCGTTACGCTGGACAGGTACAAGGTTTCGGCTACCTGGTCATTCAACCAATTGCGCGCAGCCAAATCCGGAGCCGGCTTCATCGCCTCCAAGACGACATTCGTGTCCAGGACGATCATTCAAACCTCATTGGCTCCGCCGGCGCTTTGTCTCGCATCTGGTCGAACACTTCAAAATCATCATTGGTCAAGCCAAGCCGCCCGCTCAACTCAGCCAAGGTATCGCCGATGCGAATACGCTGTTCGGGCTTTACCGCACGTTCCAGAATCTCGCGGACTTCCGCCTCTGTGCTACGGCCGTGATTCGCCGCCCGAACGCGCAAAGCCCGGTGCACTTCATCAGGTACATTTCGTGCTGTCAGAATAGCCATAGTCAGACCCTCGCAGGTGCCTTCATTGACTGCAATATAGTCCCCGTGCAGTCATTTCCCAAGTTTAACGCGGGCGACTGTCAACGTGTAGACGGCGATGTAGGGTGTGCGCGGAGTTACCAACTCACACGTTCCCTCAATTCGACCGGGGCGGCCGCTTTCCGGTTTATGGAACTCATCAGAAAGCTGGCGTCGGGCGTATGCGTGCCGGGCACTACGGAAGTTGGTCATGTGCAGATCCACAAGGCTTCAGCCCTGTGGATCTGCAAAGAAACGAACGGCCGTCCCCTTAAGCAACGGCCGCCTGTGGCTCCTCGACAGCGGATGACAGAGCTGACGTGATCTGGCGAAGTGTCACCAGTCCGATGCGGCGACCGTTCGTGTCGGTGGCGAAAGCCGTGTCTTAGGTGGAATTCGTCAATATCTTTGCAGCTGCGCCGAGCGTCGTTCCGGATTTAATGAGCGGCAGCGATCTGTTTTCCGACCGGAAACTTTCTTGCATTGCTCCCGGTTCTCCTAGCTCCGGCATTCTGCCCGTTGACCGTCAACCGGCAAGAAGAAGCGCTTTCGCTCGCAGGGGGTCAGGTCGCGCAGTACGATGCTGTGGGCAAAAGCGATGAGCTCCCCAGTTGTCGGAAAAACCCGAATGATCTGTACCTTTCGGTACGCGGAAGCGACTGCGATCTCGGTTCCACCAGAGCTAAAGGCTGGCCTCATTGAACTTGGTTCCGTGTCCGTTGCATCCCGCTGATTGTCAAGGAGCATCACCTGACGGCCCGCATCCACGTCCCACAGTCTCACCGTGTGGTCTTCAAAAGATGCCGTTGCAACGAATGAGCCATTCCGGCTGAATGCGGCGTAGTTCAGCGCGCCATCGTGCCCTCTGAGGATTTGCCGCTCCGTTCCATCGGGAACATTCCAAATGCGGGCCGTACCATCGCGCGAAGCGGTCACGATTGATCGTCCATCCTGGCTGAAAGCGATATCTGTCAACCCATCGCCATGGCCTCTCAACGTGGCGACGACACTGCCATCTGTAGTGGACCAGACGCGGGCGGTCCCATCCAGCGAGCTGGTCGCAGCCAGACCTCCATCGGGACTGAAGACGGCCGCCGTGATCCGCTTCTGATGCCCAGCCAGAATTTCCACCTCGGTTCCGTCCGTCCTCCACAGCCGCGCCGTGCCGTCTGTCAACGCTGTGATTACAAGCTTGCCATCGGGGCTGAACAGAACCTTCCGCAAGTTCGCGCTTGCCGTCAGAACGGCCACTTTGGCACCCGTCGACGTGTTCCATAGCTGCGCCGTTCCATCCGCGGACGCCGATGCCAGCAGGTCGCCGCGAGGGCTGAACTGAATATGGACGACTGCCGTGCCGTTGACGGCCAACCGACGTGTCGCGCGCCCGCTCTCGGCGTCCCAAAGCGTAATACGGCCGTACGAAGAAGCGGTCGCAACGACGCGGCCATCCGGACTGAAGGTCCCGTACTCGACCGCATCGCCATCGGTTTCAAGTCTCGTAGTCTCGCGGCCGCTCGCCACATCCCAAATGCGGGCGATGGTATCCCCGGTCATGACGCGCTTTCCATCCGGGCTGAATACAGCAAACGCCGGTCGGTGTTGGTGTCGTAAGGTAGTCGCCAGGACGCCATCGATGTCCCACAGTCGGGCCGTACCGTCGTACGAGGCCGTAAGGAGACCACTACCGTCGGGACGGAAAGCCACGTGTGTGACTGGCCCACGATGTCCTCTGATAGTCGCGAATTCAGTGCCACTCTCAACATCCCATATGCGGACCGCATTCTCCTTTGCAGCGGTGGCGAGGAGCCGGTCGTCAGGGCTGAATGCGCAATTCATTTTCTGGTCGCCATCCGCGGCTTGGAAAGCAGACAGCTTGAGTCCACCGGTTTCCTGCCCCAGCGCGCGACGCATATTGCCGGATATGCCATCCCAAAGACGCGCCGTGCCATCGAGGGAGACCGTCGCAATATAGCGGCCGTCATGGCTGAAGGTGCCACCATGAATATCGCTGGTGTGACCGAGGAGTGACGCAATCAGGGTTCCGCTCGGCACATCCCAAAGGCGGGACGCCATGGTCCATGTTATTGTGCCCCATGAGGCTGCCAGGATCTTGCTGCCATCGGGACTGAATACGACCTCATCGGGCCAAAACTGGTTGTCCAGGCTTCTGATTAACTGACGGTTCTCAATCCTCCAGATGCGAACAGAACGTTCATGCCCGTTGCCGGCCGCGACACTCAGACCATCAGGGCTGAACGCAGCCGACGTTGTCCCGAAGCTCTCAGCGATTTCAGTTCTTCCGCCGGTCTTTGTATCCCAGATAGTCAAAGCTCCTTGATCCGATCCGGTGAGCACCCGCGTGCCGGCAGGGCTGAACATCGCGGTGTGAACGTGGCCAGGCTGGGGAAGGACGAAGATCTGTTTGCCTGCCGCGACGTCCCAGATTCGCGCCGTACCGTCGCGGCTGGCCGTCACGACACGACTGCCGTCCGGATTGAAGGAAGTGCTTTCGACCGCGCCCTGGTGGCCCCTCAAGACGGCCATTTCCGTCCCGTTTGCAACGTTCCAGATGCGCGCGGTCCGGTCGTAAGACGACGTTACGATACGGTCTCCGCCTGCATTGAAAGCGGCATATGTCACGCCAGCATCATGGCGGAATATCATGGTCTGATGGTGCTGGAACAGCGCCTGGTAAAGGGCAAATTCCGCTTCTTTCACATAGGGCCGTTCCGGGGCAGCAACGTCCTTCGGTAACGCCTCCAACGCCAACAGAATGGCGGCTTCGGTGTCGCCGGTCATAGCGGTCTGCTGAGAAAGAAGCGAGAGGGAAAGGGATTGATTGCGGAGCGCCTGGTTACGCGCCTCAATGGCCTTCCGCTCCGCTGCACGGGCTTGGTCTGCATTGACTTGCGCCACCATAGCCTGTCGTCTCGCCTCGTGTTGCCCATGGAATCCGGCGATCGCACCAGCACCGGCGATGACGCCCAAACTTATCGCGATGATGGCTGCGTAACGCGTGCGCCGCGCAAGGCGTATCGCGGCCTCGGCCGCCAAGCTTCGGCGTTCAGCCTCACTTTCCAAACGCTCTCGCTTCGTGGTCTCTTCCGCCTCTATGCGCATGCGCTCAACTTGACGCTCTTTCGCCAGCCTGGTCTGGTGCATCTGCAACGAGGCTTCGACGTAGGCGACGATCTCGTCTTCGACCTCGTCACGTCTCGACAGAAGTTCTTCGCCCTCTGCTAACCGCTTGCCGGGGGGCAGCAGAAGGTCTGGGTTCTTGTTGTCAAAAAGCCATAGGCGAGCATCCGCCTGCACGCGCGCACGTGTCTCGAGGAAATTCCGGTTCGCATACGCAATGTCCCGCGCTCGCGGCCAGCGAGTGAGAAGCGCTTCATGTGTTACGCGCACAACTGCATCGCCCGCAGGATTTTCGTCGCTGGCCAGGAGCCGGGCGGCCATCATGGCGTTGACGAGAACGATTTGCGCCGGCCGGCCGCTCCATTGCGAGAGCGAGGCAGGACGCGCCGTGATCGCCTCTTCGTCGAGGCGTACTGTAGTCAGAGCGGTGAGCACGGCCGGCAAGGCATCCTGTACGTCAGGGGGAAGCGACCCGACTACCTCGTCGGCGCGACGTGCAATCGCGCCTTCAAGGCCGCCAAACGCTCTATACGCCGCGAATGTGAGCAGACGGCGCTCTCGGCCTGCCTGGAAGAGCGCTTCCAGCATGAATTCGAGAAGGGGCAATGATCTGGCATCTGCAACCGCTGCCTCCTGCAGCACGTCCTCGAGCCGCCCCTGATCTGCGTCCTCCTCAAAGCGCAAACCGGCTGCGCGTGCCGGCTCGCGGATGATTTGAGCGATTTCCGGGCCAGTCGGGGGCAACAGTTCATAGCTGCTGAGCCCATCCTTCAGCGTCCAGAAACCGGGAACCTCGCTGCAGCGGTGAAAAAAATCAGACCGGATCGTGCCAATCACCCAAACGAACCCGCTTCCTGCAAACGTCGCGAGCGCTCGCACTAGTTCCGTGTGGGACATCGGCTCCGCCTCAGTCGTGAACAACTCCTCCATTTGATCTAAAGCGACCACCAACCGCGCCTGTGCACTGGCGTGCGCAGGCATAGTAGCTTTGGCAAGTGCGGCGCGGATCATCCCAAGGGCGCGCTCGGGTGCGCTACGAAGGTACTGCGTCAAATCCGTCACCGTTGTCTCTTGCGCCAATTCCGGCAAAGCATCTTCACGAAGCAATGCGGCGGCCAATGACGCGATCGCGTCGGTTCCTTCTGACGGCCGGAACAGGCAACGCCGCCACAGAGCGATGCCCGCCACCGCGCCAGGTCGTGTGATCGTAGGGAGTAGCCCCGCACGCAGGAGAGAGGATTTTCCTGACCCGCTCATTCCATAGATCAGCAAGAAAGACTTGCCGTTCGCCGCTAGCTGTTCCAGCCGGTCGATGCAGAGGCAGATAGCGTGTGTACGGCCGAAGAAGAGATCGGCGTGTTCGAACTCAAAGGCGTCAAGGCCACGGAAGGGTGAATTGATACGCTCCTCCGACACAAGAGGCACACGATAAGCACGCACAGGCCGAGCGATGTTCTTCACCTTGTGCTCACCAAGGTCCACAAAATCCAGGGCGAGCCGATCGCGAACCTGGGCATGGATCGCCTCGGAGACGCATATCCCGCCGGCCGGGGCAAGCGCCTCCAAGCGTGCAGCGACGTTTACTCCGTCGCCCAGAAGATTGTCGCCGTCCGCCACCACGTCACCGAGGTTGATGCCGATACGAAATCGCATACGGCTCGGCTCGGGCAGGTTGGTGTTCCGGGTGTCGATCTCCAGTTGGATTTCGGTGGCACAGCGCACTGCCTCGACAGGGCTCGCAAACTCCGCGAGAACACTGTCGCCAGCGCTGCCAAAGACGCGGCCTTCATGACGTGCGATCAGGCCATCAATGATCTCACGATAAGCCTTCAACGTGGCAAGGGTAAGCTCTTCATTCTGGCCGGTCAGCCGACTATAACCAGCCACGTCGGCCACTACGATGGCAGCTAATCTTCGCCGAAGGTCCATGGCTGATGCCTGCTCTCCGCCAAATATCTTGTCACATTTTACGGCTGTGTAGGGAGAGTGTCCAAACAAAGCCTCAGGACCACGCCTCCCGGATCAGCCTTCGAGTGTTGCGGCGACATTGATGCCGATGCCATAGCAGTCACTATAAGGGCCGGTCGCGGTTGCGACCGGCCCTCGATAAACGAACTCTGCGCTCGGCGATCAATCGCGGCGGCCTTGAATCTGCCGTTGCCTTGGCAACTGGCGCTTCATAGTTGGTGCGGTTGAAGAAACCGTCATATGCTCGCCCGCTGCCAACCTCGGTTTCAGGCCAAATCTTCTGAGGCGATGTGCGCCACTTCGGTGATCTTCAACAGCGGAATTTGCGCAAGCTCATTCGCCTCCTGCACTCGCTCGGCTGAGGGCGCGTCAAAGAGGCAGAAGGACTTTTCCTCCGACGGCACGAACGTCGAGCGCAGATAGCGCACGGGCTTTCCCTGCTGCGTCATCTCGGCGGTCACCGCCTTTGCGCGCCCAGCGGCGGCCATGAGCTGCTCTGGTGTGATCCCCGGCAAGTGTCGCTCGACCATATATTGTGGCATGATGAGGCTCCCTTTCAGCTTCAGCGAAGGCGTTGTCAAACCCTTGTCAATATGCGCATCCTCTAAATAATAGCGCGCTCCGCTGGTGAACGGTATGAGTATTTACTTCGCCGCTGTATTCACGGACCTGGTTCGACACTCCGCCGTGTGGAATAAGGTATCTCGCGACACCGTCACCCACGTCATCACCGAGTATCGGTATCTATCGCGCTCTCTCGCGGGCCAGTATGGCCGCCGACACGAGAACTTCACCGGTGACGGTCATCTCTATCTGTTTGAGTCTGCGGATGTGGCCGTCCATTTCGCGTTGAAGCTCATCGCCTACTGGAAGCAGCGCCGCCGCTCACTGTTCTCTGTCCCGGGCGCGCAAGATCTGCCGGTCAGAGTTGGCTGTCATTTCGGCGAATGCTCCCAGATGGAAGAAGAAGATGCCTGGGTAGGACGGGCGATCAACCTCGCCAAGCGTGTGGAATCCAGCGCTGAGCCGGATTCGCTTTTCGTCACACAGACGATCCTCGAACTCGTCGACCTTCCCATCTACGAGTTCAGCGAGGCTGGGTACTTTGAGTTGAGAGGAGATTTTCTTCCGACGAGACTGCTCTATCGGCTGTCATCAGTTGACAGGGCAGCGCTTGCAGCGCGGCCCGAAGACAGGCTGACGGCGGAGGACTGGTTTCTGAAAGGGGTCGGTCTTTCGGATCCACATGGCAGCGTTTCGCAAGAGGAACTGCGATGCTACCAAGAAGCCCTTCGGCTTCGTAGCAACTATCCGGAAGCTCACAACAATCTGGGTATCCTCTTCAAGGCGAACGGAGATCCAAACGCGGCCATCCAGCACTATCACGAGGCGCTTCGCCTTTGGTCGCAGTACCCCGAGGCACACTACAATCTAGCCATTCTCCTTGAAACCATGGGAAACCGAGCCGAGGCTGCGTACCATTACGGTCAGGCGATCAAACTTCGTCCCGACTATGTGGATGCATTGCTGCGGTATGCCGGCCTCCTCGATATCGCTGGTGACAGGTTTGGAGCCGAACAACACTACAATGAATCCATCCGCCTTCGACCTGGCTTTGCCGAGGCGCATAACAATTACGGTATCTTTCTGGAGAAACACGGAGACACGTCGGGCGCGGAGCGCCACTACACCCAAGCACTCAATTTACGTCCTGACTACGCCGAAGCGCATTACAACTACGCGATGCTGCTTGAACGCGAAGACGGGGCCAAGGCCGAGGAGCATTACCGCGCCGCTATTCGTGCGTGTCCGGAGTATGCCGAGGCACACAACAATCTGGCCGTTCTGCTGCACGAAAACGGAGAACTTGCTGCTGCGGAGCAACACTACCTGACTGCCCTCCGCCTCCGCCCGGACGATCCGGAAGCAAACTACAATCTCGGCTTGCTGGCGCAGCTCAAGGGCGACTTGGAGCTCGCCGACCAGCTCTTTCGTCGCGCTAAGGAGTTGGGAACGCGGCATTGAGGGCGAGCAACTGCCCGCGCACCTGGCCGCGTTTCATACGTAAACCGGTCACCAAAAAAAGCCGGGGCCTTCCGCTAGCCGCAGGCAAGCAGGGTGCAAGCGCCCCGCCGGACCACATCAGTCAACGACCCCGCACCCTTCCAAGATAGGGCCGCCGTTCCAGCTCAGTGGATTTATAGGATTGCCTCAGGCGAAGCAGGTCCTTGCGGGTGACAAGACCGACCAAGGTCCCCAATAGCGGATCGGTGATGGGGATCCTCGCAACATCAGTCGCAATCATGATGTCCGCGATGTGACCAACGGTATCATCGGGGTGCCCGATCGGGATCGAGGCGTCCGATACCTTGTCAGCCAGGATGTCGGCCCCGATGTCCGGACCTCGCTGCCACCGAAGCGCGTCTGCACGCGAAACCATACCGACAAGCGCACCGGCTTCGTTAACCACCGGATAGGTCCGGTGTGCATCGTCCGCCGCGGCGAAATGCGCACAGACCTCGGTCACCGACATTGTCGCCGGTAATGTGTCGACGGTGCTGACCATAATGTCGCGAGCGCGCGCGAATTCGAATGGATCGACACCATATTCTCGGCTGATGTGCTGGCCTCTCCGCGCAATTTTCTCCGTCAGGATTGACCGTCGCAGGAGAAGAACAGTCACCGCATAAGCGGCAACCGTGGCGGCCAGCAAGGGAATGAGCGTGTTGAGATCACCGGTGATCTCGATCGCGAAAAACGTTCCCGTCAACGGCGCGCGCATGGTGCCACCCATCATCGCCGCCATGCCGAGCAACGCCCAGAATCCCGGATCTCCGGGAAGCACCAAGCCCGTCAGCCATCCAAGGGCGCCTCCAAGGATCAGTAAGGGAGCCAGCACACCTCCTGATGTACCGGACGAGAGAGCGATCAGCCAGATCGTGGCCTTCACCAAGAGGATGGCGACCACAGTCGATGTCGGCAGGCTGTTTTTCAGCAACCCTTCAATGACATCGTAGCCGACACCAAGAGCACGGGGTTCGATCAGCCCACCAAGCCCAACGGCAAGTCCCCCGAGCGCCGGCCACCACATCCAGTGGATCGGCAGGCGCTCGAACAGATCTTCAATCTTGTAGAGGAGAGTCGTGAGCACCCCGGACTGAAGGCCGGCAATAATCCCCACTCCGGCACAAAGCAGAATACCCCACCACGGAAAATCGATCTGGAAATGCGTCGGGAACAGCGGTCCACTTCCGAACAGCAGCGGGCGCCAGGAGATGGCGACGCAGGCCGAGACCGCGACGGGAATGAAGCTGCGGGGTTTCCATTCAAACAGGAGAAGCTCGACCGCGAGCATCACGGCAGCGATTGGAGAGGCGAAGATCGTCGTCATGCCTGCCGCCGCCCCTGCGACCAACAGCGTCTTTCGCTCTGCCGCACTCATGTGGAAAAACTGGGCAAACAGCGAGCCGATGGCGCCACCGGTCATGATGATTGGCCCCTCTGCTCCGAACGGTCCTCCCGTGCCGATCGAAAGGGCTGACGACAACGGCTTCAGCACGGCGACCTTTGCCGACATACGGCTGCCGCCGATCAGGATGGCCTCTATCGCTTCCGGTATACCGTGCCCGCGGATCTTCTCCGAGCCGAAGCGCGCCATCAGGCCGATGACGAGCCCACCCACCACCGGGATCAAAACCATCCAGGGTGAGAAGATCACGTCGGCTATCCGCGCCTCCTGCGTGCTCACCCGCCCAAACCAGACGATGTTGGTGACAAGCGCAATCAGATTGACGAGGAACCAGGCCGCAAACGCGCCGCCCGTTCCGACGATAAGCGCCATTCCGATCAACAGGAGCACGCGCCTATCGGTGGTGAAGTCGCCGGCTTCGCGGCGTGCAAGGCCGCCCATGAAATCGTGCTGATGCGGACGGGAAGATTTCGATGACATCGGTATACCTGCTGAGCCGGCGGAACGGTGGGTGTGATCGACCGCAGCGCTAATATGTCGTAATACGATATAAATCAAGACGGAGTTGGCAGACGGTGCCTAGACGGGTATGGACGTAGCCAGCTGAAACAGTACTGGTGTCAAAGTCTGTGGCCAAGAAACAAGACGCACTTACGGATGCCGACTACGAGGCGCTGGCTAACCTGCGCTACATCCTGCGTCGTTTTATGGACTTCTCGACGTCCGCAGCGCAGCAGGAGGGGCTCCCCAGTCAACAACACCAGGCCCTGCTGTCCATCAAAGGCCATCGCGGCGAAGTGCCCATGACAGTCGGGGTCTTGTCCGAGCGCCTCGTCGTTGCCCGGCACACCGCTTCCGAACTCGTCGAGCGGCTCGTGGGGGCAGGCTATGTGACGCGGGAGCCCGATCCGTCCGACAAGCGCCGCCAGACGTTGGCGCTTACCGTCAAGGCTGAAGACGTCCTCACGCGATTGAGCGCCATTCATCTGACCGAAATCCGTCATATGGCCCCGCGCCTGATAGAGTTGCTCGGCAATCTGCAGACGAAAGACCCTTTTTCCGAGGCTTGACCGCTCGACCGCCGACAGCTTGCTCATTCCAGCGACCTGATTTGGACCGTTCCGCCTCGTGACCACGGATACAAGGGAGCGAACGCCGCTTTATTTATATCGCATCACGATCTATCTTATCCCGTGCGGGATAGTTTTGGTGTCTCTCCCGGGCACTGACCCGTCGCGACCGGTTATTCCAGTAGCGCGTTTACTACGCTGCGAAAGTCCGATCGCCCGAATTTAAGGTGTTGTTAACAAAAGTAGCTGGGAAAGCGAGGTGGCAAGCCAAATTGGATACGGGTAAGGGTGCCGACATCGTCGGAGCAGCCGGCATCGCCGGTGCGCGCATAACCATCATTGTTTCAGCACTCGGCGCCGGCGGCACTGAACACGTCGTCAGCCTTGTCGCCAGTCACTGGGCGCGGCTCGGCTGCGCCGTCACCGTAATTACCCTCGAAGCGCCTGCCTCCGAACCCTACTACAAGTTCGATCCACGCGTCGCCATCGAGCGGCTCGACGTGCCGACTGAGAAGGCCACAAAGTTGCGTGCCGCATGGCTGGTGGCACGACGGCTCTATCGTCTGCGCTCGACGATCACCCGCTCCCGTCCCGACTTCGTATTGAGCTTCCTGACCCGGACGAATGTCCTGACGCTGGTCGCGACACGCGGCCTCGGGCTTCCCGTAATCGTCTCCGAGCGCAACAACCCGGCGGTACAGCCCTTCGGCCCCCTTTGGAAATGGCTGCAGCTTCGCCTTTATCCGCGCGCATTCGCTCTCGTGACGATGACCAAAGGGGCGCTCGACTACTTCTCGCCTGAGGTCCGCCGCCACGGAAGAGTAATCCCCAACGCCATCAACCTGCCCGCCGGCTGGGAAAACAGACGCGGCAACAAGATGCTCACGGCCGTCGGCCGGCTAACCCGACAAAAAGGCTTTGATCTGCTGCTGGAGGCCTTCGCGAGGATCGCCAAAACCCATCCCGACTGGAAGCTCGTCATCTGGGGGGAAGGCGAAGCAAGGCTGGAACTGGAAGCCCAGCGCGACGCGCTCGGCCTCAGCAACCGGGTGGAAATGCCGGGCCTCACGCCAAGGCCCGGCCTCTGGCTCGAAACCGCCGACGCCTTCGTTCTCTCATCCCGCTACGAGGGCTGGGGCATCGTCCTGCTCGAAGCCATGGCCGCCGGCCTCCCCGTCGTCTCGTTTGCCTGCGACTGGGGCCCGACCGACATGATCGCAAACGGCGAGGATGGCATCCTCGTGCCAAACGGTGACATCGCTGCGCTCGCCGATGCGCTGTCCAACCTGATGGCCGACGAGGCCTTGCGCGCCCGCCTTGCAGCGAACGCCGAGGCCAACGTCCGGCGCTATGATGCGGCTCACATCCTGTCTCAATGGGACGCCGTTGCGCTATCGGCGCTGGAACACGCAAGCGCGCGCAAAATGCCGGTAAAGCCCTATCCGGCCAAGGCGGCGGGTTAGACAGCCTGATGATCGCGCAGTCGGCGATGCAAGCGAGCACGTCGGCGAGCCACGCTTATGGATCGATGTCATTGAGCTTGGCGCCTAATGCCACGCGCGGCAGGCGGTTTCGATCAGCGAAAGGATCACCGCGGCTAGCCGCTTTTCGTTTATGCATATAGGCAACTCGCGACCGGCCCCGACCAGCTTCAGAGCTGCGTCTCCCGCATGTGCGCACGGCTGCCATCGGTATGGCACGCACTGAGCTTCTCGCCCGCTCATAGGGCCGTCTGTAAAGCTCGCGCCCCCACAACCAGGGAATGAGGCAAGTCGCGCGCGAAAGGGCGAATTTGGTCGTGAGAGCCTCTATCGACGCTCGTTTCGAAGGGATCAGTTACTAGAAATGCGCTGACGAGTGCGTTTGACCACAGCGCAATGACTTTAGAAATCGTCGTATACGTCAATCGATAGCTGTCAAATTCGACAGAATGTAAAGTGGCCACTCTGCTCAACCTTTGTCCTAGACAGCAGGCGTCTTGGCGCACGAGATCTCCTGCTCGGTTGACGGGGTGGGAGGTCACTAACGGGTTCTAACCGGATCGGGCTACGCCTTAGTTTATTTTCAACTACATTAGACTTTAGTAGAATGAGAGTGCGCAGGGAGGAGGCAAGTATGGAACGCTTGGAAGCCGAAAGGCTCGAAACCGACGCTGCCACGAAGGTCTGGTCCGTCCATGATTTCTGCAACAGGCACCGCCTTTGTATGGAGGAGGAACGCCGCCTCACAAGGCTGTTTGGACTGTTCGCAACAGCCCGCGAACTCCTGAACAACGCGCAGCGCACACCAAAGTGGCGGTAATGCGGGCTCGCTCCCATGCGCTACCTTCGTGCGGCCATTGTGCTTTCGCTCATTTTCCTAAGCCCTTACGCGTGGGCCGAAAAGCGCGTCGCGCTGGTCATTGGAAACTCGCCCTATCAGCATGCGCCGCAGCTTATCAATCCCCAAAATGACGCCAGCGACATGGCGTCGAAATTGACAGGACTGGGGTTCGTGGTGGTCACGGGCCGCGACCTCGACCTGACGGGATTGCGTCAGTCGATCCGCGAGTTCGTCAGCAAAGTCGAGGGCGCCGACGTGGCGCTCTTTTTCTATGCCGGTCACGGGCTTCAGGTAAACGGCGGCAACTACTTGATCCCTGTCGACGCGCAGCTTCGCTCAAACAACGATTTGGATTTTGAAGCGTTGCCGATCGAGCTTGTGCTATCCGCTATGGAGCGCAACGCCAAGGTCAACTTGGTCTTCCTGGACGCATGCCGCGACAATCCACTTGCAGCGACATTGGCCCGTTCCAAGGGAACCCGATCCTCGGTCGTCGGCCGGGGATTGGCGAAACTCGATACGGGTGTGGGCTCGCTGATTGCGTTCGCAACCCAGCCCGGAAACGTCGCCCTTGACGGAGCCGGCAGGAACTCCCCGTTCACGACGGCTTTGCTGAAACACCTCGGCACCCGCGGGCAAAGCATAACCGACGACCTGATTGCAGTGCGTCGCACCGTTCTGCAGGCAACAGATGGCAAACAGGTTCCCTGGGACAGCTCTTCCCTGACAGGCCCCGTCGTCCTCAATCTATCGCCAGTTCCGGACACAACGACGAGCCCGGCGGCGACGACCGCTACGGACAGAACCGTGGAGCTTGCCTACTGGAACTCCATCAAGGATTTGACCGCAAGCAGCTTCTTTGAAGCGTACCTACAGGAATATCCAAATGGAGCGTTCGGGACGCTTGCGAGGTTGAAGATCGCAGCAATCGCGGAGCGCGCCGTAAACCCGGGAGACGCCGGCCAAACCGACGTCGCTGCACTCGAACACGCCACCCAATGGCCAAAGCATCAGGTTCGTCCGGCGGGCACATGACCGCCGCCGACCTCGCGCTTGCCACCCAAAGTCAATTGGCGCGGATTGGATGCCTCAGCCAGATCGACGGCAAGTGGGGTGAGAGCAGTCGGGAGGCCCTGCAGGCCTATGCCGAGCGCAAGGGGCTCAAGCTGGCTTCGCTCGCCCCCACCGAAGAGCTTCTGAACGACCTGAAAGCGATCGGCAACCGTGTCTGTCCACTCATCTGCGGCAAAGGAATGGAGGTCCGCGACAACCGTTGTGTGGAGCCCGGCCTGAGTGCTTACGACGGCGCTTGGTACTTAACACGGTATGCAAAGACAGACTGCGGCGACTGGCGCGAACTCTCGACACTCATTTTCGTACGAAACGGTATCGTGTATAGCGCGGCGATCAGGATGAGACGGCGGCGACAATCTGGATGAGACTCTTATGTCGCGGTCGGCATGAAGGTATCATGCTGATTGTCGCTGGCAAGGGTCTCATCGTGTTCTGATTGCCGCTCC
>NZ_JACVAO010000027.1:0-64195 GCF_014851885.1 Ensifer sp. ENS02 | reverse complement strand
CAGCCCGGCAAACCGACCAGCATCAGACATCGGCGCCGACACGTTCCCGGTCGCACTGCCGCACGGCAATCCGCCAGCAGGCAGAGATCACATCCGCACCGATTTAGCCCTCGAACCGGCCACGATAACAACCATCGTGTCCACCTGGCATCCTGGCGATGATCCCGGCCAACAGATCACTGGCAACCGGCGATCAGCCGACCAACCGCACCGTGTCAGCGCCGTCGCCGACACAGGCGCCGGTCGGCGCGAACGTCCAGGCGACCCGACACGTCCGGTCATCAATCCAGATGCCGTAGCGATCGCCCAGCCCCGTTTGGTCGATGCGGCCATACCTCCTGCGGTGGCGCCGCAGCCCACGGTCACCGCCGCCATCGCCACCATCGACACTGAGACCTCGATCCATCGGGCGCTGCGCGATCGCGCGGACGATGACGACAGCGAAGATGCATACGACTGGCGGAATGGCTCAGTTGGTGCCCTTCATCGCAGGGCGATGAAGGTTCTCACCGAGGAAGAGCGTCTTCGCCATGCCATGGTGAGCCTGCCCGATCAGGAACGCGGCGCCAGGCCACCGTCTTCGCATGGCGCCCAGGACCCGCTCACGCCGCTATCGCATGAAAAGCTTCTAGACGTGCGCAATGCAGCCACCGCCGTACCGTCCATCACGGCGGAGACAACAGCTTTCCATCTGGCTGATGATGCTGTCGACGTCGCGCTCGATGAAAGCCGGGTGGAAAACCCTGGGATCAGTAGGATCGATCTTTCTTTGAATGGGGCGGACAGCGCGGAAAAAGCCAGTCTTGCAAACGGACACGGCCGGCCCGACAATCACGCGACAGCCACATCGACAATAGCGGTCACGCTGGATGGGCCTGGCAACGACATTGATGTTGCCGCTGCAGTCAGACCTGGCGACACAGACACATCAGCGGCAGGCGGATCGCACGGGAGCGACGGGCTCGTGCCAAGAGGAGGCAACCGAGCGGCGACCCCTGGGATCAGCGGGATCGATGTTTCGCGGCTTGGGATCCATCACGAGGATAAAGGTGGCCCCGGAAACCGAGACGGCCGGCCCGATGGTCACGCGACAGCCACATCGATAATAGCGGCCACGTTGGATGGACCTGGGAACGACATTGTTGTTGCCGCTGCGGCCAGCTCTGACGACGCTGACACGCCAATGGCAGCCGGATCGCACGGGAGCGATGGGCTCGAGCTCATGAGCGGTAACCGATGGGCGAGCGAAGCAACGCGTTCGATGAGTGGCCAAATGACGGGTGGGTCATGGAGAATTAGTGGCAACCTCTTTGACATTGATCAAGACGCCACTGGTATCGCCCTCTCTGGCGATGGCGCGACCAGAACAGTTTCGGCCGAGCCGAGCAGAATGGACGGGCTCAATTCGGCACATAGCCATGAAGAGGGCGCGCCGGGATCATCAGGATTGGTGATAGGAAAAGCCGCAGCGGATCCCGAGCCAGCCAATTGGTTGACCGAGGGAGACTCACCGGCGAGCCCTGGCAATGAACCGTATTTTCGGATCGAGGAAGCAACGCTTGTTCAGACAAGTGGACTGGACGACGCGCCTCCAGTGGGCGACGACACCGCTGCCCAAATGTCGTCGACCAACGTGGACTCTGATCAGCGATTGCCCCTTACCGCGTTGAGCACGAAGGCGATCGAGAAACTCGTCGATGAATTCGATCGGGGGGATTCAATCTTGAGAAAAGCTCGCGCCTCTCTTTTCAGTGGAATCAAAACCCGCGACGACATACCGAGCGAGTTTTGGGACGAAATTAACGCTTCTGAGAAGCGCTCTCTGCAACTCATCGAAACCACCTGTACGAAATTTGGGTTCGCCGATCCGTCCGCAGACCTGAAGGCTGCTTTTGGAAATATTTTGAAGTGGGCCGATACCCCACCGGCAAGTTCTTACAGTGTCAGCTCTAAGTATCAGGCACTTCTTAAGGCAGCCATCGACGACATTGATGTCTATCGACGGGGCCGCACTCAGGCTGAAAACGGCTTTCGCGAGATGTTGGAACGGGGGACCGCTTCGAGCCGTAACGAAACGGCAAGCGCTCCTGGCGTGCGCATGGCTCTGAGCGGAGCCGGCAGGCGCGCGATCGAAGATGCGCTTGGAATGCTCGAAACGGTGCGTTCGACGTTGGATAACAATCGAAGGTTCCTCAGCGCCGAATTGAGCGCCGCAGAAGATAGGGAAGGTCGCACCACCGTTAACGACATCGAAATGGTACAGAGAGAGGTGAGGCTTGTCAGTGTCGCCGCGCTGGAGCGGCTACGGCAAGCGAGCCGAAAATCGGGCGTTCCTGATTTCTCTTCTGAATTTGACCATTCCTATCAGGATGTCATCCGTTCTCTGGAGATGCTGAAGACCGAATTCGCGGAAGGCGGATGGTACGCGGCGTCAAAGATGGAGGCGGCAATCAACGCAATCAATGGGCACCTCGACCAAATCGCAGGTATCACTGAGAGGTATAGCGTCCTTCACGGCAGTCCGGTGCAGAACGACGATAATCACAATATGTCGGCACAGTACCACCCCTCTGACGGACCGAGCCCGCCGGAAAAAAGGAGCCAGGTTCCACCTGCGTTCATTTCGCCTGATAAAGTTGCTGAACCTGACCGGGGGAATGAACCACCGTCAGCAACTGTTTTCGAACCGTCGCTGACTGAGGCCTTGAGCGGTGAGCCAGAAACAAGGCCTGCAACCAACGTGGACCAGCTTAACAGCGCTCTGTACGAAGGTACGATTTCGGAGCGCGATTATCGGGGGCTGCTGCAGGCCACGATTGAAGAAATCAAAATAGACTATGGCGACGAGATCGGCGTCATGTTCGTCCACTGCGTCGATAGCCTGATACGCAGGGTTGGCATCTTGGGCCAAGATGAGCACCCTGTCAGGTACGGATCTCCGGATCGACTGGAAAGACAAGAACGGCGAACGGACAATCACGACAAGGCGGTTCGCGCTGTCATCAACCATGCCGTGATGCTCGCGAGAGCGTTTGGCGCCGACACGGCGACCGCAGATGTACAGGGCAACGTCGGAGAAACACTCGAACTTGCTCTCGCGCTCGTCCACGAACTCAGGGCGCACAGTCTGGAGAACAGCCAGAGCCTGATCTTTCGCGACGCCGATCATTATCTGAGCCAGCGTTGCCTTGAATGGCAACCACTTTGGGTCGAGAAGTGGTTTGGACCCGGTGCCACGTTGCCTTTCGCAGCGTTGGGCTCCAAACTGGCTGAAATATTTTATGATCGCCGGAAATCAGGGCAGCTTCGCCGTGAAGCAGCAGGAGAGGTTGTTCGCAAGCCGATAGAAAAAACCTCGATGCCAGCAGCGGCGCCGGGCGGCAGGGATTGGTCCCGACTGGGCATCACCCATTTCCGGGAGGGGCCTGGGCTTGCGGAACCAGATTCGCTCAACGACCTCATTGTCCGAGAAACGCCGGAGCGACCGCGAGACGGGCTTGCTCCCGGCAAGGACCAGATCGTCGGGAGGGACGCAACGGAAGCGCATTCCAATGTCTCGGTCGAAGGGGCTACGGATCAGCCGCAACCCAAGCCCGTATTGTCCAAGATGCCGGCGGAAGCCGAACCGTCACCCCAGGTGCAAGGTACGCTGACGACGACAGCGACTACCGAGCAGAATATGTCCGGTTTGTTTGAGGCAACACTCGCTGCGAAGGAAAATGGCGAAGATACTGCCATCAACGTCAACAACGGGGATCAGACGGAGGCCGCAGGCGCCGATGCCCGAACGGATTCCGCCATTTATGGCAACGTGCTCGCGAACGATGCTTTTATCGACAGACTGGAGAGTGCACATGGCGTCAGCGGACTGAGAGTGATGTATTCAGGTGCATTGGCGATGTTTGCCGATGCGAGTGGGGCTCAAGTCAACATCGTTGTCGATTCAAAGGACGGGGCCAAGATCACCCGTATGGCGCGCTCCTTTGGCGGGTACGCGGGCACTTATGCTAGCTTGACGCGAGCAGCGGTGGAATGGGCCGCCGTCGTTCACGGTGCCTCGCCCGCCGCACATGTGTTTTCCCCAAGTGGAATTCCCCGCGTACCCGATCCGCAAGATGTGCGCCTAATAAAGGGTGCTGCCGAGGCATTGTATTATGCCTTCCCCGAATTCGTTACTGCCGACAATGTTCAGTCTTTAATCAGCAAAGCCCAAATCGTGCCACCGGACCAACTTCCAGCAGGGGTGCTTGGGATGGTGACGCCACCGAGCGGCGCCCTGCATGCAAAGAATATAATCTTCTCTGAAGAAGTATTCTCGCTGGATCCAGCCGATGCGGGCCTTTGCCTCAGGCATGAGTTCCTCCATGCTCTGCAGGCTGATGCGTTTCTGGAAATTTACTCAGACGAACTGGCGCCTGAGAGCCCGGACACCTTCAACGAAGGCATGACAAATGCCTTGGCGCTGTTCGCGAGCCCTTCAGATGCGCCGCCCATGTCAGGCGCGATGAAGAAAGGAATTGAAGAAAACCTGTTCGGCAAGCAGAGCCCGTTTCTCCCCTATGCTATAGCGACTGTTATGGCTGAAAACGTCATGTCCATCGCCACCATCGATCACGCCATCCCGGCTTATTTTAGCGCGAACCCGGCCGGAGTCGAGGCGATCAATGCCGCGCGCCTACACCTTGAAAGTGCAATCGATTGGGAGAAATACCCCACCTATTATCATCATATACTCTTTGAAGAACTTGGCGCGCCAAAGATCAAACTAAATGGTTGGCCGCCGGTCTTTCCCGGGCAGGAGCCTCGCCAGCTGTCACCACTTGCTGGGCTCCTCAAGGCAGATGAGGCGCCGAGTGCAGATCAATCACCTATAATTCAACGTCCGCAGAATGAAAATAATGCTGAGGGCAGCAGCTCCAAAGCAGGCACGTTGCTGCCATCGGATGCTGCCCATGCCGCGCTGCGAACACGAGAGTCAGTTAGCGCCGTGGACGGTGACGGGACGACCGGGAGTCGAGTTTCCCGATTAGCTGATGATGGGCCATCGGCTCAGCCAGGATTGGCTCGCGCGCGACATTCTGCGGAGGTGGTGGGAACTTGGCAAACGGCAGGTAAGCGGGCGCGCGATGAGGTTGCGAGTGCCGCAAAGAGGACGCACGGTCCGGATGGCAAGCCGTTAGTCCCCCAAGAAATCCGCGACCGTCTCGACCCTCAATTCGTTGATCGTCTGGTTGAACTGGTTCGCACGAGCGGCGGCAGCATCACCTTCCGCGACTTCATGAACTACAGCCTATACGGCATCAAAGATTACGGAGGCGGCTATTACAATTCCGGAACGGTCTCCATTGGGAGAAAAGAGCCCGGCACTATAGCTGCAGACTTCAGAACGGCGCCTGAGACAAGCAAGTATTTTGGACACGCTGTCGCTAACGCGATCGCCGAAGTATATCGATCGATGGGTCGTCCCTCACGATTTGACGTTGTGGAAATGGGGGCAGGCAATGGCACCTTAGCCGCTACGATTATCGAACGACTGAGCGAAGCCCACCCTGAGCTCCATGACGCACTCAACTACATCATCGTGGAACGAAGTGAAGCGCTCATCGATCGCCAGAAAGCACGGCTCGAAGGTGCAAGAGTCCAATGGCTGCATGCCAGCGCCTACGAGTTGCCCTTGCAACATATATCCGGGGTGTTCCTTTCCAATGAACTACCCGACGCGTTTCCCGTACACCAGGTTGTTGTCCGTGAGGGGGCGTTGAAAGAAATCCATGTCGGGCTCAATGAGCGCAATGAGTTTGTTGAAATCGAGGGCGACTTGGGCCTGGTGGTGGCCCGCAATCTGCATATTGTTGACCAACTTGTGCGAGACTGGTCTTCCCTGCCGGATGGTCAGCGACTGACAATCAATCTCGAAGCAGTCGATTGGATCAGGAAGGTTGGGCGAGCGCTCAAAGCGGGCGGCGTCATCACCGTGGACTACGGTGTTCCAGGCGCGGTGTTGAAGCCGCCCTACACCGTATTCCGGAAGACCACTCCGATCGAACTCGCCTACTTGGCACCGGGAGCCATCGACATCACGTCTTTCGTGGATCTGTTAAGTTTGCTGGATGTTGGGCGTGAAGTTGGCCTAGAGCCTAGTTCGATACCCCGACTGAGAAGTTTTTCGCCACAGCACCAGTTCCTCACCGAAAATGGCTTTCAAGACCTGGCCAGGGGTACGACGGACCCGCGGGAGCTAGAAGCTGCCCAGGAACTATTGGATCGCTTCGAAGCGTTCCACGTTCTTGTGCAGATGAAAGGATTTGAACCTCCACCCAACGATCAAGACATCGCAGATGCTCGGAACGATAAGATCGGACACTCGAAACGCTCTGGCGATGAAGGCCCCCCTGGAGCGGTGATGAATGGCAATCAGCGCAAACCTGGCGCGTCTCAACAGTCCGGGGCAGGGGAAGGAGAGTCGGACCGGCGAGGCGAGGGCGAAGACGCCAGGGTAAGCGGTCTTGAACTGATGCCGACCCGACCATCGAGCAATCGGTTGCCTCCGGTTGTATTCTACAGCGATGCAACGGGTATCGGATTGCGTGTTCCGGATGACCCTATCGCACATGTCAGGATAAACTGTGGGTTTGATAGCGAAGGCGATCCGATTATCGCTGATGGTATCGTTGAGGTGACGCATGTTTACAGGGGAGACCTGCCTCCTGGAAGCGGCGCTCAATTGCTCGCCCGTCTCCTTCGCGCATACAATGTTCAACCAACCAAGGGTATCGGCAGGGCAATCGCGAATGAAAACACTTTGGAGATCCATCAAGGTGGCGGTAGTCCGGAAGAATCAGCCTTAGGTCGAAGCGCGATCCGCGCACTTGCGATGCTTGGCCTGGAACCTGGAACTTTCCAATTTGAGCGAGGGCGAGGCGGTGGACTCGATTTGGTCATCGACGTTAGGGCAGGTCTAGGCGCCACTGCCCCTCTTGTTTCAACGGATCCAGCTGCGAAATCGCTTGGAAAGAAGGGCTCCACTAAAAATGGAGTTGTCGATCTAACTTCGAGCCGTAGCGGCGACCCAATTGAAGTCCGCGTCACGGAGCATGACCGAACAGACGACGAAGATCCGCCCGCCGACGGTGTCGGCGCGGGGCGTCCAGAGCCTGATCCTCTTCCACTGCCGGGTCCGAGTGAGCGGCTGCCACAGGGGCAGGACGATGTTCCTGCTGTCGAGCCAGGCAGCGGTGCGCAACCTTCAGCTCAGGGAAGGGCTTTGGCTGAGATTGAGGAAGATCTTGGCGCTTTGGACGAAGCGATACGGCACGGCGATTACAGAGCGTTTGGGGATTGCCTGCAACGGCTGGCAAGCGGCCACCACGGAAAACCCGAGCTGTCTGGACCTGCCGGCGACGACGTCCGCACGTTTGCGGAACTCGCCGACAGGACACTTCTGTCGGGCGGTCCGCCTGGCAATGCTGATGCCGCGCAGCGCGCGGAATATCTGTCGCTGAGCGTTACCCCGCTCAGGGATGCCGCAAGGCGGCTGCAGGCGGGCAAGCCCGTTGACCCAGCCGCGGAGCCGGATCCGTTTGAGACAGACCATTCCCAAAACACAGCCATCAGCCCATTGTTGCCCAGGGATGTGGCTGTGTACAACGCGCAAATCGCTAAAGTGGTGATGGCGAACTTGGCATCCAAGTTGACCGCCTCTGCGGGCCAGTTTCAGCCGGTGATCTATCCGTATCGCGGGAGAAAAGTGCCTGGTTTCGAAGACCAGCGCAAGCGTGAACACCCACGGCCGGTGGAAGCGCGACCGCAACCGAAAGACCGCACTGAGATTGCGCGTGATCAGAAGGCTCTCGACGCCAAGCAGCAGGCAATCGACGAAGCCTATTTCCATACGCTCGGCGACGCCACGCTCTGGCTGAGCACGTTGGACCTCTCTTTCAGGCAAATTGAGGGTGGTGCGGAAGCTGCAAACGCTGTTTCGAACATGATCAAAGGAATTAGAGCCCTGCCACGTGATGTCGCGGGATCTCGCCGCGCCGCGACGCACTATTGGAAGCTGGTGGAAGGCGCTCAAGCGCTCCCGGCACAGCTTGGCGCCTTCATAGAACGGCTGTCGGGCGGCACGGTCGGTCGCGCCGAACCGACTTATGCTGAGGTCGTCGCGGAAGCCGATCTTGCCATGCGCTGGGCCATTACCAGGATCGATCGGCTGGCAGGCGGCCCGATCGATCGGGGCAATCGATTGCGAAACGCGGAAAGATTTCTGCAGGCTCTCGAAACCGAGATGGACGTCGCGACCAAAGGATTGGAAGCGATCGAGGCTACGGTAGCTGTCGTTCCGGCAAATGGCCTGGCTGCGAAAGACGTTCGTCTCGTGCGTGACATGACGGCCGATCTGCGTGGCCTTCTTGGCCCGATATTTGCTCGTGAGGAACCCGATCGTGATCTTATTCTTATGGCACAACTTCTCTTGATGCGGCTCGCGCGCAATGTTCGCGACTTGCGATGGGACCTCAGTTTCCGTTCCACTGAAGACCTTCAAAATCTGCCACCTGAGGTCCGGTTGTATCACAGCACGAGAAAGGCGCTTCGCGAGCGTAAATCACCGATCGAGGATTTCGAGCGGGTTAATGTGAGCCAACGCGATACCGAACATACCGATTCAGCCGGCGCCCGGGAAATGGTCGGGCCGAGCCTGGTGGAACAGGTGGCATATGCTCTTCAGGCAATCATTCGCGATGTTGGCGTCCGACATATTCCGGAGCTCACACTGGGCGCGACCGATATGGCAACGGTGATTGGCAATTTGGAGACGCTCGTAAACCGTGCTTCGAGCTTGCTCAATGATAAAATGCCGAGAGAATACAAAGAGCAATTGGTCTTCGACATGCTCGAGACAATCGCAGACGTCAGCGGGCGGCTGCAAATTATTGTCCTTGCCATGGAGGAGAAATTTGCCACAACGGATGGAGAGCAAAAGCGCGGTTACAATGAACATATCCAATCTGCTTTGGATGCGTTCGCCAATGCGCAATCGACCCTTGCCGCCCTCGCTGGCTGCGAACAACTGCCTGCCTTTGCGACGGTCGCAAGCGGCGCTGCGACGAAGGCAATCCAAAACGTGGAGGAGGCAGCCGACGCGTTGCGCCTTTACGCACTGGAGACGCTTGAGGTTTCACTTGATGGAATCGACAGTGGGACGAGTACAGTTGGCGCGTTTCACCGGGTTATCCCGAGCCTTTCTCCAGAGCAAATGCTTGTGCATTCATCGCGGGGATTGCCGGATCAGGCCGCCAATGTAAGGATATCGCCGGTTACTATCAGCTCAACGCGAGCGCGATCTTCGCAATTGTCATTGCCAATGCTTGAGATAGTCAGGGCGGAAGGGGATCGCCGCATATCGGCGAGCGCCGACTATCCAAGGCTCCGGGCGGCCTTCGACAAACCGACTTCTGTGGGCAGGCTTTCGCATCTTGAGATGTTCGGCAGGCGCCGGCCACGGCAAGATATCGGACCGCCCGGTTTCGCGCCATCAATCAAGCCATCGCCCCAGATTGCTCGATTCCACCAGCGGGATGGTGGCAAGGCGATAACCGAGACAGGTGGTGGCAAGTCGACGTGGTCCGTAGCTAAACCGGCCCTTTACGAGCGTTCCGGGCTCCGCAGGCGCGTGCCGGTTGGGTACGAGACCGAATATCAGAATGAAGGCACTTTCTGGACATCCAGGATCCCCCAACTTGAGGCATTCGTGCAGATCGAAATCGTGGGCGCTGTCGACGGCGCGTCCAGCGAGATTTGCGATTCAATCGTTGTTTCGCATCTTTTTCGCGGTGGGTTGCCAAGTGGAAGCGGTGCTTGGCTACTGGGTGATCTCATTCGCCGTTCAGGATTTTTGCCCCAACGCGCGTTGATCGTGAGGAATATTCGCGAGGAAAACACACTGTTGTCATACGCCCGAAAGGCCGATCCAGCATATTCCTTGTTTGGAAGGCTGGCTGCGAACGTAGCGAGATCTCTCGACCTTGATCCGGTGTCCTTCACGTTTTTGAAACGAGGGGAGGAAATTGATCTTGTTGTTGATCTCCGACCGATGGCTGCAGCATGAGGCAAGCAACACCTAAAGTCCTTGGAGGCGCCGGGTTTGGCACCGCTCTCGCAGTCGCTTTCGCGGGCTTCTTCGGGGCCTTCTCAACGATGCCGCAGCAACAGGCCCCGATTTTTGCGAACGACCGAGCCACAGAAGCCGGTCAATGGAAGCTTGAACCGTCTCAAGTCTATATCACTGCCGAACGGGCATTTGGCGTCTCGCCAGTAAAAGGTGAGCTGTTGCTCGTGTTTGAGGCGACGCTCGAGAACCGCACCAGTCAATCGACCAATGACTACCTTTCGGTCTTTCGCCCGGAAGACAAACTTGGCCCGATACTGAAGGCGCCGATCGTCGTCCTCACGCGCGACGGGTCATTTGGTCCGGAGCTTCATCCCGGCATGCCGGAGCGGATTGCCTATATGTGGCGGATGCCTGCGACTGTGCCCATTCCGCAAGAGATAGGTTTCACAGTTCTCGCCAAATCATTTAAATCACAGGATAATCTCTACGGAATGCCCAATTGGCTTAACCAGCATGCGATCGGGACGTTCCGATTTCTCAACATAGGCAAGGGATCGTAGCGTGAGACGCGCGATACGCAATTTGGCAGCGCTTGGCGCGACAATTTTTGTTTGCTACGGGTTGCAACAAACAAAACCCCGATATTCCGATTTGACTGGTCCGATTGCGGTGAACGGCGTTGTCGACGAAGCCGTCGACGGACGCACGTTTTCCATCAAGCTCGACAGGCTGACGCTTGCCAACAACGTCTCTCGTTCGCGGTTTGGCAAGTTGTCCGTCTATTCCACCAGCGGTGTCTGGATCATCATAGAGGCAACGCTTGCTGCAACGACATCGACGACAGTGATATCGGAGGCTGTTTTGAAGGGACCAACAGGGCTCGAATACCGGCAGTCGCGACGACTGGGCCCCGGCTCGAAGATGGCCCCGCACCGGGCTGAACCCGGGCTCCCCAAAAGCGTTCTGTTTTTCTTCGAGGTCCCACGCAATCAGGTTCGCGGGTCAACGCTCCTGGTTTCGGAGAACCGGGTCCCGCGTCTTGATGCCCAAGTTCGGATAGGATTGGAGCCATTACTCGCCGACCCGACGCAGGGGCCGACGCCAATCTTGGATGCCTATCGTTTGCCGTGAGCCTTGGCTTCAAGACGGTTCAAGTGAGGCTCATGTCGCCGGTCTCGCGCAGCATTCAAGGATGCCGGGGGGTGCCAGCAGAATGGCCGTGACGCACATGAAGTTCGCCCGTCTGATCGCAATCGCCTGGACTTCATCGACCGGTGGGGCGGGGGCAGATCGTCGCGTGGATTGGCCGGCCGAGGTCTTCGACAACATTTCAGTTCGAACGGATCACACTGTTCCTGAGCCGAATCGTGTGAAAATCATTGCAAGAAGGCCCACTGAACCTGACGTTAGGGAGCGAAATGAAAATTCACATCATCACTGATATTCACCACAAGCTGCCAGCAAGCCCGACAGATAGAAACTGGGACAGCCTTCTTCATGTACAGTCCTTCATCGAGGACGCAATCAGGCAAGAAGCTGATCTTATTGTCGACCTTGGAGATCGCATCTCCGACATAGACAGAAAGACGGACTATCAACCATCAACCGAGCTTGCAGACATTTTTGGAACTTTTGCGGGAAAGCGCGTCCATCTGCTTGGCAACCACGACGTTGAAAACCTGACGATTGCCGACCACGAGGAGATCTTTCGCCAACCGATGCAAATCATCGTTCATGACCTCGGCGCGCTTCGCCTCATCGCTTGGCAGCCAGACGTATCTTGTAAGCTGGGCGACGGCTTTCCAAGAGCTGAACCGTATCTTGTTTGGCTGATTGATGCGTTAAACTCCGATAGCAGGCCGGCAATAATTGCCAGTCATGTTCCGGTTTCCGGTCATTCGCAAATTGGAAATTGTTACTTCGAACGAAACCCACATTACGCGACCTATCCTGACCATGCAACGATCCGGAAAGCGGTTGAGCGCACAGGCAAAGTGGCGATTTGGCTTTCCGGCCACGTTCATCGCAATACGATCACTTCCGTCAACAATATTCGACACCTCACAATTCAATCATTGAGCGAGCAGTTCACTACTCTACCCCTCATAGCGCAGTCCTGGGCGTGTTTGAAAATCGAGGACGGCCGTTTCACCCTCGACGTTGTCGGCAATGATCCTTTCCATATCCAGCTTCCCTTCATGCGATCCGGCGATCGACCTTCGATCCCGCCTCACGCGCCCTATTCGGAGACAGATCGGCTCCGCGAGATTGCCTCAGGGTCGTCATCTGTCGTCAGGGAGAACTGAGCTGCTCTATTAATACGATGACGTCATGGCTCTTGGAACCGCATTGCACGCTTCGACCGGCCGGCGTCCCGAAAGAATCGCGAAAATGGATACTGAAGCTTTACGCACAACTGCAGCATGCGTAGAGCGAAAGGGTCCGATTTCATAGGCTTCTATCCCGGGACCCTATGGTCAGCGTTATAGGATTGCGTGTCGAGAGAATGTCGCACCGATTGAGATTTCCCCGGCAAGGTCGTTCGCGGATGCGAACGTGAAAACAGGAGTAAGTGATCGATGACTGTCACCTCGATTAATGCAAGCAACAATGACAAGGCGGAGGATCGTTCGCGCCGGCGCTCTATGTTCGCGCTGTTCATCCTCTTGTCCGTGACCTTCTTCGCGATCACATCCGATGGGATCGAGACGCTTTTGAAGAGCAGCGAGATCACGCCCCGCGGCGTATCATTCGGGGCCGAGGCCAGCTATGCCGGCGGCCGCTGGCGTCTTAAGGAGCTTCGCATTGTTGATGCAGAGGATGTGCCCGAAGGCGCTGCGGCAGTTCAGACCATTTTCGAGGTGACAATCGAAAGCAGCGATCTGATGACAGCTTGGTCAGACTGCGGCATATCGTTGCAAGATACCGATGGACGGCGATGGCAACCGGTTCGGGGAGATTCGCTCCCGATCGCTGCTGGCGCGATGACCTGCGGCGAGGCGATGATGTCAGGCGCTCACCCAGGGGACAAAGTTGCGATCGCCGACACCTTCCTTGTTCCAAAGCAAGCCATCTCGTCGATGCGGCCGTCCGTGAGCGTGTTTGAAGAGCGTTCCGATTTCCTGAGTTTCTCGGTACGTCCCGATCAGAAGCCGCTAGAAACTAGCCCTTCGTGGCGTCAAGCCTTGCGACTGCTGTATTGAGGACCGCTGCAAGGAAACAGATCCGCACGGGCTCGATGAGGAAGCCACGCGAGGAGTCCTGAAATGGACTTCCGAAGAGAAGTGACAGTGCCTGGCTGGCAACCTGCCAGGTCTCAAGGTCATGAGGACCGATCAGGCGACTGGCACCGAACCACAACCAGGCCGAGCTCCAATCCAGCAGCCGGTAACCGATGATCGAGATCGCCAGCAAAGTGACGCTCGTGCCGACTGTCAGCCGCACGCTGTTGGCGATGGGCAAATAGCGTGAACGATACGCTTTGACAAAGTGCTCGACGAATTCCCGGACGAACCTGGGGATCATCGCATAGCGTTCAAATAGATACGCGGTGTGTCTGTGCGTGCGCTTCAGTTCGCTGGCACCCCCAAGATCGAGTCCGTAGATCAATGCAGCCATCGCCAGCCATATCAGCGGTACCAACATGAAAAAAAAGAGGTCAGCGGCCAACGACGCCGCAGGAACCGTACTTCTATCCACCGGTAAAGCGATGCTCGCATAGGCCGCAGGAGCAAAGTCGAGGGAGCCAAGCTCCATCGACTGCACAAGCGACCAGGCTTTTGTCGTCTTCAACCAGTTCAGGGCGTAATCCTGCCATTGGCTGATGACGAAGAGCCCGACAAAGATCCAGTTCGTTTCGCACGCCACGATCGCGATGTGCCAGAGCGTCGATGACGACTTCGACAGCACCTGTTTGGCCAGCTTGCGGGCAGCCCAGGAGATCGCCACCGAAATTAGTAACCACCGCGAATCCATGACATCGAGCACGTTTGCATCCGAGCCGAAAGGCGCCAGCGCCAAGGCGGCCCGTGAATACTCCCTGACAATGTTTCCAAGGTAACCCCACGCGGCGTAATAGGCGAGAAACGGCAGCAACGCGATTGAAACGACATTCGCGAAGCGACCTGCCGCGTCGTTCGGGCCGCCGGGCGGAGGGCCGGAAACAGGCACCGGGTGCCCGGCCGCGTTGGCAAAGCACGGGAGCGCCGGGCGAACGATATGGAACATGACAACGGTCACAACCAACTGCCCGAGAACCATGAGCGTGAGGAAAGCCAGTCCAGCCATATGATTGGCAATGGCAACATGGGCAGCCAGCTTTAAAAGCACATCGGCCGCCAGATTGCCGATCAGTGCCGTTGCGATCAGTTGCGGCCAATATCTCGCCAGCAAACGAACACTCAACGCGATTGGCTTGAAGCTGGGCGCCATCATTCCTTGCTCGCCTCTGGCTGCGACAAATCGGGATGCACGTGGATCTTCTTTGGCGGTCTGGCGAATATCGACCAACCCATGGTCTTTGCAAGCTGCTCGAGTGCCAATGTGCCTAGCAACGAGTTGCCATGCCTGTTAAGACCGGGAGACCAGACCGCAATGGAAGCCACTTCCGGAACGATCGCCAATATTCCGCCTCCGACACCGCTTTTGCCGGGCAACCCGACCCGAAACGCGAAATCGCCCGAGCCATCGTAGTGGCCACAGGTCAGCATGAGCGCGTTGATGCGCCGAACCGCCGCGGCCGAAATGATTTTCAGCCCGCTTGCCTGTTGTCCCGACATTGCAAGGTAGCGGCCAGCTGAGGCCAGTTGGCGACAACTCATCGCCATCGCGCACTGGTGGAAGTAAACGCCCATTATCGCATCGACGGGGTTGGCAAGCGTCCCAAATGATTTCATGTAGTGGGCAAGCGCATGGTTGCGAAATCCGGTAGCCGCTTCCGACCTTGCAACCGCCTTGTCGACATAGATGCCGTTGGCTTGCGTCAACTCCCGCACGAAACGAAGGATGGAGCCGATGGTCGCGCGCGGCTGTTGTCCCTCCAGAATGATATCGGTGACAGTGATGGCGCCGGCATTTATGAAGGGGTTTCGCGGAACGCCATCCTCGTGCTCCAGCTGGACGATTGAATTGAACGCATTGCCTGATGGCTCTCGTCCGACACGCTGCCAGATCTGGTCACCAATCTTGCCAAGTGCCAGCGTCAGCGTGAAAACCTTGGAGACGCTCTGGATCGAAAACGGTTCATCGCAGTCTCCGCCGGCGACGACCTCGCCGTCCATCGTCGTGACGGCGAGCCCGAAACGCTTGACATCGACCTGCTGCAGTTGCGGTATGTAATCGGCAGTGCGCCCACGTTCCGTCTCACGGCGCATGGCATCAACGATTTCCCCGACGGCGCGTCTCAAGACAGCGTTTCGTTGCTGCTTGAGATCCGGGTGCTCGCCGTCGAGAGACCGCAGTCCGGAAAGACTAGTCAACATGCTTGAGAAAATCTCTCAGGCGTGGATTGGCCGGGTTATTAAGAAGGTCCGCTGGGCATCCATCTTCTACGATCTTGCCCTTCTCCATGAAGATAATACGCGTGCCGACCTTGCGGGCGAATGCCATTTCATGGGTCACAACGATCATCGTCATGCCCTCATCAGCCAGCTCCTGCATGACATTGAGCACCTCGTGGCGCAGTTCAGGGTCGAGCGCTGAGGTTGGTTCGTCAAACAGCATCAGCTTGGGCTTGACTGCGAGCGCACGTGCAATCGCGACGCGTTGCTGCTGCCCACCCGACAGTTCCGAGGGATAGTGTTTGGCGTGTGTTGCAAGGCCGACCTTGCCGAGCAGGGCCACAGCCTGTTCGTCCGCCAGTCTGCGGCCAACGCCACGAACCTGTCGCAACCCGAAAGCGACGTTTTCCAGAGCCGTCTTCTGTGGAAACAGATTGAATTGCTGGAAGACCATGCCTGCTTCCTGGCGGATGAGGCAAACCTGACGAGCATTGCCCTTGACGCTCAATCCGTCAACGATGAGGTCTCCGTCATCAATCGTCTCAAGGGCATTGATGCAACGAAGCAGCGTCGATTTACCGGATCCCGATGGGCCGATGAGCACGACGCGGTCGCCGGCCTCGATCGAGAGGTCGACCTCATCGAAGATTGTCATGGGGCCAAAGGACTTCGAAACTTTCTGAAATTCAACGACACTCATAGAATGCGCATCCTTCTTTCGGCCAGCTTAAGGGCGAGCGACACCGTGCCGGTCAGTACAAGGTAAATGAGTGCCACCGCCGACCATATCTCGACGGCCCTGAAATTCGTGGCCATGATTTCCTGCCCTTGGCGGGTCAGTTCACCGACGCCAATCACGATAAACAAGGACGTGTCCTTGAGGCTGATGACACATTGATTGCCAAGCGCCGGGATCATGCGTCGAAAGGCGATGGGACCGACAACATGGACTACAACTTTCCAGAACGGCAGTCCGAGAGCCAGGCCAGCCTCCTTAAGGCCGCGCGATACCGAAATCACCGATCCCCGCACAATTTCAGCAATATACGCGCCGGCGTTGATCATGATTGACAGGATCGCCGCCATCAGCGGGTCGATGCGGATATCGGCGAGCATCGGCAGCGCGAAATAGATGAACATCACTTGCACGACGATCGGCGTGCCTCGGATGAACTCGACATAGGCAACCGCCAATGCGCCAAGCAGCGTGTTGCCAAACGCTCTTAGAAGCCCAACGACTACGCCGATTGCCAAGCCGCCGGCCAAGCCGGCGGCGGCAATCAAGATCGTCTGTCGTGCTCCTTCGAGAAGGTGGGGCAGGGCGCCCCAAAAAGCAGACCATTCAAACTGCACGAGATTTACCTTTCTTCGAAAACCTCATCCTGGTGTCCGAACAAACCAAAACGGTTGGACGGGTGATCAATCCTGCGGCGGCGCTGTGCCGAACCACTTCTGGTAGATCGCAAGGTAGGTGCCATTGCCTTTCAGCTTGGCGAGCGACGTGTTCACCTTGGACACGAGGTCGCTCCCCTTGGGGAAGGCGATGCCGTACTGCTGAGCCTCGATCGAGGATCCGGCCGCTTTCACCTTGCCCTGGCCAAACTTGTGAATGTAATAGAGGATGCTCGGCGTATCGTGCATGGCCGCGTCTGCGCGACCGGTAATAACCTCAAGAAACGCATTGTCACTGTTAGGGAAGAGCCGAAGCTCAGTTTTCTGAAAATTCGCCTTGGCATAGTCAGCTGCCGACGTGCCCGTTTTCACGGCGAGCGTCTTGCCATCAAGGTCCTCTACAGCGGCGATCGGGCTGTCCGCGGGAACAAGAAGCAGCAAACCGCTATCATAATAACCGTCGGAAAAGTCTACAACCTTTCGACGTTCTTCAGAGATGGTCATGCCGGCAATACCGACATCTACCTGCTTGGTTTGAAGGGCGGGAAGGATCCCGTTGAAGTCCATCGGCTGAAGTGTGTAGGTCACACCGATATCCTTGGCGAGGGCGCCCCAAAGATCGATATCAAAACCCGCATACTTGTCTCCGTCCTTGAACTCGAACGGCACAAAGGCGGTGTCCGTTGCCACGACCAGATCAGCGGCGCGCCCTACGTTGGCAAACATCAACAGACCTGTCAGTGCACACAGCACGATGTGATGCGCTGGTTTCATCTTTAATCCTCCTTAGTTGAAATGATGCCTTCCCGCCGCGGACGGTCGCCGTTTCGGGCCATTCGTCGGAACCATGCTGGTGCCTGAGGAATTGACGACGTCATCATCGAGCGGATGGCGATCGGCGGTGTGACTATCACAGCGAGCCGCGTCCGACAACCCGATGCAGCGTGCATATTTTCACGATATTGAATTGTGATGTTATTGTGATACGCTGCACTGAATGTGATGTTGGTGTTGGAAGGGGCTCTATTATGGCGATTACGAAGTGTGAATCCGAAGCGTATCGATACTCGCGTGCGGACGACCTGGAATCGGCGAAGAATTCGTTTCAAACCAATCTTCAAAAGGCAAACAATCCGTCGCCACGGGACGACAGGGCAGGGGCACAGCAGACTTTTGATGGCGATCAACCCATCCCGCGACACCTAACCGAATTCACACTCAACCCGGGTTCATTTTCGACCCGGTGGGATGGTCCGATCCTGGGTATCGCCCAGCAATCGGCTGCCCCCGGTCTTTGGCCCTACCGGATGTATGTTCGCGAAGGCGTTGCCGACAGGCGGGACCAGAAAGCCCTTCAGCTGCAGTTGGCAGCAACACCTTGGCTCGATCGGGAGGCCTTCGGAATGCGTCCGGCCGCTCCCCTTGATGCGGATCGGAAAATCCGCAACGGCGATGCTATTGTTATTCTCGACGCGACCAGGATGAAGTTTCTGGAGGACCAGCGTGATTATCTGGATGTGGCGAGAAGCGCTCGCAATGGCACCGAACGTCTTGAGGCAAAGGGATTGCTGGTCGATGCCATCAGGCGGGAAATCGATTATGCCTCGACGCTGCAAGGCGTGCCGATTTCTGCACAAGACCGAAATGTGGACGGCGCGATCGATCCTTCGGAGCTTGGGAATCTGGTGCGTTCGATTGCAGACCGCGCGCCGGTGGATCCTATTTTTACCGGAGCCGTCGAAGAGGCGCGTGAGCTGATGCAGCGCGAATGGCAAGCCGACGGGCGGACCCGTACCCAGTTGGGCGTGCTGCTTGAGGCAGCGGAAAAAAGAGACTACGCCCGCGTTGCCAAGGAAACAGAGCGACAGCTGTTGGACGTCGCCCGGGCCGCGGCAAATGGTCAACAGAGCGGCACGTCGGAGATCAAGCTGGCGACGCTTTTAAAGCGCGCAGGCGTCTATGAAACCTACTACGCCGGCGACAAGGACAGCTACCAAAAAGCGGTCGCAACGGGGGTGGAGGCCGCCAAGGAGGAGCTCTTCAAGGCGGAACCTGTTCGCCAATTGCAGGCCGCCTGGGGCAATGGCGGCGCAGACGGCGCTTCAGCATTTGCGGCCAGGCTGGCGGCTGTGACCTCTACGGGCTTCACTTTGCCCGGTTACGGCGCGAAGATCATGAGCGATCCGCAGGTGGTCGGAATGCTCGATCAGGCATTGAATGAGGTCTCCTTCGTCCCCACCAACGAGAACTTCGCCCGGCAAGAGGAGATGTCGCACAACCTGGCGGCTGCGTCCCAGAGCGTTCTTTATGGCGACGGCCGAGAGCCGGGCGAAGGCAAGCAGGCCGTCGATCGGCTCGCAAGCAAGCTCCTTGCGAAGGTCAACGCCGGCGTCGAGCGCAACAAGGATAGCCATATGGCGGAGTTCCTTCGGCCATTCGCGGATGCGGTCGGAAATGGGGATGCCGCGTTGATGCTCTCGTTCGCCGCCCAAGCCACTGGCGAGCCGAGACAGCTGGCGATCACGCTCGCAAAGGAAGCTATCGCCAGATTTGGTGATGCGATGAACGCGCATGGCGAAAAGGCCAGTGCGGCCTGGGGCGATCTTTATCATGGTCTTGCGGCGTTTCCCGCCGATAAGTTGCAGCGCGGCGATGATCAGGTGCGACAAAGGAACAATGATCTTGCGAAGCTAGCGGCCCAAAATCCCGACAAAGTGCGCAAGCTGAACGATCTCGGAAACGAATTGGACCGAATGTGGGAAAAGCAGGAAAGCATTGGTCTGGCTCTGGAGCACTACCGCCCTGCTTTGACAGCGGGCAACGCAGACGCAGAACCGCTTCAGCGCGCCTATGAGAACCTGCAACCGTTGCCGATCGAGCAGCTGGCTAAACTTGCAGACGACAATCAAAAGCTTCCCGGCACGCTGTGGGTGCAGCGCTCTACCAGAAACCTGGCGACAATCGTTACTGTTGAACTGTTAACAAAGACGGTGAAACCGGGAAGGCTGCGCGACGTACTGGTCGGAAAACTGCCCCCAGAGCCACTACCCGGTGTACTCGCTCCCCATCAACCCGTCGCGTGGAACGAGAATTTGCTCGGTCGCGGTTCGAAGGGGCTCAGTTCGTACCTCTTTGCCGCCAACACGATGTCCGTACTCAACAGCGATGATTGGCTAGATGTGTTGTTTGCCGTTCCGCACGGTACGGCCGCCGTTGCCCATGGTCTGGACGCAATTGTCCCGAACTGGAAGGCGACAGCCTTCGGCATCGATCCGAAAACCAACAATCCGAATACGCCTTTTCAGAAATGGTACAATTCGGCAGCAAGCAATGTTGATGGCATGCGAGTATCCGACGGCGCAAAGAATTGGATGAAGGGGGTCTTGGCAGCCGTTTTGAAGGATATGGCCGATGTTGGCTATGTGCTTGCAGATGGCACCAATGCGGTGGTCCACGGCGCGCGCGGTGACTGGATCACTTCCCTGGGATACGGACTGAGTGTTGCAGGCGATCTGGCCTTTCTTGCCGGACCGGGCGTAAACGCGGTTCAAACGGTGGGGCCGGCGACTGCCGCCTCCGGGCTACAGGCGGGCACCGGAGGCAATGCTGCCTCTCGCTTTCTCATGGCGCGTGGTAGATTCTTCTACAGCGGGATCGGGGCCGTGGTGATGCTCATGGCATCAAGCGTCGTCACTGGACGCGGCGCGTGGAAGACGGCACACAAGTTCGATGCCGCGGACGCTGACTATCTCACAACCGTGCTGGGGGTACGATCGGACATTGCGGCAAAGCTCGCAGAGCACAACGATTTCCAAGATCGCGATCTGGCAGGCTACGCATCGCTGATCCTGCCCAATGAGAACCTGCTCGGAGGTCCACCATTGATGCGAAGCGCCGGCACCCTCATGATGGCTTCGCTCGGCGCGCTCGGGTACAGCAGATCGGATTTCAGCGACACGGTAAACAGCTGGTCGCCCGACCAGGCGGAGAAAATAGCCGACTATATCAAGGAACAGGCGGGAATTCTGACAAAAACGGAAGACCCATTGGAACCTGAGGAATTGCTGGCATATGCCAAATCTGAAGGCATCCCTTTGCCCGACAGGCGCCTGTCATGAGTTGCTGAAGCGGGTTTAACGGTCGTCTGGCTGTGCTCTTTGCTGGCGTCCAAGATTTTTTTGTGCCGGCACAATCGAGGTGCACATGATCACGAAGACAGCCGAGCCCGTGACGACGTTCAAGCAAGTTGCCCGAGGTTTCCGGCCGACAAGGCCGATAAGCGGCTGTTGCCTGGGACCACGACAAAGGAAAACAATGATGTCAGACAGTATTCTGCGCTACGTTCCAGCCGATCCGTTCTGGCAACCATCTCCAGATGATGCAAGCAAGGCAGTTTCCCTGCTGACATCGATTGTGCCGGAAGCCGACGATGTTGTCTCGAGGTTCGAGGATAAAGTCAGGTTCTAAGATCCCGGTGAAAATTGGTCGGGCGTGGAATGTATCGCTTGTGGTGCCGATGCGCAGCAATGGTGGGGCGACGCCATGGATACAGCACTTGCCGATGAGTTCAGAAATCTCAGCGTCAAGGCGCCTTGCTGCGGCACCAAGGTTTCCTTGAACGACTTGCGGTACATTTGGCCCGCCGCGTTTGGGCGCTTCGCGCTCGAGGCGCGCAATCCAAACATCGTCAACACGACGGAGGCGCAGGATCGGCAGATCGCAGAGCGGCTCGGAACTCAGCTGAAGAAGATGTGGGTCTCTGTTTAGGTCCTACCGGCGCTTATGTTGAAGCAAGTCGCAGGCACACGAAACGACCTCACAAGAGGGGATTTAAGAGGGCACTGCCGTAAGCTGTCACAATATCAGGTGTCGACTTGTCATTCGGATACCAGAGTTCGAGGCGGTAGGAGGTCGTGGAGATATCCTGGACCAGCCCGAAGACGCTCTGGATCGTCAGGAACGACAGGACGCCGAAATCCGTCTCGAATTCGATGTCCAAATTCGGCTGGCATAGTGCGAATTCGACGGGTGGTAGAGGACCAAAACGCTCGACGAGGAACGTTTCGAGCGCTACGGCTTTTGGTGTCAGCTCCGGGCGGGTCCATGCCTCGGCCTTCGACTGCATCAACATCGCCGGGGCAACGACTTCGAAATTTCGCATTCTCGAAAAGAGCCCTTGCGGGTGCATCGCCGCCTCGAGCAGATCGAGGCCGCGATGGTCTTCCCGCTCGCTCCAGGGGCCAGGCATGACGACCGAAGACAGCCACCGGCACCCCGAATTGCAATCCACCACTCGATCGCTGTAGAAGGCAAGTGCCGGCAACGGCTCGTGCGCCTGTAGCATCCTTGAAAGCGCCGAACGGGTAATCGCACGAGCAATCTCCGCCTTTCCATCGGCAGCGCCGCCGGCCGAGAAACCGGCTTGTAGCAATGCCGCGTTTCGCATCGGTTTGGGCGCATCGACCTCTACGAGCCAGGCAATGAGCAATTCTCGACTTGGCCGGGCACGGCCATTTTCGATAAAGCTCACATGCCGCTGCGATACACCAAGGCGAACGGCCAGCTCCAGCTGACTGGTACTTTCATCCCGCGAACATGTCGCAGGAGGCTTCCAAGATTTGCCGACATATCAGCGCCAATCAGCTTTCAATTTCATAGTGGCAAGGGGCCGTTTTGGGTCGTCTCCCCCTTGGGGCGGAGGGAAAACGACTTGCGCGCCAAGCCGTCGGATGAGCACTGTCAGAGTTCATAAATCAGCCCCGAGTTGCGAATGCGCAGCCGCCCTCGCAAGGCATCATTGCGATTCGCCGTCAAGTGTCACAATTGCTACATATGTGCGTCACAGACGTCAAGCGAAGGCTGCGGCCGCCGACGAAAGGGAAGCGCGGACCACGCACCGCTCCCAGGAAAAGGTGAGGTTCTCTGACGCTTTGCGGGCACAATACCCGTCAGACACGACGTCTTCCTCCAAAGCAAGCATGGACAATGCCACGTGCCTGTCTGACGATGCGGAACCAATCCTTGATTTGTTCAAGGGCGCTCTGAAATCCGCGGCATCACACGTCGCGCCGGCCATCAGATCGTTCAGCTGCGACAGTGAGATTGGATATCGGTCCGCCACGCATATACTCAACGCATAAAATACAGCAACGAATCGTTGCGCCCCTCAAAGCTTCTGATGATCATTGGTTGACGTTCATTATTCAATGTGAAACTATGTGATAGTTCACATGTTGGTTGTGGCTTGTCCGTGAAAAGGAGTTTGTCGGCGCGTGGGGAAACAACGTTACCTTCTTCCAGTTGCCTTGGGTTGCGTCAGCCGTTGAGCCGCCGATACGGTACACGTTTCTCCTGCGCCAAAGCGCTCGGTCATAGGCCAGCAAGGCGCCGTCGTTTCATATGTTCGAGACGCTGCAGGCCGAAGGTCGTGATGCAGTCCTCGTCCGCCAATCTTTAAGGACTGCAGAATTGCCACGAACGTTGTCAGCGGATGTTGTTTTTTGGGCCGCAAGCGAGAGCGCGGAACCGGGCGGTCGAAGATCGGTTGATCAGCAAAAAATTGCCGCCCTGGAGATGGTGACTGGTGCACGCCGCGCCGGTTCGGTCAGCGGATGCAGGCCACGTCCACGTCGAGGCGATTTGTCAGATTGTGTTCTTCCTGCCGCTGCTGTGCGCACAGCAAGGCGGGGCCGGTCGATGCGGTCGACCTGGATCGAGAGGGGTGCGTCCAATGATAACGTCTGCTTTCCAGGCGCACTTTGGTGATCGAATTCTTGATCAGTTCTCGAGGAGGTTGAGATGAAGGCTACAGAGCCGATGCTGGGCCAGGTATGCCCCGCGCATTCGCTGCATGTGCCAGCGATGATCCTGCGACATCATATCGGTCCGCTGAAGGGCACCGATCGAGGGCTTCTCGTCAGGGTTGGCGAAGGCACCCGGAAGATCTCGTGCGAGCTCAGAAAAAAAGGCATAGAAACCGATATCTTCGCCAGCCCGTCATTGCGGGAATGGCTCCAGTTTCCTGCCGACACAGCAGTCGATACCGAAACGCTGTCACAAGCGGTGGAAACCGTTCTCGACGGTCTGGCCGTTTTCCAAGATGGTCTATTGTTATTGCGTAGGGACTATCAAGATGTTTCATCGTGGAGCACGGCACCAATGATCATGGGGATTGGCGCCAGTTACTACGAGATCGATCACTTCGCCCTCGTCGTGGCTGATCGCTTAGAACATGCCGACTACCTGTGGCGCCTTGCAGAAGCTGATGCACGACTGGTCGAGGGACCGGGGGTATGGCCAGACGACTTTTGCGAGCATCTGAACGCATCGGGTTCGTACCTCAGCATGGTTTTCGGCACTGCCAAATTACCAAACGGAGGCACCGTCGTGCTTTTGGCGCCCAATGCCCAAGGGGACCAACTCGATCGTTGGAGGCGAAGCCGGCAGCAAGGCGCCCTGCATCACGTGGCCCTGAGCGTGACAGATATCGAGGTGGCGGCAGCTGAGTTCAATGCAGAGGGTTGGAAACCGATGTCGAAGCAGCCTGTTTCCGACGGGGCACTTACACAATGGTTCCTAAAAAATAGCGCAGATCAGATCATAGAGCTCATACATCGCAGCGATCAGAAATCTACGGCGACGTTTTCATGTGCTAACATAACTGAATTGCGCAGCGCCGAGTTGCGGCAAGTACCGGCAAAATCCGATCAGTAATGGTCTGTCGTTCGAGGAAGCCGGCAACCGCTTGTCCGAGATATTTGGCGGCGATGATGTCGAGATCGACGCGCATGAAGTCAAAAGCAGAACGCCTCGGGTTAGGCAGCGATGCTGCCATCGACGCACGTTCACACCACTTAGCGCATCGGTGTCAGATGCATGAACGATGGTTGCAGATCGAAATGAAACCTCTGTTCTCAGACCCACTGTTCCGTCTCGTTCATTCCCCTGTTCGCTGAGGGCAAAGCGCTCCAGCACTGCGTCGCTGGCTATTACGCGGCGTGCTATGCCGGCCACAACCCGATCGTTTCTCTGCGTGACGCAAACGGCATTCTGACCTCGACCGTTGAATTCAGTTTTATCAAGGGTACGCTCAAAGTTGTGCAGCACCACAGCCACTACAACGGCCGGCCTGACGCCACGGGCAAGGCTGCCGCGCAGCTGAGTAGTCTACGGCCGCACACCAAGAAGCCCTGGTCGTCGCAAGCGTGTCCGCCCAGCGCAGCAGTGGCCATAACTGCTCCTACATCCAAGGAGTTTCAGTATGTTCACGTTCAAGAGGTTACCGCTGTCCTTTCTGATGATTTCCGCGGGCTTTTCCGGGTTCGTTCCGATAGACGCCAAGGCCGCCACGGTGCGGAGGGGGAGGGTCTTGTCGGTCGGGATGCGATGGCCTGACGCACCCATAGAGGGTGATGTGCTCCTTTTGTCGATCGGTATCAAGCATTCTGACGGTCGCGTCGTCTATTACAGCTTCCAGCACAAAGCCAACCTGGATATCCGATTGCCGAACGCGAGCTGAATTCGACCGAGCGCCTCACGCCGCACCAGATCGCGGCTGTGATGGCGCCGGCCGCCGAACAGGCCAAGAGGGACCAGGAAGCGCAGGAGAAGCCCGCGGCGCCGGCCGCGCCGGTGGTAGCGACGTCCGCACAGAAGCTCACAAAGGGGCACAATCAGATCCGGGATTTCTCCGCGCTTAACAATGCGGCCGCACGCGACAAGCTGGTGCCGGCCGAGGTCGAGGCTGCTTACAACCGCGATCCGAAAAATCCGGCAAGGTTCGTCACCAAGGAAGCTCCTTCGCGGACCGCTTTCGAGGACAAGGGCAATCGCCTCAGTACTTCGCGGACCTTCGATGACCAGGCTGTGGACGCCATCGCGGATACGGCGGACGCTCGCGGGTAGACAGAGGCGACCGTCAAGGGCGACGAGGGCTTCCGTCGGCGCGCCTGGATTTATCGCCTCTCGCGGGGTCGAGGTCAAGGGTTACCAGCCGACCGAGCAGGACAAGCTGCGCGCTGAGCAGCTGGGCAAGCAGACGGGCCACGCTATTACCATCGAGAAGAACGAGACCCTGGAGGCCTATCGCGCGACCCGCGACGGCACGCCGAAGGACAAGCGCGTTGCCGCCGAAAAACACCCCGAGCTGGGCAACGCGTTCGCCTTTGAACAGGCAGCCCGGTCGTTCGCCCAGCAGCGCCTCGCCAAGAACGATCAAGTTCGGTTCGTCGATCAAGCCCGTGCGATCGTGGAACGCGATCTCGCCCAGGGCAAAGCAGTGCCCGAGGTCCGCCAGCGGCTCGATGCCGAGCGTCGGCAGGGTCGCGGGTTGGAGCGGTGATTTATCCCATCGGAGAAACGATGATGAAAGCAGCAATTGTGGCAATGGTGTTGAGCGGCCATGCGGACGTCGCGTTTATGACGTCGTCGGGCATCCAGGTAGCAATTGTCGCAGATGCCGGGCATTCGATGGGTTTGGAAGACCCGCATGGACTTGCAAAAGCACTTTGGCAAGCGACGCTGGAGCCTTTCGACCAAGATAAGCACGGCGCGGTGAGCGAGCAGCCCCCGCCGAAAGGCCTGGAGGGCAATGCCGCGAAGTCCGCAGTGCGGTTGAGACGCAGTGGATTGCCAGACCCAGAAAAAGTGCTGACGACCGCATTCGTGCCATCACGACCAGTCGTCAGCTTGAGAAAAACGGCGAGGTCAGGCCGCGTTGACCAGGCTTTCCCGGTTGAAAATCCGACAAATGACAGTCGCCTTGGCAACCGCCCGGTCCTTGTCGTCCACGATGTGCACGTCGGCGATGGTCTGCCGTGCCGTGCGATGAGCAATGCAGGCCTTTGCCTCGAGATATGCTCCTTCGGCCGGCTGGAGGTATGTAATATTCAATTGTGAGGTTGCGCATCCAAAGGCGTCGTCGTCCGGTATACCGGATACGCCGGCCACCGATCCAGCGATTTCGGCAAAAGCCGCAATGACACCTCCGTGGACGAGGGCGCCCACATTCCGATGTTCAACGCGAATTGGTAGGCGAAGATGGGCTTGATCAATCGCGACCTCGATCGACTTCACGTCCATGGGTCGCACGAAGGGTGAATTGAGTATGATTTCATCGATCCACTTTTCCGTCACATAGCGCATCATAATATTTCCTGTCCGCTGCTGCTGAACTGAACACGCGTCATCCAGACGAATGATCCTTTGTTAGCCTTCGCGGATACATCCCGCAATTATCAAGAAGGTAATAGTTTTGCATCTCGGCACAGGGTTATTAAAAAATAAGATTAAATATCAACGTCTTGCTTGCGTTCCTGAGGGTCGTTTTTTCCTCGCAGGCACAGGAGAGACCGTTTCCGGCTCTGTGGATCCATTTGATAGGCGTCTCCGAGCGACAGAAAAACTCGCTCGTCGCAGGAAATGGAATGCGTTTCCGACAGAGGAATGACGCATCTTGGCGAATTGTCACAATTGCACTATGATAGGCTGAATATGTGTCGCCACAGGAAACCAGAAGGAAATTCCCACCCAAAATGTCAAATGCAAAGGTCATAATCAACACACAGGCGGTATCGATAGAACTTGAAGGAGAGGATGGATTTGTCCGAACCTACCTCGACAAGCTGATGCCGATCATTGAGCGTTCGCGGGCCACAACAACCGACTTGCCGAAAGTCGCCGCACCGAGCGCGCCTGAGCTTAAGGCCACTCCGGTGGTCGTGGAGCAGCCCGCAGAGGTTGCACCGGCAGCAGTCGCCGTTTCGCGAGGGTCAAAGCGTGTGGCTGGCAATTCCTGCCGTGACAAAATCAAGGTTTTGCGAGGCGAGGGCTTTTTCGACGACCAGCGCAGCATTTCGGACGTCGCCAAGGCCCTTCGGGCAAAAGGGCACGAACACAACCTCAACCAGGTTGGGGCCGCGCTGTCAACGATGCATGATCGCGGCGAGATCCAGCGGCAATCCGTTGACGGTCGTTTCAAGTACTCGTGGAGCGAGATGGAACATCCAAAGGCCGCTTGACAGTCCAGTCGCACCAAGCACCGCTCCCCTCGTTCTTGTCGACTTCAAACGGGACGTCGGTCTTGCTTTGCACGTTCCACTAGACCGCTTTCTTCCGGACACCTCATGGCACTGTGTGTTTCACCTCGGGTCGCCGGATGAGGCGGTCAATCGCTCCAGCCAGTCCGTTGTATCAGAGAGGCTGAGGACTTCAGCCTGGATCATCGGCAGAAGAAATGCCGAGTAAAGGACGATCAGCAGGGAAAAAAGCAGATTCTTGACCGACATCGATAGATCAAAGACATGCAGCTGCGGTGCAATTCTCGATAGGAATGCCAGCATTATGTCGGCGACGAGCAGCGCCAGCACCAGTGGAGCGATCAACAGGATCGCCACTTCCAAAATCCGGTCCAGCGTCGCCAGTAACATCACGCCAGAGTGCTCGGCCAACAAAGGCGAAAACGCCATGATGGGCCAAATGGCGTAACTCTTGTAAAAACTCTCCAGCAGCATCGTCAGTCCGCCCGAGCTTACAAATACGAGCATCGTTGCAAGTGTGAAGAACGTGGCCGTTATACTGGATTCGGTAACAGAAGACGGATCCACGAGCTGGGCTGCGGTCGATCCGCGCTGCAGATCGATGAGGTCGCCGGCGATTTCGGCGGCCCAAAAGGGCACACCAAGGACGACACCGATGACAATGCCAAGCGCCAATTCCTTGATGGTGAGAACGGCGACCATGACCGATGCCATATCGGCCGCGACATTCGCGTTCAGTGTCGGCATGACCGGCATGCAGAATGCGAGTGCGACGCCAAATCGCAGCACTCCGGTAAGGCCGAGGCGAACAAAAAACGGCATCACCAGCACAACTCCCAAGGCCCTTGACATGACAAGCGCCGTGTTCGCAATCGTAGCGAGCAGGTGCTGCGAGAGAAAAGCCAGTTCGGACATCCGATCACCGTGTCATAGCGGGAAAGGCGTCCAAGATCCCGCCCGCCAGGCTGGTTATGTTGAGAGCGAGTGCGGGGCCAAAGACGATCAGCACGAGCATCACAGCCACCACCTTGACCGTTTGAGGCAACGTTTGATCCTGAATTTGGGTCAGCGCCTGCAACAGCCCGACACTCAGGCCCACGACGATCGCGATTATCAGGGCCGGCGCGGACACCAGCAGCACGGTCAGCAACGCGCTTTGCATTTGTCCGAGGAATGCGGTTTGGCTAAGCATGTTGACAACTAGCGATAGCTAAGGATCAGTCCATGCATCAACCGCGACCAACCGTCAACGGCGACAAACAGAAAGATCTTGAGAGGAATGGATATGAGCGTGGGCGAGACCATCATCATACCCATGGCCATCAATATGTTGGACACAACGAGGTCGATGACGAGGAACGGAAGGTAGAGCAGAAAACCGATTTCGAAGGCGCGCGTCAGCTCAGAGCTCACAAAGGACGGAATCAATACGATCAGGTCGTCCTTTTTGAGGTTTGCGCGCGCTTCCTCCGACCACACCCCCTCCGTCGCCTGCATGAAGAAGATTTTCTCATTATCGTCGGTGAAACGTGCCAGGTGAGCTCGAATGGGCGGCTCGATCAGTTCCGCTGCTGCCTTGATGCCTTCAACGGTCTGCAGATCCATGGTGTGTGCCTCGGCCAACCGATAAATATCTCCGGCAAGCGGCGTCGTCACATACACCGTCAAAATCAGTGCGATGCCGTAGAGCGCAAGGTTCGGCGGTGACTGCTGCACGCCCAGTGCGTTTCGGATCAGAAACAGCACGATCGAAATCTTGAGGAAACCCGTCATCGTGACGACGGCCAATGGCAGCAGTCCGACGACGGAAACAAGGAGGATGATCGGCAGAATGTTGGCCTGTGCGTCAGACATGGGGCACCAGTTGAACGATCCGCACTCCAAGCCCGCTGCCGATCTTGAGCAAGCTCCCACGCCCGATAAGGCGGCCATTGGCGACGATCTCGACGCAATCTTCGATTGTCGCCGCCACGGGCAAGATGCTTCCCTGATCGAACTGCCGGAGTTCACGAAGCGATATCTCGGTGCGGCCGACCTCGAAGGTCAATCGAACCGGCAGGTCCGCCAGGCTGCCATCTTGCATTGGCTGGTCGCTTGCATGCTTGTTGAAAGGCTCCATGTCCCGGCTCCCGTACTTTGACAGGGCGCGCCATCGCGTCACCAACGCGCCGTCACGACCCAGGTTAGCGATCATCTGATCGCCGATGATTGCAAATTGTCGCGGCTCTTCGGCGGCCTCACACATCACTGTGTCGCCCGGTCTCAGATCACGAAGGTCTGACCATGAAACCCTCTGGAAGCCAGCACAGCGTCGAATGGTAAAAGGGATGTGGTCGACCCAGGCGTCGTGGTCCTCGCCGGTGCTTGTGTGTCTGGGAAGCAAGGCGGGGACAGCGTCCAAGGGAAGCCAGATTTCGGCATACCCTTTGAAATCGGGTCCAAGGAGCGCGACCGAAAGCTTGAATTCGGCTGTGGCCGGCACGGATTGTTCAATCGTCACGCTCTGGCCGGCTCTTTGCTCAAAAGCCGCGAACGCATCCTCCAAAGCCGTCGCAAGAAGGATACGGCGCTGAAGGGCTGTGAACGAACTGGAACGTGGCCCCGCACAATATTGATCCAACAACCGCTCGGCTGTTGACGGTGCCAATCTGATATTGGCAGTCCACTCACCGATCGTAAGAGGAACATCGTCCCAACGATCACAGTGCAGAACCTCGGGGGTCGGCCGGCATTCGACAGCTTCGCCTGCGATGGCAACGTGGAAGGCGAGTTTGCGCGCGTACACGCGATTGTTGGCGCCAACTGCCCTTGCCGAAATGACGGGAAGCCACTCCAGATCGGCGGCACTGGAATGCGCTTTTGATCTTCCTCTCACGGACAATACCCCGCCGAGGAGTGTCTGCGAGCGGCGAATTCCTCCTCGTCTTGTTCGGCTTGCGCTTCGAGGCGCCGCCGCGCGCGCTCCTGCTGACGGCCGGTCAGCGCACCCAACTTCTCCCAGTCACGCCGCTTTAACCTCAATGTTTGTGACTTGCTTGCGAAGACTTCTGCGTGTGACGCCAGACGCTCTTCGGCTTCTGTTGCTACCGTCCTCAGTTGCGCCGTTTCAAAGGCCATCGCCGTCATCGTATCGATCATCGCATTCAGGGCAGTATGGCTTGCTGGCGATCTGGCGATTTCTTCGAGCCAACTAGCCTCGCATTGCACATAGGATTTCTCCTGCTCGGCCGCTTGACGGTCGGCTACCACGAACTGGCGCTCTGCGTCATCGCGTTGACCTGCCTGGTGCGCGAGTGCCGTCTCCGCGATTTCAAATCGCAGCTTGCGCAACTCCAGCAATTGTTCGAGCTGACGCAGCATTTTCATGATGCAAGCTCCTTGAGGTGTCGCACCGTATCGTCGAATGACGCAGTCCTGTCACCCACCTGTTTTAGGAAAGCCAGGATAGTGTCGTGCTTGGCGATCGCTTCATCGGAGCGCGGATCGTTGCCACCTTTGTATTCGCCAACACGCACCAGCAATTCAACTTCCTCGTAGCGAGCCATCAGGTCCCGTACGCGGCCGGCAGCGATCAGATGCTCATTCGACACGATGCTGTCCATCAACCGGCTTCGACTGCGCAAGATGTCGATCGCTGGAAAATGGTTCCTCTGTGCGAGATCAGCGCTAAGGCGGATATGGCCGTCCAGAATGGCTTTGGTCTCCTCTGCGACAGGATCAAGCGCGTCATCTCCCTCCGTAAGCACCGTGTAGAGCGCCGTGATGGAACCCCCACGGCCCGGGCCTGCCCGTTCGAGCAGCCGAGGAAGGGCGGCAAAAAGAGAGGGCGGAAAACCCCGGCGGGTAGGGGGTTCTCCCGCTGCGAGCCCAATCTCACGCTGCGCGCGGGCAAAACGCGTGACGCTGTCCATGAGCAGGAGAACATGTTTGCCCTGGTCACGGAAATATTCGGCGATTGCGGTGGCGCCGTGGGCCGCCTTGACGCGCTCGATCGCCGGTCTGTCGGACGTCGCGACAACAACCACCGAGCGGGCACGGGCCTCTCGGCTCATCTGCACGTCAATGAAATCGCGGACCTCGCGTCCACGCTCGCCGATGAGCGCGATGACGACGATGTCCGCCTGCGTCCCGCGCACAATGCTCGAAAGCAGCGTCGATTTGCCGACGCCCGGTTCCCCGAAAATACCGACACGCTGACCGCGGGCAATGGTCAGGAGACCGTCGATGGCCGAGATACCCAGTTGCAAGGGAACCTCAACCAAGTCTCGATCCAGCGGCTCGGGTGGCGTTGCATGACACGGATAATAGGCTGTGATGTCCCTCGGGCGGAGGGCTCTGTCGTCGCCGAGTATCTCTCCCAGGGGGTTCAATACGCGTCCGAGAAGACCCGGTCCGACTGGCATTTGTAGGGCATAGCCCATCGGAATGACTTCGGCCCTGTTGGACATGCCTTCGAGATCGCCGATCGGCGTCAAGATCGCTTCCTCGTCGCGAAGCCCGATGACTTCGGCCGGGACTTGCCGTCCCGAAACCGGGTCTCGCAACTGGCAAAGCTCACCGATATGGGCAAGTGGCACCGCGGCATGAACGACAATGCCGGTGATCTGGCGAATCCGTCCCCTGACAGACAGCGGTTCGATCGCTTTCGCTGCGGAATTTAACCGCTCCATGAAAGGAACCTGGCGTGCTGTCATCAGCCCCACTCCGGACTTGGCGTAACGGCTTCTTGCGCCGCCATTAGCGCCGCCCGTATCGTGGAAAGCTGCGCATTCAACGTGGTGTCCACGACCGCGGCAGGCGTCGTCAAGACACAACGACCACGTTCAAGGTTGGGATCGGCCACGACCTTGATCGGATAGGATGCCGCGTCGGTGAACTCGCTGTGAATTAAGTTCTCGATCGCTTCGCAAGCGCCCGGAGGAACATTGATCGTCAGATCTCGTTCGTGTCGGAGATGGCGCAGGGCCTGGCGCGCCATTGCAGTCGACAGACTAACGTCGCCCATTGGGCCAATAACTCTCTCGACAATCAACAAGACCAGATCGACGATATCTTCCTCAAGACTTGCCAAATACGCATCCACTTTCGCAGTCGTGTCGGACAGGAGCTTTGAAATCTCAATCTCGCCTTCGGCGCGGCCAGCGTCAAAACCGTCTCTTCGATGTGCTTCGCGCTCACGCTTGGCTGCCTCCACTAAAGAATCGGCTTCGTGTCGCGCGGCCTCCAAAAATGCGTAACCATCCAGCCAGGCTTGGCTTTCCTTTGATTTGATAATCTTCGGCGACGGGTAGGGAGGAAGCTGGTTCATATCCCGTCCTTCGCATACGGTGCGGTGACCAAAACCCGGTTCACGACCTCGCGCATGCGAGCTTCAGTGACCTCGCCACGGGGAGAAACGTTTGTCTGGAACGGGGCGAGCTTAAGTCTCATCCACCCCTGGATTGACGATGGCAGGCCACCAATCCACGACGCCAAACATGTCGCTCCGTCTCGTTCGATGCCTTCAGTGAGCGCTTCGATATCGCACGATGCGCGCTCGGCATCGCTCGACAAGTCTCGATTTTTGAGGGCTGATGTGTATGCAAGCTCGCCAATCCGCTGCTTTATCTCCACAATGGCCGATGCCCTGATCTCTGCTGCTATCACATCCGCCCAAATGATCGCCCCGCAAGTCCGGCCGAAGCTTGTGAACGCATCGCTGGACATCAGCGCCAGCATCATTTCCTTGCCTTCGAGCACGGGAGCATCGGGCAGAGCTGCAAGGTCGTGCTTGCACTTGATCAGGGCTTTCAGATCCGCCTGGATCCTCGCATTGGCCTGCATTTGAACGATGACATCCATCCCGAGCGCATCGCCAAAGCAATGCGCGAGGCTGGCTGGATGCACATAGCGTGCTGGCGCTTCCGTCCACTGTGCCCATCGGCCGGCTGCGGGGTTCGCGTTGCTCATTGTGGCGTCAGTCACTGGAGTTCAGGCGCCGTAGCCCGGGAAGCGAGCCTGCGCCAAAGGACCGGAGCAAGACCATCAGGCCGGCGCCGAGCAATGATGCGATGAGACTGAAGCCGCCAAGAAGCCAATAGACCTGATGGACGCTTCGCACGTGAACCCAGGCTCCCATGACCGATGCGAGTTCGAGGTTCTGAAGTCCGCTGTGTACCGTCTTCGGCACAGCGATCGGTACCACAGACACTTTTTCGTACGTCAGGCCGGCGATCCCGTTGGCGACCAGGGTCTTGATCTGGGGGATCAGAGTGTCGATCGTCAAATCCGCCTCGTGACGGATGAACACCGACGCCGATGCTGGCGCGGCAAATCGCTGAAGCGGATCGTTGTCTGGCAGCACGACATGCACTCGGGCGGTGAGGACCCCGTCAATCTCGGAAATCGTTCGTGACAGTTCCTCACTCAGCGCATAGATCATCTGTGCGCGCTCCTGAACGGGCGAGGCGACGAGTCCCTCTTTCTTGAAAACGCTTCCGATTGTTGCGAATTCTGTCTGCGGCAAGCCGGCGTCCGTCAATATCGAGACCGCGGCTCCAAACTGATCCTCTTCCACGCTGACAGTGAGCTTGCCATTCTTTTGAACGGTTCGATCAGCATCGATCCCGCTTGCCAGCAGCGTCGCGACCATGAGATTTGCCTCCCGCTCATCAAGATTGGAATACAATTCCCCCTTGCACGCCTGCAACGACAGTGCCGCGAGTAAAAGTGCGGCGCCAGTAATGAATTTCAGTGGTCGTTTTGCGAAGTGACGCACGGAGAATCAGCCCTTCACCAACATCTGGACCCCATCCGAGACCCGTTTGGCGGTTCCAGCAACGAGCATGACCCCCAAATTGGCGTCATGGGTTGCTTGAAGCGCTGCGAGCAGACGTTTGAAATCCGTTTCAGCCAGAAGTCGACCTGGCCGGTTCGCCAACTCGCCTCCAAATGAACCCACCGTCTCACTTTGCGCCATTGTTCGGGAGCTGCCGAGATCGTCGACCGCGGACTGCGCCGTAACACGCTTCCTGCTCATTCGATCGAAAAACCCTTGAAGGTCATCGACCCATTTGCGTCCGACAGATCCTGGGCCTGCATGGGCGGGAAGGTTCTGTACATTTCCCGCCATGAATTCGAATAGGTTTTGCGCAGCCCTGTTGCGGGTTATTTGCTCTATGGGCTGCACAAGAACAGCGCTGAGTTGGTCAGACATAAAATCGGTCCCAGCCGGGGGCGCGTGCCCTCTTTTCAGCTTTCAACGGAGTCTTGCTGGATCTCCAGCTGCTGGCTCATCGTCGATTGCATGATTTGAAGAATTGGTTGCTGCAGAGCTTCAAGAAGCGCCGAGTTGAAAAGCTCGTTTTCGTCCTTGGTTGGACCCGCCGCGGCAGGCGTCACTTGCGAGGTATTGTTACCGACCGGTTGCGTAGGCATTCTATTTCTCCTGATTTTCCATGTTTGACGGTTGTTGAACACTGTTTGTGACGGCGTCTCCCGACCGGGCGTCGCCTTGTCTTGTTTGGGCAGTCACAGCGACCTCACCATCGCGTTTGCCGCGAAATACCCGCACCCTCGGGTCGCTCCCCTCAAGCTGAGGGGTAGGCTCTATTGTCTTGATCACTTGCCGTACGACGGCAACGAATGCAGGCGGTCCAGAGATCCGAAGCGCCGAGGGGCTTGCTCCAATTTCGAGCCGGAAACGGTCCTCCATCAGATTCAACCGCCGCACCTCATCGATGACCGCTGTGCCGTCTATGCGTCCGAGATTCACGATCTCGGTGATTGACTCCTCTGCCAAAGAGACGTGCAGCACGGATCCGTCAAAATACCAGACAAGTCCGTTTCCATCGGCGAGCCTCTCCAGGAACTCGATCGCCGTCTTTGCCCGTACGTCCCCTCGAACACTTCCCCGGACCCTGTCTGAACACAACACCGGGACGTGCATGTTTCTACCAAACTCCGCCAATGCACCGCGGATATCCTGGTTGATCACCACATACTCATAGGTTCTGTTCATCCAGTCCAGATGCTCGGCCTGTGCTGAACCTGCAAATGTCGCCAATGCGGCACTGAAGCAAAAATATCCCGCCAATGAACGCATTGATCGTCATTCACTCGTTTTCGATATTCACAGAGATAATGTGTTTTGCATTGGTTGGCAACACAAAAGCGCGAACATAATGCATGTTGAATATCACATGCTCAATAGATGATAGTCATTGCGCGAAAGCTGTTGCCTTCACATGCACCGTGGTGTACACAGATGACGTCCAGAAGACTGGATGATGATATTCCAAAAAGGAGCGTATGAATCATGAGCAACACAACCGGCAGCGCCAATTTTCAGGCGAACATGGACCAGCTCAAGCAGACCCAACAGCAGGCGCAGAAAGAATTCTTCGAGCTGACCATTCACAACACGCAGAACAAGACGGCCGAGGCTGTAGCCAGCTCGAACATCAAGTGATTCGAGACAAGGCTGGTTTCCTTGAGCGGTTGCGCCGAAAGGCGTAACCGCAGCTTAGCTTTGATCGGGTGGCGACAATGGGCGAGACCGTGCGGCATCCTCTGTTGCTGTCCGTGTTGGACGGTATTCACAGAGGGGCGATAGCTGAACTGACCGGGCCGATCTGCCGAATAGGCAGCGGGCCTATGTGTGATGTGCTTATCAGTGACGTTGATGTGGCTGAAGAGCATTTTGTGTTGCGTGTCGATCGCAAGATGGTGTCGATCGAGGCGGCTGGTGGGTCGGTCCTTTTGGGTTCCGGGACCAGGATCAGCGCTGGTGCGCGCGTCAAGGTTGCTCTTCCTGTTCGGTTTGAAGCCGGAAATGTTCAACTCGGGCTCGCATGGGCGAGCGATGCCAAAGTCGAGCCGGCTGGTTTGACCAGATTTCGAGGCGCCTGGATCTGTGCTGCGGCGGCTTTTGTGGCGACCTCGGCGTTGGCCCTGCATGTGAACGGCGCGGTCGGCGAGCCTGATCGAATTCCACCCCGTGGTGCGCAGCCTCCAAACGCGGTGTCCTCAAAGCGAGGACCAGATATTGATGTCGCGGCGGTCTTGAGGGGGCACTTGCGGGAAGTCGGCATCGATGGACTGGCTGTGAGCGCAGATGGCGCACAGGTCAATGTGAAAGGTGAATTGCCGGCGGCGCACATGTCGGATTGGCTAGATACTCAAAAGTGGTTTGATGGACGTTTCGGGGCGTCCTACGTCCTGAGCAGTCAGGTGGACAGCAGCCCCGAGCGTCCCGAGCCGAGGTTCAATTTTCAGGCCGTGTGGTTCGGTGACAGGCCCTATGCGATCGGCTCGGACGGCACGCGCCTTTATGTCGGGGCCGCCCTTGAGGGTGGGTGGATCATCGCGGACATTCGCGATGGTCGGTTGACCGTGAGGCGCGACAACGAAAACTTCGTTTTGACGTTCTGATTGGAGACGGTTTTGGCACTCGATCTACGCCGCCTCGATGAGCGAAACCGATTGGAGCGAGGCCTCGTTGACGGCAAGCAGGTCAGCGGCGTTGCTCCAGCTGGCATGCAGGAATTCGATGCCGTCATTGCTGGCATGCGGCGTCCGGCTTCACGCGACCGGGCGAACGCGCAGCCCGTTCGGGGAGCGACTTCGAAACGGCTTACGGCACGCGGCATCGCGACTGAGGACGTCGAGGATCTTGTCGAATACATCATCGGCGAGCTTTTGCCGGGACTGGACCTCGCTCCAGAGATGGCGGCCATCGCCACGGAAATTCTGGCAGAAGAGGTGGAAGCTGCCCGGGCGGTCAGTCGCAGAATAGCGGAGGCGCAGGCAATTGACGTGCGGGCATAGCGATAGCGTCGCTTATCTTTACAACGTCGGGATGTTGCATTGGCGCGGCGGCAACAAGGACAAAGGTATGGTTCTTCTGCTGCTTGCCGCGACAATCGCTCCAGAAGATGCAAACGTCCTGCGATCGCTCGCCGAAGTTTTCATTGAACAAGGCGAGGGAGAAAGGGCGTTGGCGACCATTCAGAAAATCTTCGAAATCGAGGGCATGTCAGGAGACCTGCACGCTCTCACAAGCCGTGCGCTTTGGGTCAACGGAGACATTCCATCCGCACGCCGCACGTTCCAGGAACATATGAAAAGCAGGGTGCTGAAGTGATCAGGATCGGATCATTGAACAGATGGATTGAGGTGGCCGCCAAGCGAACCGACCTTGTGGTGATCGTCTTGATCTTGGCCGCGATCCTGATGATGATCCTGCCATTGCCAACGTTCCTGGTCGACATCCTTATTGCTATCAGTATTACCTTCAGTCTCCTGGTTCTGGTGGTGGCACTGTACATCGCAGAGCCCGTTCAGTTCTCGACGCTGCCTTCCGTGATCTTGCTCGGGACGCTCTTTCGGCTGTCCCTGTCGATCACCACCACCCGCCTCATCCTTGTTCAGGCCAATGCAGGTGACATCGTGACTGCGTTCGGCGAATTCGTCGTCGCTGGTCAGGTCGTCGTTGGCCTGGTGGTGTTCCTCATCATTACCGTCGCTCAATTCGTGGTCATCACGAAGGGCTCCGAACGCGTAGCTGAAGTGGCTGCACGGTTCACACTCGACGCCCTTCCCGGCAAGCAGATGAGCATCGACAACGAAGCTCGAAACGGCGACATCACCCAGGAGCAGGCCAAGCATAAACGTCAGTTGCTGGAGCGGGAAAGCCAGTTTTATGGCGCCATGGACGGCGCCATGAAGTTCGTGAAAGGTGATGCGATTGCCGGGTTGATCATCATCGCGGTCAATCTGATTGGTGGCCTGCTCATAGGTGTGTGGCAGCAAGGGATGGCTTTTGAGGAAGCGGCCCACACCTACTCGCTGTTGACCGTCGGTGATGGCCTCATTGCGCAAATTCCCTCCCTCATGGTCTCGGTCGCCGCAGGTGCTGTCGTTACCCGCGTCGCCTCACACGGGGATCAGAATCTGGGCAGTGAGGTCGCCCAGCAACTCGGTTCAGATCCGCGCGTGCTCGCACTGGCGTCAGGGATATTGCTGGCACTGAGCTTGGTTCCCGGGTTCCCCGCTCTCATCTTCATTGTTTTGTCTTGCCTCATTGGCGGCCTGGCGGTTCTGGCCCGCAACAAGCAAGGCGGGCTGATGACAAACACTGAGGAGGTCATGCCAGCGGAAAGAACGGGACGGATTGAGATGGAAGGCGCGAACGCTCGGTTGAAACTTTGCCTGGCCGACGATCGCGCAAGCCTTTTGCCGCCATCCTTGTTCAAAGAGCAGACCAATTCCATCCGCGCGCAGATTCTCGACGATCTTGGCGTCAGTATTCCGCCCATCGGCTTGCGAACGGAGGCCGGGATGGAAGGCGCGTTTCGTATCGAGTTCGATGGCGTGCCCATACGGCACGGCGAATTGCCGGAGACGTTTGTTTGGGTCAGAAGCGACCCGGTCAATCTCGACCTTCTCAACATGCCCTATCATCATGGTATCAGCCTGATCGATGGCGGGCAGGCCTTGATGGTCAGCAAGGAACATGCGTCAAAGCTGGCGGAGGCCGGCATCCGGTTCTCTTCCGCAGCGGCTGTTCTTCTGGAAACGGTGGATGTTTGCGCGCGCCAGTACGCATCCCAGTTCCTTGGGTTTCAGGAGACCCGTGACCTGCTATCGAGTGTCGAGGCCGAACTAGGCGAGCTCGTGAAAGAGGCAATTTCTGCCTCTTCGATACAGAAAATGTCCGAGATCCTTCGACGACTGGTCGAGGAACGCGTCCCGATCACCAATCTGCGGGCCATCCTCGAGGCGGTCGTCGAATGGGCGCCACATGTGGCAAGCGCGCAAGGGCTTGCTGAATACGCGCGCGTATCCCTTGCGCGTCAAATCTGCCACCTGACCTCGGTCGAGAACCGTGTCATTGCCGCATATATCTTGACCAGACAGGCCGAGGAAGTGGTTCGAGGTTCGGTTCAAGCCGGTCAGTATACGCCCGAGACGGTTTCCCGACCAATCGTAGACCAGATTGTCGCGGCCAACCGAGCAAGCGATCCCGATCTCAAGCGGGTCGTGCTGACGTCCATGGACATCCGGCGCTCGGTCAGAAGCCTCCTCGTCAGGCACGGTGTCGATCTCCCGGTGCTTTCCTATCAGGAGATCGCACCCGAATTCCGAGTGCAGGCCCTGGCATCGATATCGCATCAGCCAGGACCACATACGCAACATTTCCAACCCGCAGAGGAGGCGCAATCAGCAGCCTGAGCGCCTGCGCACTCATGCCGGATTGGCCAAGTCCAACATGCATATTGCCTCTTTTACAGTTCAAACAGCGCACCGATGTCTGGTGCGCCTCTGCGTCACTGTCATTGCCTGGATGATGCTCAGTGCATCGATGACGGCGCTCGCCCAAGGCATCACCATCGATGCATTGTCCGGCCAATCGGTCGATCTCATCGAGGGTCAAGGCCTCGTATTGCGATTTGATCAGCCGGCGGAATCGGTCTTCGTCGCCGACCCGGAAATCGCCGACGTGCGTGTCGTTTCTCCCGGCGTCGTCTACCTCTATGGTTCCAAGGTCGGCGAAACCAACCTGATCGCACTGAGCCCAGACCAAAGTGAGAGAGGCACTGTCCGCATCAATGTCGTTGCCAATGGGCGCGCAGCCAAGCAGGCCATGCGAGCCCTTCAACCGGACTCGCTGGTGCGCATCAGTCTCTTCGGTGGGGAATTCGTCGCAGCCGGGCGAACCAGATCCGTTGGCGAGGCGCTCGATGCGAGCAATGTCGTGGAGACGTTTTCGCCCTCAGACAACCCCGGCCTGAACAACACGACGTTTGACGGCTCAAACCAGGTCAACATCCGGGTCAGGTTTGCCGAGGTCTCCAGAGACGAGCTGCGACGCTTCGGGTTAAGCTGGAGCGCCTTCGTTGAAAACGGCTCCTTTTCCTTCGGCATCATTTCCGGGAACCCGCAAGGGCAGGTGCCAGGCGGCATCGCCGCCAAACTCGGTGTGGGTAACGTCAATGTCGACGTGCTTTTAGATGCGTTGCAAAGCAACGGCATCCTGACCATCCTGGCCGAACCCAACATTACCGCCGTGACCGGTCAGACGGCGAGTTTCCTCGCCGGCGGCGAGATACCGATACCCATTCCGGCCGGCAACGAGCAGATCGGAATCGAATACAAGCAGTTCGGCGTGTCACTGCAATTCACCCCGACACTGCTGCCAAACGACCGTATCGGCCTGCAGGTGCGCCCGGAGGTCAGCACGGTGTCATCCTCAGGCGGCGTCACGATCGCAGGGTTGAGTGTTCCAGCTCTTCGCGTGCGCCGCGCCGATACGACCGTGGAGGTCGGCAGCGGACAGACATTCGCGATCGCAGGCCTGTTCCAGCGCCAGGAGTCACGCCAAATCGACAAGACGCCGGTCCTTGGGGACCTGCCCATCTTGGGGGAATTGTTTAAATCACAGAAGTTCCAGCGAAATGAGACCGAACTCGTTATCCTGATCACGCCCTATCTCGTCAAACCGCAGTCCGCGCGAAACATGAAGACGCCATTGGACGCGCCGTCAGGCGCCACATTCTCGCCGCGCAAACAGAAATCCAAGCAAAGCACCGAGCAGGTACATGGCTTCTATATCGAGGACTAACTTCACCAACCGCTTTGGGCTATGCGTTGTCTTGATCGGAACCCTGGCAGTCGACGGTTGCCAGTCAACCGAGGATGCGCAACCCTATTCGGCAAACTATCGAATGGTGCCGCTCGGCGGCCAGGGGTTTCAAAGAAAGAGTGCGTTCGTGACGAAAGACCATGACAACATGGTTCAAACCGTTTTGGTGCCCGAGGCATGCATCTCGCCAGATACCGCAGCCCAACCCTTGTACCTGCCGTCGGGATGCGCCAACAATCTCAATCTGGAACTAATGGTGCAACGGCAGCAGGACCTGGCCCGGGGACGCCCCATGGGGCCTGCCATGGCCGAACCTGTCGCACGGGCGGCGCGCGATTACATCGATGAGAAAGCGCCTGAACGTTTGGGTGAGGCGACAAATGTGAACATTGATTCGGTGGGCCAATGAACCATTACCCCGAGGCGAGCACGCCGATCGCCTTGGCGCGCTTGGAGGGATCCTGTAGCTTGGCGACCTGCGTGGCCTGCCGCATGATACCGTCCCGGGCTTGGGGCTCCATGTCGGTGATGTTTAAGGCTCGGGCCTGATCCTGCCGTCCTGCCAGGACCATCACGATCATGGCATTGACGAGATGACGGCTCTTCACCGCTGGCGATCGGACGACCTCTTCCATGAGCGCGGATGCCTCGGGCAACTTGCCTGCACTTGCCTGCGCCAGCGCCAGATTGGTCTGGGAATCGAGGTTTCCCGGTTGAACGACAAGTGCCTCGCGAAAGGCCGCTTCTGCCTCGGCTGTTCGCCCTTGCAGCACATAGGCCGTGCCCAGGTTGTTGTAGGCTCTTGCTGACTTGAGTATTGGCGCTACCGCTGCAAGTGTCTTTGCGGCACCCTCAGCATCGCCACTTCGAAGCTGTACGCCACCGAGGCCCAGGCTTGCCTGCGCATTGTCCGGAGCAAGCTCCAGCGCATGCCGATAAGCGGCCTCGGCGCCCTTGACGTCGTTTGCTTTTGTCCGCGCCTGTGCCAGCTTCACTTGCGTTGCCGCATCCGTGGGCGCCAGCGTCGCTGCCCGCTCATAGAGTGCAAGAGCGGTGGTGGCATCGCCCCGCCGATAGACGTCATCGGCAAGGCTCATCAATTTGGTTTCGGCACTTGTTGCTTTCGGTGTGTCCTTCAAGTCCGTCGTTGCGCAACCGGGCAGCGCCACAAGCCCGCCCAGCATGCATGCACAGAGATAGATGTTCTTCATTGTCGCCTCACCGATGTTGTGATATCACACATAGCACGATGATGTGTCGTCATCAATTTGTGACTTGAGAATTTCACAGAGTGGCGGACTGTTCCTGCGCTACCTGCCACAGAGCATCTACATGGACCAATCAAGCGAAGAAAAGACACTCGCGCCGTCGGACAAAAAGCTCAGAGAAGCGCGGCGGAAGGGGCAGGTCGTACATAGCTCGGATATGGTCTCTGGCGTCACGGTTCTGTGCAGTATGATATTCTTATCAAATAGCTACCAATCGCTCGAGCAGCAGGCGCGAGCGATGCTGGATGAGGCCTCCCATGTCAATGAGCGAGCATTCTCGGAGGTGTTTTATCGGCTTTCGGCCATTTCTGTCGATGTGCTGCTCTCCGCGACGCTGCCTCTTCTTGCGATCACTGTGATCACTGCTGCAATGACCAATGTCGCGGTCATGAAAGGATTTATCTTCTCGGTTCAGCCATTGGTTCCGAACTTTGAACGCATCAATCCCATCAGCGGTCTGACGCGTTTGTTCGGGATGAAGGCTGCGGTCGAGTTGTTGAAGGCAGTGTTCAAGATTGTTGCCCTGGCAACGGCTTTTATCCTGGTATTTCGCTCTGGACTTCAGCCGCTGTTTCAATCGCCTTCCTGTGGCTCCCAATGCACTACACAGGCATTTTGGGCGATGATCAAGCCTATGGCGGTCACGGTCATCCTGGCCTTTTTGGCTTTGGGGCTGGCGGATGTGCTGGTGCAGCGGTGGCTGTTCATGCGCGACATGCGGATGACGAAGACGGAGGCCAAGCGTGAACGCAAGGACATGGATGGCGATCCTCAAATCCGGCGGGAACGCGCTGCGCTGCGCAAAGCAATGGCAGCCACCAAGACAGGTCTGAAGAACGCGCAGATCGTGATCACGGCAGGGTCTGATCTGGCGGTCGGCATCCGGTATGTCCGCGGTGAAACCTCCGTACCCGTTTCGGCCTGCCGAAGCTATTCGCAGGCCGCGCGCGAGGCCGTTGCCGAAGCCAACAGGCTTGGCATCGACGTTTTCGAGGACGCACTGCTTGCCAGGTCACTGGAACGTGTGGGTGTGGGGGCGCCTGTTCCGGAGCGAACGTTTCAACAGGTGGCCGGCTATCTGGTCAAGGCGAATGCGATCTAGAGCTTGTTGCTTGCCGACATGCGGCGGGTTGGCGGCATATTCGTCAGTAAAATTAAATGGTTGCAATCGTTTATTGATGGCGCCCTGAGTGAGAAGGAATTTGATGATGCGGATCCTTAGTGTCAAATTGCCGGCCGCACCCGCTGTGCTGGCTCTTTCTGTGGCCTGTCTCTCGTCGCCGGTGCTGGCCGACACTCCGGAGCCGCCGCGTTACGAGGCTGATCAAAGCGCGGTTTTCATAGAGGATGACTACATACGGTTCCTCTTCCGGCAAACGCAGAGTCCGACCCTTTACCCAGACAGTGACGGCTTGCAGCGATCCCGGCAAGCAGACGCATCCACCGCAGAGCTCATTGCATATCAATCCCAGGAAAGAGCGGGCACCATCATAGTCGAAACGTCCGATCACGCTCTGTTCCTGATCCTTAAGGATGGACGAGCGATACGCTATTTAGTCGGTGTGGGGAGGGACGGCTTCGCCTGGCGCGGGGTTGAAGCCATATCGAAAAAGGCAGAATGGCCCGCCTGGGTGCCCACTGCGCAGTTGCGTCAACATCGCCCGGAATTGCCGGTTCACGTGGCTGGCGGGCCCGACAATCCGCTTGGCGCAAGGGCCCTTTATCTCGGCGATACGCTTTATCGTATCCATGGGACCAACGAGCCCGAGACCGTAGGCGGAAACGTTTCGTCCGGATGCATTCGCATGACGAATGCCGACATCATCGACCTCTATCGGCGTGTAGCCGTCGGGACAAAGGTTATTGTCCGATAAGGGTCAGTTGGGCGGAGGTGTTACGCACGTCGCCGTAAAGCCCGCAGTAAGGCTGCGATCCAATTCGGGCGCCAACGATCATCAGGCTCGGCGTGACTCGGAAAAGACAGTGTTTCCTCCGTGGTCTCCGGTTCATCGCTCCAGAGCAGTCGAAACGCGACGCCTTCGAGGCCAGCGGCTGCTATCCGCGATACGAACGCCTCCGTTACAAATACGGGAGAACTGCGCATTGGAAGCCTGAACATTTCAAGCTGACCGATCGCCACCGGATCGAAGAAAAAGCGCTCTATATTGAGAATATCACCGTCCTCGAAGCGTACGATCTGTGATCGCGACGGATCAAGCGCATCGACAATTCTGGTGGCATTGAAGAGCGAGACCGGTTCAGGCGCGTTCAAGGGAAGAAGTTCGCCGTGTGCTGCTAGCGTCTCTTGTAGCGCGCTCACCGCCCTTGGGCGCAAGATCGGAGCATGCTCGCCAAGCCAGGGGAAATCGGAACGAAGGCGGCGCGCGCCGTCGTCACTTTCATGTAGAAATTCCATGCTGAGTGAAACCCAACCTGGCCCGACGACGCCGCTCAGACTGAAAAGAAGCTCGTAAACACTTGGATCGGTCGGCAAGATCCACTCGTGGTTTTCGAGCACAGTGAAACAAAAGACCCTCAATCTCCCTCCTGATGAGCTATTGAGCACCGATGCGTAGTCGCGAGCAACGAAACGCAAGACGTCTCTGACCGTCACGGTGAGGTTAAGGTGATCGCCTGCTTGCGTAAAGCGCCTTCATTCTAAGCGTCGACCAATAACCTACAGCGTAAACTCATAAAAGTTCTTGGCATTTATCTGCCGCCGTGATTCAAGGCTTCGAAATAGGGAAGCATTTGATGACGCGTCGTCGCTACGAACTGACTGACCACGAATGGTCGATCATATCGCCGTTGTTGCCCAACAAGCCACGCGGTGTTGCCCGCGTTGATGATCGGCGGGTACTGAATGGCATCCTCTGGCGGTTTCGAACGGGCTCGCCTTGGGCGGAGGTTCCTGAACGCTATGGCCCACCGACGACCTGTTACAACCGCTTCGTCCGCTGGCGCAAAGCCGGGGTATGGGATCGGCTTCTTGAAGCGGTGTCCAAGGCCTACGATGGCGACATTGTGATGATCGACTCGACCTGTGTCCGCGTTCACCAGTACGCGGCCACGGGAAAAAAAGGGATGGAGACGATGGTGACATGGGACGTTCCCGCGGCGGGCTTACGAGCAAAATCCACGCGCTCGTCGATGCCGAAGGTCGCCCGGCCAATCTGCGTCTGACTGGTGGACAGATCGCCGATTGTGCCGAAGCCGACGCGCTGACGGATGAGCTTGGCGAGGGGGGCATCCTGCTGGCCGACAAGGGGTATGACACGAATGCCATTCGGGCGAAGGCCGCCGAGCGGAAGGCCTGGGCCAACATCCCGCCGAAGAGTAATCGCAAGGGCTCTTTCGTGTTCTCGCGCTGGGTCTATCGGCAACGCAATCTCGTGGAACGGTTCTTCAACAGGATCAAACAGTTCCGAGGCATCGCAACCCGATATGACAAGCGCCCGGAAAACTACCTCGCCGCCGTAAAGCTCGTCGCAACAAGAATCTGGTGCAAGAGTTTATGAGTCGACACCGTAGGTGATATTTGCGCTAATCTGAGCGTTTCGAAACCAATCGAAGGGCGAGGCGGGCCGCATCCCGTGCTGTTTGTGACCGGGATGCGGGTTGCAAAGTATTGGCGAACAGCAAAGCATCGGTAAAACCAGTTTATGCCCTCTGTTGGAAATCCATCAGAGCCCGGACCTGGTCTGGAAGTTTGAGCAAAGACGTTAGCATGCCAGTCTCCTGATAGGTGAAAATCTTATCGGTCACATTAATAGTGACTGAAGGCTCGCTGCTTTGTGTACACATGCGCCGCCCGCATCAAGTGGGCGCGCCGAAGCGGCATTGCATGGGGCGTTGTGTTGGCTTGCTGTCCGATTTGTGTGGCTGCGCACGTTGATACTGGCATCACGAATATAGCCTTGAGGATGTCACATTGAATTGTGATGTCAGAGACTATGTGATAGTGCTAAGGACGATGGAGACACTGGGTGCCCGGTGATCGTCCGAACTCTGAAGCAAGGAGAGTCTTTATGGCGAAAGTAATCGTGTCTGAGTTCCTGACCCTGGACGGTGTTGCCGAGGCGCCTGAAAAATGGTCGCTGGAGTTTTGGAACGACGACCTGGCCGCGTTCAAGCTGCAGGAACTTCAAAATGCCGATGCTTTGCTGCTTGGTCGCGCCACCTATGACATTTTCGCAGGATCGTGGCCGTCGCGCTCGGGGGATCCCTATTCCGACCGCATCAATGCCATACCGAAATACGTGGCGTCGAAATCAGGAAACGACCTTGCCTGGAACAATTCCACGTCCCTTTCCGAAAATCTGGTCGAGGAGGTTGAGCGCATCAAGAAGAGCGCATCCGGGGACATCCTCGTGTTCGGCAGCCTGTCCTTTGCCGAGGAGTTGCGCAAGGCAAACCTTGTCGATGCCTACCAGTTGCTGATCTACCCGGTGTTGCGCGGATGTGGCAAGCGGCTCTTTCCGCAAGGCGTTGAAGGGACGCTCAAGCTTGAGAGCTTGCGCGCCTTTGGCGAAGCTGTCCTCGTCACCTATGAGGCATAGGGCACAGTCGATAGGTTGTCACTCGACACGGATGCAGACGAAATTCCCGGCCATTTTTTTGGCCGGTAGCAACACGGCGCTGAGGGCGGGTAGAGGCGGCGGGAGAGTAATCCGACGAGGCAGCGTCAGCGGAACGGAATGGAATGGAATGGCCTGGATCTCAGTGCAGCATCACAATGGGGGGGCCGTGGCCATATTTCCGTCCGCTCGATCCGAACTGGCAAGCCACGCCGGCGCACGCGGGCCCGAAGCCCAGCTGGCGTAGGGCAATGCCAGGGGCGCAGCATCACGCCAGCCGATACCCGGTCGGCGAAAGGCGGAGCCGGCTCAGACAATGCGAGTGCGCGCGCCACGGGCTTACGCGCTTGTGTTGAGTGAACTCCTCTTACATTCCTTGATCCCGGCACTTCTGGCAATGCCGGCGTTCCGGTACGGGGCCAGAACGGAACGCGAGTATTCAACGCGAGCTTTCGCTCATATTCTGGCGCCTCGAAAAGTGCGGAGGTGGGATGAGTGAGCAGATACACAAACGGCCCAACGCAATCGGGTCGCTTATCATTGTCGGGGCGATGCTCGCGCTGACCAGAACGGTCCACGTCTGGCAAGAGGGCTCGATCTTGGCCTGGGCGCTGTTGGGTCTTGCAGCGGGCTGCACCGCCGCCTTGCTGCTCGGGTGGACAAGGCTGGTCAAAGGGTCTTTAAGGAAGAACCGCGTTCGTATCGCGCTTCTGGCGCTTGTGGGCGCGGGCGCGCTGACCCTCAACGGATGCGAAAGCACCTGGAAGGTACTCGCTGTCCCTCCCCACTTCGTCAGTCATCAACTTTGTTCCGCTGTGTTTGTTGCCGGGCTGGAGCCGGTTGGGTACTACCGCGAAGCGATCCAGCCAAAGTTTGGCGCTGCGAGCAACTTCATCCGATACGAGCTCGATCGCCAGCGTCGCGAAGTGCGGGTCTCGTTTATGGGTGTGGTTAAAAGCCGTTCCATTTACGAAGGCCCATTGGGGTGCCGCGTAACCCATGCCGCTGAGCCCGTGCCGGAGCGCACAGCGATGGTCCCGTCATCAGTACCTGCGACCCCTGTGGAGACCATTGCTCCTCAAAGCGCGGCCTTGGCTGACGCCCTTCAGCATGCCTTTGCTGATCCGCAGACCGCTCCGCACCGCTACACGAAAGCGGTGGTGGTCGTTCACCGTGGCCGCATTATTGGTGAACGTTATGCTTCAGGCGTCACGAGCGCCACCCCGCTTCAGGGTTGGTCGATGACCAAATCGGTCACCAATGCACTGCTCGGTATTCTGGTGCGCAAGGGCAAACTTGACATGAACGCGCCTGCACCGATCGCTGAATGGTCTTCGCTGGGCGATTCGCGGCATCGTATCACCAGCGATCAGTTGCTGCGCATGGTGAGCGGTATCGGCTGTGGGGACTCCTTGCACACTGCCGGCTGGCATACGTTGTTCGATCCTGACACCCAAATGGAATACGACATTCCGGACCAGGCCAGCTTTGCAGCAAAGGCCGGGTTGCGTGCAAAGCCCGGTGACCAATGGCAATACACGAATTGCAATTACGTCCTTTTGTCTCGGATCATTCGCGATGCGATCGGCGGTGACCCGGTTCGTGTGAGAACCTTCTTCGAAAACGAAATCTTCAAGCCGCTCGGCATTGAAACCGCCACGTTCGAGTTCGACAGTGCCGGTACACCGCTTGGAACGGCTCAACTTTGGGCAAGCGCGCGCGACTGGGCGCGGTTCGGTCTCCTCTACCTGCGCGACGGCGTCACTTCGAGCGGTCAGCGCCTTCTTCCTGAAGGCTGGGTGGATTATTCCGCGCAACTGACAGCACAGAGCAGCGATCTTGGCTACGGAGCGGGATTTTGGACGCAACGCGGAAATTCAAGCGGCGGGCGTGCGCGCATTGCGGCCGGAATGCCCGCCGATAGTTTCATGGCGGTTGGAAGCCAGGGCCAATACACCATCGTCATCCCCTCCGAGGATCTTGTGATTGTACGGTTGGGCTGGTCCTATACGCCCGACGACGACATCATTGCGACTGAACGCCTGACACGGGAGGTCATCGCAGCCGTTCACACAAGCAAAGAACTGCAGAATTGACGGCTGTCAATCAGCGTCCAAAATTCACCCCTTATCGGCATCCAATTTTGGCTCTGACTCAGTTTTGATGCAGTTGTAACGATGCTGCTTTGTGGGTTTCCACAAAGGAATCAGCTTGATGAGCACCAAGTTTCGCCCCTCTGATTTGGTACCGGTTGGCTTCATCGCCGAACGCATCACCCACATTGACGATGAGACCTGCATCTTGCTTTCTCGAGCCGGCGCTACTGCGACGTGTCCGGCATGCGGACGGATGTCGCGAACGGTTCGAAGTCGCTATTGCCGCCAGGTCGCGGACCTCCCCCTGTCAGGAAGGCGCGTCAGGCTTCTCGTGCGTACGAGGAGGTTCACCTGTGACGCGGTGCTCTGCGGCAAGCAGATATTCGCCGAGCGGTTCGGCGATGTGCTACCTCCCTACGCCAGACGAACCGGGCGTCTCGAGCATCTCGTCCACCATCTGGCCCTAGCGCTTGGAGGACGCCCGGCGGCGCGTTTTGCCCAGCGGCTGATGCTTCCCGTCAGCAACGACACCCTGCTACGAGTTATCCGCAGGCAGGGATTACCGCTGTCGACCCCACCCTCGGTGATCGGCATCGACGACTGGGCCTGGCGGCGCAATCATCGCTATGGCACGATCGTGTGTGACCTGGAGCTTCGGCGGCCGATCCGTCTGCTGCCGGACCGTGAGCCAGCGACGGCAGAGGCCTGGTTGCGGCGAAATCCCCAAATCCAAATCGTTGCTCGTGACCGCGGCGGCGCTTACGGGCTGGCGGCAGCAAAGGCGTTGCCTGATGCAGTGCAGGTCACCGATCGATGGCATCTGATGGAGAATGCCAGCCGTGCATTCCTGGACTCCGTCCGCAAATCGATGCGACAAATCCGCAGGACGCTCGGTGCAACGCGCATCAATCCCAAGCTGCTGACCGCGGCCGAACACCTTCAATACGAAGGCTATCTCCGGCGCGAACAGACCAACACAGCCATCATGGCGTTCGCTAGGGACGGTGTCGCGATCAAGGAAATCGTGCGCCGTACTGGTCATAGCCGCGGCTTGGTCCGTCAGGTGCTCAGAGGACAACGAAACGACGTCTTTCGGTCAAGAGAAAGTTCGTTGGAAACCTATCTCGAATGGCTCGACGCGCAATGGGCTGCCGGCAAGCGGAACGCTACTGAGCTATGGCGGCGGTTGAGAACGCAGGGCTTTCGTGGTTCGCGCCGGGTCGTGAGTGAATGGGCCACACGACGGAAGCGGGCCGACAAGGCAGATGCGGAAACGTTGACCCGCATTCCCTCCGCCCGGACGATCGCCCGACTTTTGACAACCAGCAGAGACAACCTGACGAAATCCGAGACCGTCACCATCGCCGCAATAGAAGGTGGTGTTCCTTTGCTGGTCAAAGCTCGTGATATCATCACCGACTTCCATCGCATGATCCGGCGCAAGGCGGAAAACGAACTCACGCCGTGGATCGATCGCGCCCGCGACAGTCTAGTAGCCTCCTTCGCCAACGGTGTCGTCAACGACCGTGCAGCCGTTAGCGCTGCAATCAGTTCGCCATGGTCGAACGGGCAGACCGAGGGGCAGATCACCAAGCTCAAGCTGGTAAAACGCCAGATGTACGGACGCGGAAAACTCGATCTCCTTCAAGCCCGCTTGATTGGCGCAACGTGAGAGAATTGCACCAAATCTGCGTCAGAGCCAAATTTGCACGCCGGAACACAGACGGCCGGAAACATGTCGTGCGCTGGTTGCGCCGGGTTCGATGCGCGCATGTCGATTGATCACAGCATCGCCAAAAGCCTATTTTGATAATCACAATGATGAATCTGCTTTTGATGTGATGGATTGCCTGCTATGATGCACTTGTGTCTCAGCATTTCACCCTATGCAGATAAGGGAGACGAGCATGGCAGTGACAAAAAGTGAGTTTGACGGCGGCAAATGGTGCGTGTCACGCGAAGATAATGCCGACAAATGGCAGGGAACCGTGGACACGTTCAAGGTTGACCGGAAAGTCGATCAAAAATGGTTTGGTGACTATGACATCGTGGATGTCGATGTTTTCGATCCCAAGGGCGAAAAGGTCTATCGCGTCGAAGTCCGGGCGTGGGAAGAAACGGTGACGGTCTATGATGTCAATGACCGAGCACTAATTCAGTGGGATGAGGACGGCCATAACACTGAGAATACCGATCAGAATCATCATCGGCTTCTGCTTGAGGCGGACCATCTGAACAAGTTTTCGTGCGTGCAGCAAAAGCCTTGCATGACCGTCTCCGTATTTGCCTCGGGATTTTCGGTCAAGGAGGGTGAACAAATAAACGGCGTGTCCATCACCACGCAGGATGGCAAGCATTCCTCCAGCCTAAATTTGGCCGCGATCGATGACGATGGCGCGATTCCAGAGGACTTTTCTGACACTGGAAAGATCCGGATCGTCGATACTATTCCTCGTCGGTGAGAGGCCTTTTGGCCTCAGTGGCGTCGCGTATAGCATTTGATCGCCAGGTGATGCGCATGCGAACCTGTCTCCGCAAGAAGCACAGGTTCGAAGTCGTCAATGCGCCGGAGGGCCAATGGTTGTCGTCTGTTCAGAATGGATCCCTGCAATCCGCAAGGTTGATCAGAAGACCGCTGTCTGTGCAATTGGCGATGTTCATGGATGCGCCGACCTTCTGGAAGAGATGCATGCCCGCCTTGCTCACGAACTTGGCCTCATCTCGCCGGGTGCTGCCCATTGCATCCATCTGGGTGACCTGATCGACCGCGGGCCGGAAAGCTTGCGCGCGCTCAGGTTGGCCATGCAGGGGATTCCCGGCGCGACCAACCATACCATCATTGGAAATCATGAACATCGATTGCTGCAACTGCTTGCCGCGCCGGACACCAGGATAATGGAGCGATGGTTGGCAAATGGCGGTCGTGAGTTCTTTGAAGAGCTTTGCGTCGACCCCACGGCCGGGTGGCAAAAGCGGGTGTCAGAGATTTTAGGCAGCCACGTGATTCAATGGCTGCGTTCATTGCCTCAAAAATTGCTGCATGGACGGTTGCTTTACGTCCACGCAGGCATAGACGTTACGGTTCCGGTTGAACAACAGAGCGCGGCAACGCTTGCCTGGATCCGCGAGCCGTGGCTTTCATCGGTGGGGCCATATGAAAATGACGTAGCCGTCATACATGGCCACACAGCCGTTTGTAATGTTGCTCTCGACAACCAGCACCGGATCAACCTCGACACCGGCGCTTGCGAAACCGGTGTCTTGAGCGCCTTGCTCATCCACGGCAGCCGGATGAAGCTCTTTCAGACCAGAAATTAGCGGCTGCCAGCGGCGTCTGTGACGCGCATCGACCGCTTTGCCCTTTTTCGCAAGGGCACCTGAGTGCCGTCGAGCGGCGGCCAAGCGCCTTTCCTTCAGGAACGCGTGACGCCAGAACTCAATCGGATGACCTCGTTCCAACTGTGGCAATGGTGGGAGTCTGGCGCCGGTGCCTGGGTGCGGCCAGCGCCTATTCTATTCACGAGATCGATGGGGACCGAGGGCCGCCGTTACAGATTTTTCACGCCTGCGTCGTTGCTCGCCCCGCAAGGGGATGCCCCCCTCATGTGGCGACGACATGGCCGGGCGGCAAGAGCAGCCTGTCGCCCGGAAGCAGGAGATTGGGATTGCGCCCGTGCCTTTCTGCGGCGCCTTTTTGATCAAAAAGATCTGCGTTCAGCCAGGGATTTGCCTCCAGGATCGCTTTTTGTGTCGTCGCGTCACCGTTTGATATCCTGTCGAGATTGTCGCCTGGACGTACGGTGTACAGGTTTATGGGCGCAACATCCTCGCTGGCTGGAAGGTCCGGCACGGTGACGGCCGGCGGCGGCTCTTGTTGGGCATAGGAATTGGGCCGGGGGAGAAGAGGCGCGCCGTGAGCATGGAGCCAGTTCTCAAGCCCAGTCGCGCTTTCAATCAAAAGTCCCCTCGAATTGCTGCTCGAGTAAGTCAGCCTTCGCTTCTTCGGGTCATAGTGGCTGTGTTCATCGAGCATGGGATCGAGGCGCATCTCCGGCGAGCCGATGCGGCGATCAAAGCGCCATAGTCCGCTGTTGGTTTCCCAGTATGAATGGGTCGTGGGATCTTCCCAGCGATTGGACGCCGTGTTGAAACCGATATAGCTGTAGTTTGCCAGCTCGATCTTGCGCGGATCTTCCGGCAGCGCCAGGTATGCCTGGTCAGGTTGGTTCATTTTAGCCTCGCCCTTGTCGAGATGGGCGACGTACTCGGCCGATGCGTCCATCGCTTGTTCAGTGGGGCCCAAGGCTGATAACCATTGATAAAAGCCGGCCGGGTCGCCGCCCATCTCATGAAAGGCGCGCGCCAATCCGGCTGATTTCGGGTCACCGGACCACCACTTGAACTGTGACATGAGATCAACCGATTGTGCGGGCATTACTGCACCTTCAAGGAAGGTTCGTTCGATCGCTTCGCTCTTGGTGATCGCTCGATCCTGATCGACACCCCAGTTGATGAGCGTCGTTGACAGGTAGCCAATGTTGACGAGCCAGCCAATCGGGTTCGTTCCAATGACGGGAACCCTTCGAAGCACCGCCTCGATGCCGTCAAGAACGACCTTGCTTTGTGAAAGGCTGCCAATCACCGATTTGTAGACACCCTCTCGCAAAGCGGGCGACTGCATCAGCCGCTTGGCCAGTTCGCGCACCTGAAGCCGAAGGAGAACGGCGTCGTTGAAGAGATTGACACCGTGCGTCCACGTTTTCACGTTATCCTTGCCGGCATTGTAAACCACGCCGGACGTGTCCCAGACCGTCGCTACAGCCATCAACCCTACCAATGAACCTATCAGTCTGGGGGTCGGTTCAACCACGTCACGCGTGACGATGTCGCGTCGGCTGCCGGGCTCGCAAAATACCCAGGGCGTGTGTTGCTTCATGGCCTCACGAAGCGCGGGCAACCCATCAAACATGTGCGGTCGGAGGCGCGCCATCGCCATGGCGCCTTCGAGCAGATGGAACGCGGCGAAGCCGCCCACAAGCCCCAACAGGATCGGCTTTCGCCATTCCTGACCCGGATCGAACTTTACCTTGTCGTAAAGGTAGACTGTCAACGCTGCCTGGAACGTACCACCAATCCCCCATATCGCCGGTCCGGCGAAGAACGGCAGGTGCCCGACGCGCGTAGCGTTGATGCGCCTGGTATCCTCTTCGGTTGCCCCAAGCGGGACCGGGCCGACCCTTTCCATGTTTTCACCACTGTTGACGCCCCGCACGACATAGGTTTCGGCAAGAAACTCGGCCATGTCGCCAACCATCTGCGCCCGCACGCCGTAAGTCTGTGGAAGTGCGACGTTCTTGGGGGGCAAGGAATTCAGCAGCGCCTCATGGGCCGCTTGCGTGCCGATCCGGCGCGTTGCCTGGTCACTCAGGAACAGCAAAGGCGCAATCTCCTTTCCTTCCATTATCTGGCTGCGGCCAAGCTCGACATCCGAATACTCCCGCAACTTACCGAGCGGCGCCTGATAGAATGTCACGCTTTCACTCATGCGCAGGATTCGGTAGCCCAACGCATCGATCGCCTTTCGATCCTCCTGCATGGCCGCAACGTGCTTCGGATTGGCTTGCCGCAGTGCATCCCGACCACCGGCAAGCTGATCGGGCGTCAGCGTCTGCTCATAGCGAAAGGCTGGATTGCCAAACTGGCCGGCATGCTCAGCGGCCTTGTCATAGGTCTCCTTGCACTGAGCCGAAAACCGCTTCTGTCCAGCATTGATGGCGCGAAAGATGTCGGTTGTGGTAAGGCGTCTGTCCGTGTTCCCGTTGGTGATGACCGGGGCAAGATCCGTTGGCCCGAGTTTGCGAAGTTCGTCAGCCGTCGCCAAAGCGAGGGTCGGATATCCGGCAGCAACACCGTCTTCCAACATGAAGCCGTAGAGCCTGACATCCGGGCTATGGGCGATCGTGCGCGCGACACCTTCGACAGCTGTCTTCGCGCCATCGGATCGCCACTGGCCACTGACCGGACTGGTGTCAGCGCCGATAAAGTCCAGGGTTGCCGCAAGGTCGACGGCAAAACCGGACAGTTGATCCTGTCGAAGGGGAGGGCGTTGTGCATTCGCCTGGGATCTGTCGGTTGTCGCGGCCGTCACCAGTATCTGCCGAAGGTCTGTTGCGACCAGACCGTTGACGATGCGCGCGGACGTCTCACGGGTCACGCCTGGAGTAAGATCGCCATCGGCACGATCGCGAAGCACCTTTGCCGCAGCCACCGGACCCTCCTTGTGAAAGGTCTCGCTGACGGCCTGGATGGCGTTGCGGACGTAGTCGTCGAGGATCCCAATAATGCGAGGGCTGGCCACAACGATTGCGCGCGCGGACGGATCGAACGACGGCTGCATCGCCGCGCCCAGGACGCTCAGCTGAAACGCGGGCGGAGCCGACAACACCTGCTTGATGACACGCGCGGCGTCCACTGCGTTTGCGAGTTCAGGATCACCTTTGTAGCGATCGCCTATTCGTTGCCAGATCCGGTCGGCTGGATCGAGGTCTCTGGGAAGAAACGCCGCCGGCGCCTTCTGGAACGCCTCGTCGAACTCCGCAATCAGCGCATTGACGAGCATCTGCCGGCTCAAGGCGAGGTTGTTTTCGACGTCAGGAAAATCGCTGATCGGTGGGGTCTGACCGGGTTCCTGCTCCGCCAGTCCATCCGCTTTAGAACCAGCCAGGCCCACCATCTGCAAGCTTTGATCCGTCTTGCGCATGGCCGCAGTCTCGGTGCGCACCGACTGCAAGGCGCTCGTCACGATTGTCTGTGCCAGTGCATCATCTCGAAACCGATAGGCGATGTCGCGTGCGGCTGCCTCCATTCCTTGGGCCCGCTTCGGGTCGCCGCCATAGAGCACCCGCAAATATCCGCTAACCGCTTGCCTGGCCTTGCTTTCGTCGTCGTCGGCCGCCGCCTTCTGCCCAAGATAGTAATTCCAACCGGCCGGGTCCGTCTCCGGGGCCTTGTCAAGAAACGGGCGTCGCATCTCGTCGGCGCGCTCACGCGACTGGCCCATCGTCTTAAAGGCGCTGAACACCTCTTCCTGGCCAGGTGGCCGCAAGGTCTCTGTGATTGCGCGGATCTGCCGGCACGCCCGAATGAAGGCTCGAAACGGGCCCGATACAGGGCTTGCGGGCGCGGGATCGGATCCTCGCGTGACGTACTCAAAATCCATCCTGGTCATGTTCACTGCTTTCGTTAAAAACGAAAGTATAGCCGTGATACACTGTGAGTCACAACCATGTGAGGGTAAAAATGACCCATGCATTACGTCAGCGCCGGAATGCCGAGTTCTGCAATGACGACGTCGAGCTGGGCAACCGAGACAGGCGTGACGTCTCCGGAATGAACCTTGGAGGCCGTGCTGCGAGAACCGGCAAAGTTCATTTGGAACAGGTCAGTCCGCGTGAATGAAGGGTCAGTACCGGCCTGATGCGCAAGCCGCGATGCATCGCCGTCGAAGCTGTCCATCGAATTTTGCAGATTTCGAACGAGCACCTCGACCTGTTCGCGCTTCATACCGTTCAGCCAGGCGGCAAGGTTTGCATTGCCTGCCTGATTTCTCGGATCCACCCCTTTCGCTCGGGCATATTGCGCAAGCAACGGGGCGACGCTGTTGCCGTCGTCGCTCTGATCGATGAGCACGTCAGCAACCTCTTTCGACAGACCGTGTGTGGCAAATTGCCGGGCCGCGTCCGTTTCGAATTTGCTGGCTTCGCGTTCTCCCGTGACGATGTACTGCCCGGCCAGGGCGCCAAGGACGACGGCCAGGCCAATTGGCCCGGCAATTGTTCCCGTGCCGAGGGCGGCCACGACCCCGCCTGCGGCGGCCGCACCTTCGAGGGTGCCCATCAGCGCGTCGCCGTTTTCGAAATACCCGACCGCCGTCCAGGCGCCGAGACCCGCCGAGAAAACACCCGCGACTTTCGCTGCCGGAAGACGGCTGCTTCCCAAGTATTTCACGGCGGCGGTATCGTCACCGATCATTCCAATGCCGTTGCCAAACTCGATCACTCTTTGAGACAGGCCGATCGCATTGGCGGCCGTTTCAAGGCTCGCTTTCAAACTTGGATCATCCATTAGATAACTGCTTGAGTGGGCGGTGACGGCGACCGACGCGGCAACGCCGACGAACCTCAGCAACTGGCCGGGACGCGTCTTGCTATCGAATGCGCGAACACCATCGGAGCTCGTAAGCGCATTAAGTTCCCGGTTGGCTGATGCGAAGTTTTCGACGGCCTTGTCGATCGCTTCGCCGCCGGCCGGGATCGATCTTTCAATCGAATCGACCGCTCGCGCCAAATCGGCCTTGGGAATACCAAGCAGCTTGGCCACGTTGCTATCTTTCAGCATAGCGAGAGATTTCCCGACCTTTTCGGGGTCTCCGCTCGACAGAACTGGAACAACGATCTTGCGGACGATTTGGGTTGTGGCCTCTTCCAGCAACTTCCGTCCGCGTTCGAACCCGTGCATGACCCTGGCAAGAGCGTCGGTGCGTGGATCATCGAACAGCTCTGGCTGCTGTTGAAGCGTAATTTTGACCGCAAGGAAGGTTTTGTCGTCGCTGAGAACGTCGGCGATCGTCTGCGCTCCTCCGCTTTCAGGTGGCAGTTGCGCCAGTTGGCCGAGTTGCGACAACAGTTTCTTGCCGTCCGCGGCGACACGTCCCTCAAGCGCGTTGGCTTGATCGGACCAGCCAGCGCCCTTTGACAGCGTATAGTCCTTGATCGCCTGCGCGGTCTGAGCCGGTGTCTGACAGGAACCGATATTGCGTATCAACCACTGAAGTTCTGCGACGTGGTTGGCATAGTCGCCGACACTCTTACCAACCACGGCGTCGGCGAAGCTGCGCACGCCTGGAAAGACCTCGGTCGCAAAATAGGTGGAGGAGGGCCCAAGTTGCGAGGAAAGCGCCAGGGGATAGTCGAGCGATGCGCCGTTTGCGATTGCCTCCTTGACCGAGGAATTGTTGCCGCCAAAGGCTGCGACACGCTTGATGAGGGCATCGCCACCAGGCGCACCGGAGATGCGATCGCAGATCGCCATCCAGTCCCTGAGACCGCCATTGCCAATCAACGGGCCACCCAGCTCCTGTTGGCGGCGACTGTTGGCAGCCTCAAGCGTGGGCAGTGCGTGGGAAAGCAGACGCACTGCAAGGTCCGGATCGGCCCCGTCGACAAGCCTGCGCAAGTTCAGCATGGCGTCAGCCGCGGCACCCTGATCGTTACTTGCGGTCCGCGGATCATAATTTCGAAGTGGCTCGGTCGCCGAACGCGACGCGGCTTCAATTAGTCGCATCGCCTCCGGCGAATGCCGGAGCGCCCGACGGACCTCCGGCGCCGCGTTCGCATAGCCCGCAGCCAGCGCATGATAGGCGCCGTTCGGGTCACTTTGCTGCAAGGCCTGATCCACGATCTTGCGCGCCGCTGGCTCCACGTCCCGCCCGCCATGAGCGGAGGCGCGCAGCCCCACACCCATCCTGCGGGCGGCTTCAACGATAGCACCTTGCGCCGGACCGGCGTCGTCCCAGTTTTCATCAAAGAGGCGCTGCAAGACCGACGCCTGATCGGCCACAGGCACGCCGCTTGCGAAGCTGACTGTCTCGGTCGCAAGTTGCGTCTCAAGGTCGGCGAAGGGAACTTCGGAGGTTTCGGACCATGCCTTCGACTTTTCCCGGAGCTGCGCGTTGTACGCCGCTTCCGGATCGGCTTTTAGCCCGCGTTCACTGATGGCCTCCCTCACGCTCCAGCTTGCTGGTCCGCCTTCAGTCCAATCATGCGTGGCGAGGCGTATCGCTGCGGCCTGCCGTCCGGGTCGTGACAGACTATCCAGATAGACCCCGACATCGCGCTTCATCTTGCTCGCTTCGCCCTGATAGTCGACCCCGTCGGTGTTGGCGATCAGCCGGCCCCGGTCGAAGAGATCCTGAACGAAGAGTGGTTCGCCCTTGGGCACGCCGTCCGCGCCCGTTTTGCTTCTTGCCACCAGTTCGGGTGAGCTCCATGGAATGCTCACGATATCGCCGACATGAAGCTTCGCTTGAGAGTTGGCGGCGACAATGGCGTTGAACGGGACGTAGTAGTCACGGCCAAGGCCCCAGAGGCTGCTGCCGGGCTCGGTGGCGACGGATTTGCCCGCCACGTGGACCGTTGGCGTTTGCCCGCGAGGTGGCTCGTTCCTGGCGAGGACCTGCGTCAGCTCGGCCAGAAACTTGGTCGGATTGTGCAACAGCGACGTCGTGATCGATACGCTCTGGCCCCCGCGCATTCTGTCGTCAAGGCGATTGGACATTAACAGCTCCGATCCGATTGGAAACACGTGGCGCCTAAATGTCCGAGATGCGTGACATTGTGATGACAATTTAATGAATCCCTGGGTAACTATGCAGCTTTCCCGTCGATAATGAATTCATATGCGTTCCAGGATTTCCGGAACTGTTCCGGTCGCGCACGCATCGGGGTGGATCGTTACGATGCTAGCGATTGAAAGAGCACGATTCGAACGCCGCTATTGCGATCGGGCGGGGTGTTGCCAATGCGAGGCTATCACAGGCGACACTTCACATTCTATCCTGGATCGTTGCCTTCTTTGATCATTGTGATACGGTTCTGTGAGTTTTGGTCGATCTCGTGGAAGGCAAGAAATGTACAATATGCTTCGAGGCATCGTCCTTCTGCTCGCCTTGGTAACCGTCAGCGATACCGATGAGGGGACCGGGCATGCGTTTTTCTCCGAGACAGTTCGATCTGAAGAACAGAAGAAGGCCGACAAGCCCAGGCGTTCGCCGCCTGAGGTCAAAGTGAGCGCGATCTGCTGCGCAACGCCCTGAGCGTCCCTGCCGCGTCGGGCAGTCCTTCGTTGTGGTTGCTCCGAAAGGATGTTGCCGCCACACGTTCGATGAGCGGGCGAGGCGCCGATAATCTCGAGCAAGCCAGGTGAAACGGTCCTTTCGGTCCGGGCCGAACAATCACGAAATGCGCTGGACTGGGTCGCATGGAAGAGGCCGGCCACAAACTCCGCCCTGCTTGTCACTGCAACCTGCAATGAGCGCAAAACGCCAGATAATCTAGGCAACGCTGGCAAAAACTGCGCCACCAACGGGACAGCTTTCCGCGAGATGTCGCGCCCGTTGCGCCGGTTCCGAATGCGAGCACACGTCTGCATGATCGCTTCTGCCGTCATCTGAAAACGAACCGTATCGCGGAGCGTTCACCTCAGTGGTTCCTGTTTCGGAATGCGAGTAGACAACGGGCTACTCTCACACAAAATATGAGCACTCGCTCACGTTTTGTAAGAAGGGCAGTTCGCAATGCCGAGTTTTGAGGGTCACGGGAACATGGGTTTGCCGAACATTTTGCGCCAGACACGCGGCGCGTGTGGGCTGAGCCAATTGGACCTTGCCGCCGATATCAATGTGTCACAGCGGCATGTGAGCTTTCTTGAAAGCGGCCGGGCCCGGCCGAGCCGGGACCTATTGATTGCCTGGATGCATCGGGTTAACGCATCCGCCTCGATACGAAACGCCGCCCTGCTTGAGGCCGGTTATGCGCCAACGGGCACCCAGCCTGGTGGAAAGGGGACGTCCAAGCATTGTCTGACTGCGCTTCGCCGGGTGATCGCCGCTTATCAACCGTTCCCCGGGTTTGTGCTCACTTCGGACATGACCTTGGCCGCCTGGAACGATGCCGGCGACTGGCTGTTTTCGACGCTGATGCCGGACCTCTGGGATGCGGGAAGCGATGAGCGCGTGGGGTTGGACATGATTGCGGCGCTATCGCGGCCAGAGGGATTGCTTTCAAGAGCTCTCGATCGCCGCAAAGCGACCGCGGCGATACTGGAACAGCTTCACCTCGAAGCCTGGCTCAACCCCGGCCTTCGTCCGCGGGTCGATGCGCTGGCCGCGTGGCTCAAGGCGTCGACCGCCGACGCCCCGAACATATCCAACGCCGGCATCGATCCGGAGATGCCGCTCGCTTTTGGCACGACCTACGTACCACTGACGTTTCAGACCGACCATTCACTGGTGTCGTTCCTGCGCGTACAGGGTGTCTTTGAACTGCCGCAAGACGTGACGGCGTCTTCCTTGCGCGTCGAGCTGTGGCTCCCCAATGACGACCGTACGCGCGCGCTCGTCACAGGCCTTCCGGCCCAACAAATTGCAAGCCTTTAAAGACGTTCTCACTGCCTTTCCGGCGAAAATCGGCCCCGCTCAGTAGCGCGCACCCTCTTTGGCTTTCGCCTTCTGGCCGCAGCCGAGGAAACCGGACGAGCTCGGGTATGGCGTGGTCGTAGCAATCCATTCGGCCGCTCGAAATTGGGATTGCATGAGCGCGCGAGCACTATCCACCTCCGTGGCCTTTCGTTATTTGACAGAGCGCCCCAATCATGGGCCGCACTTCGGCAGACAAGTTCCCAAAGCATCAAAGCCTGGCGATAGCTTCAGCGGCGTGGCCGCGCAAGCCATTGCGATGACGTCTCTTGTCGCTCCGGCAACAATGCCGTTTTGGTTCGATGAAACGATGGCCTTGACGCGCAGGCAGTTGGTGGATTTCTGAGAATGGCAGAGCCGCCCGCAATCGGCAGACAACACGCCGCCAAAGCGCTGGTCAGTCCGTGCAGTCGACGAGAAAAGATGAGTGACGTCAACTACTTGGTGCGCTTCTCTCAAGTTTGACTTGACAACGCCGAGAAATGACTTGGCCGATGCCACAGTCGGCGCTCGACGAGCCTTGCAGGAACGATCGTGACGCTGATCCATCGACGCGACGATCAGCTGCGGGAAGACTTCACTGCGGGTTCAGCGGCTGGCAGATACACCATGTCGCCCGGGAAGATTAGATTGGGTGCAACCAGATGATCGCGGTTGAGCGACAGCACGACTGCCAAATCAGCACCGTTGGCAGTTGCGATACTCGTGATCGTCTCCCCCGATTGAACTGTGACCGACCTCAGGCCGCGCCCAGTCAGCGCCGGATTATCGCGACCCGAAGGACGCTGGACGCCCCGAGAATGCTCTACTAGGAACCGGGCGGCGGCCCATCCGATATGTTCTACAGCATCGGTACCGAACGCCCCGACGGGAACCCAGATGTTGCCCGATCGATCGACCACAGGCTCGCCTGTTTGTTGCACGAGTGTACCCGACTTCAGGACGGAAATTTTCGCCGAGCTCATGGTTGGACGTTCTCTGAGCTTCAGGCCTGCCTCGGGCAGAACGGCCAGCTGCGGCAGTCGGTTCTGCGGATCCGGAACGCCACTGCCAGGTGTTGCAGGTCCTCCATCGAATGGATCGCCTCCCTCTTTTGTTGCCGCCATGCGTTCTTCTTCTTTTTCTTGTCCGTGACTCGATAAGTTGCCCAGAACCGTTGAGATACCAAATCCCACCATGCCAGTGGCCAGACCTGCAATGGCAAACTGCAACCCTCTGTTCGGTTCGCTTCCTGGCGACTTGGGTGCGGTCATGCCGGGGCTTTTCCTGCTTTTGTAGTCGGCAGCGACCTCTCGCCCGTAGCGCACGCTCATATAGGCCTCGCCTGCCGTCACGAGAATCGCTGACGCATAGATTGGCCATTGAGGTGCAGCGGGGCCTAGGTTTTGTATGAGCTCATAGGCCAAGACCCCGTTTGCGACGGTATCCAGAACGTAACCCCCCATTGAGTGATGCTTAGGGACGGTGACCGCTTTGCCTTTCGTCGCGGCTTCCAGGTTCTCGGCATACCAAACGTGATCGGTCCAGGCATAGATCAGCGCATACCAGGGCGGCGCGCCAACGTGCCTTGCCAGGTTGGGAACCAGAGTGGCCACATTCACCCAGCGAGCGATATTTCCAGCACGGGTGTTTTCAAACTTACCTAGGAAGGCTGCAAGCGGCAGGTAGTTCATGCCCCGAAGCGCCAACGCGGTTCCATGCCAAAGAGGCAATTGATCGGGCGGCAAAACGGACATGAGTGAAGTGCCGGCAATGGTGAGCGGAGCGTAGCGAATTAAGTTCTCTTTCACCCGGGAGCACCCATTTCCCCGTTTGCCTTTCGGATTCGGCTTTGTGACATCGGCGGACTTTGCTTGTTGACCCCGCGCGGTGACAAGTTGGCCGACAAAGTCCCGATAATCGAGGGTGTGTTTCATGGCCGGTATTGGCGGCCGAGGGCGCGCGCCAGCAGCCTTGCGTTCATGATCCAGAAGCCGGAACTCGTCTTTTAGGCGCGATCCTGTTTTCATGTCAGGTAGATTTGGCCTGCCATGAAGGCCCATGCGTTTCGTCGAAAAGCCCGACTTAGCGTTTACCTGTGAGCTAACGCTGGCAAACAGGATCGGATTTGGATGTGGGGTGCGCAGCGAAGCGGATGGGATGGTGTGCATGCCTGCCTTGTCGGTGACTGCGCGCAACGCCTTGGGGGAGGGCGCAGGAACGGAAGCGTCACTCGCTATCGTGGCCGGTTCGAGGGCTAAATCGGTGCGGATGTGATCTCTGCCTGCTGGCGGATTGCCGTGCGGCAGTGCGACCGGGAACGTGTCGGCGCCGATGTCTGATGCTGGTCGGTTTGCCGGGCTG
>NZ_JACVAO010000026.1:0-72645 GCF_014851885.1 Ensifer sp. ENS02 | reverse complement strand
ATAGGCGAAACGCTCGTAGCCGCAGGCGGTGGCGAAACTCTTCAAGGCGGCGCGAACCATGCGTCCGTCGCGGGCCACATCGAGCGCGTCGATCAGAGATTGAAGCTGTCCGTCCATTCCGATTCCTTTCGTTACCTATTATCGAGCAAACCTCGCCGGAGGCCTGATGATCGCTCGTCAATCAACGGTCCGAGATTGCGCAAAACAGGCGAACCTATGGAATCTAAAGGACGACCTCGAAACAGAATTGAATCTGCATGGGTTCTCACAGAGTGAGGTCCGGTGAGCAACTTGGGAGGCAGTTGCCCACCGGAATCTTGCTCGCGCCGCTTCGCGAACAAGACGGAACTCCCGAGTTAACAAGACCACCAGACTGCCTTCTATGAGAGGTTGGCGCTTTGTAGGCTTAGTAACCAGACGGGGCCACGAACAGCCCGCCTCGGTGGACTTCCAGGGAACGGGCAATACGCAGCGCCATGGGATCGGCGAAGCGGCGCACGATGATCTGAAGGCCAGACGGCAGTTTCTCTACCTCGCCCATCGGGATGCTGATGGACGCGAGATCCATTAGATTGGCAAGACGAGCAAAAATACCGAACGGGGCTGGAGTGTCATGTATCCCCTCCAGTGGTTTTGCCGTGATGGGTGATGTTGGAAGTAGGACTGCATCCGCTCCTGAGAAATAGCCATCGAATTCGATTTGCATGACGCGCCGCTGTTCGAGGTAGTCGAGATAATCCGCGATATTCATCGTTGCGCCGCGGGACATCCGCTTTGCGATTTCGGGATCGACGAGACTGTTTTCCTGTTGGACCATCGGACGGTAACGGCCCCAAGCTTCCACGGTCGTCATGTTCGCAGTGAGGCTCGCGTAAGTCTCCAACGGGCGGGGTAGCGGCTTCTCCTCGACTAAAGCGCCCATGGCTTCGAATTCGGCAAGTGTCTGCCTGAACTGCACCAAGATCCCGGGCTCAGCGGCAGCAAGGTCGGCCAGTGGAGGGTGGCGAAGGAGCAATCCCTTAGCTCCACGGTCGAGATCAATAATTGGATCTTGTCGTTGTACGCCGAATGTCGAGGGATCATCCGGATCATGTCCTTGTAAGCTTGCTAGGATGAGTGCCGCATCCTCGACAGTTCGCGTCATCGGCCCCACGATATCGAAAAGAAACGCGAGGGGCTGCACTCCGCCTCTTCCGATGAGGCCGAGTGAGGTTTTCATCCCAACGACCCCGCACAAAGCCGACGGGGTGCGTATTGATCCGCCCGTATCAGTGCCCAGGGCAACGGGTACAAATCCTGCCGCGACCGCCACACCTGAACCACTGGACGAACCACCCGGAACACGGGGAACTACTGCGTCGCGCGGGTTGATTGGGGTTTTACTGCTCGGATTGGTTCCCCAGCTCCCATACGCAAATTCTACTGTATGAGTTTTGCCCAGCAGAACCATGCCTTGATCTAGCAAACGCTTGATTGCGCTTGCTGATCGCGTGGCAATCGCTTTGGTGATCGCTTTGGAACCGGCGAGTGTGGCGCGGCCTTCCACATCAAAGAGGTCTTTTGCCGCAAAAGGGACGCCGTCAAGAGGCCCCCTGCTTTGGTTTCGCAACCTCCTAGAGTCCGATTCGCGAGCAGCAATTAGCGCACTCTGTTCATAGAACTCGACAAATGCGTTGAGGTGCACGTCGAATTTGCGGATGCGCGCGAGTGCCGCGGTCACCAGCTCTTCCGAGGTAATATACCCTTGGGCCAATGCCCGCCCGAGGTCGGCAGCAGAAGTAAATGCTTGATCCATGTTCACACCTTCGTGCGCAATGGTCTCCGCGCCCATGTTATTTCCGGGCTGGTTTGCCCTGGGAGTTATGGAGCAGCGCGGCGATCCCAGCGGAATTTCCGTGTCAGTACAACCGTTTGTTTAATATGTACAATCGATTGGATTGTCAATCGTACCGCAAGCGCCAGCTTTCACGATTATCAGCGCTATTGCGAAAGGGCTGACCTTAAGGCGCAGAGAAAGATCGTCCTACCAGCCCGTCTGATCAGCCTGCCTGAAAGGCGTGTTCCAGGTCCAATTGGCTTGCCCTATTGAACGTCATCAGCCTCAAGCGTGCCAGAGCAGCATTCGGATATAACAAAGGCGCATAGCCTTATTCATTCGCGCATAGTGAGCCGAACAGGTCGGAATATTCAAGGTTCGTTGAGAAATCGATCGCAGGCTTGCGCAAATTCACAAGAACCGGGGCCGTCTCAATGAAGAACCTGAAGATATCTCATCAGTTGTTGCTTATCGTTGCCAGTTTCACGCTGTGTTTTGCTACCGCAATGTACTTTGAACTTCGTAAGTCAGCTGACGCCATCTACGTGGAGCGCTATGGCATGATCCGCTCCCAGGTGGAGTCCGCATCTGGGATTTTCAAGCGCTTCCAGGCTCGCGAGGAAACGGGCGAACTGAGCCGGGAAGAAGCTCAGAGGCAGGCGTTTGCTGCCGTCTCTGCGATGTCCTTTGCCGGCGACAATTTTGTCTTTGCTTATGACTACGATGTCATTCTTCGTATTCATCCCGACACCAAATCAATTGGCCTAAGCTATAAGGGAAAGGGTGACCCAAACGGCTTCCCATTCCGGGACGAGTTAGTCAAAGTCGGTCGTAACGGTGGCGGTGCGGTTGATTATCTCGGGACCAAGCCCGGCAAGGACGTCTACCAGTTTCCTAAGAGCGCCTATGCACTCGCCTTTGATCCTTGGAAACTCGTGCTTGTTGCAAGCGTCTACGTCGACGATCTCCAAACACAAATTTTTCAAATGGTTGTCGAGGCTGTAGCGATTGGGGCTGGTATTTTCTTGATCGGCGCCGCTCTCGCCTTTGTCGTCATCAGAAATATATCGTTGCCGCTTAACGAGGTACGACAGGCTCTCGATGCTGTCGCCGCGGAGGATGTTGAGATTGAGATCCCGCATACCACGATGTCGAACGAAGTTGGCACGATAGCGAAGGCAACGGAAGCGCTTCAGGAAAAAGTCCGCGACCGGCACACGCTGTCAGCAAGGGAGAAAGCTCAACACGTGGTCTTGGAGAACGAGCGGCACGCGAACAATCGGCTACTGCAACAGGAGGCGGACGCCCAAACTTATGCAGTCACAACTATTGGAGTGGCTCTGGAAAAGCTGGCGATCGGCGATCTCACGATCCGCTGCGACGATCTCGGAGTGCAGTTCGAGACCCTGCGAAACAATTTCAACAGTGCCCTGACGAAGCTCGAAGCAGCCATGTCCAGGGTGAACGCGAAGGGTATCGACATCGGCGGATCCAAAGAAGAAATCCGCCGTGCTTCCAACGAGCTTTCCCAGCGCACTGAGCGACAAGCGGCCAGCCTTGAGGAGGCCTCTGCCGCGCTGGATGAACTTACCGTCGCTGTGCGACATACGGCCCATGGCGCCCATGAAGCCGCCCAACGCGTCATCGCTGTTAGCGCAGAAGCGACCCGTTCTGATCTCATTGTCGCGCAAGCAATTGAGGCGATGGGCGGCATAGAGCAATCAGCGTCGGAAATTTCCAAAATTATTGGTGTAATCGACGAGATTGCCTTTCAAACCAATCTTTTGGCCTTGAATGCCGGCGTCGAGGCAGCTAGGGCCGGCGAGTCAGGAAAAGGGTTTGCGGTCGTCGCTCAGGAGGTGCGGGAACTTGCTCAGCGATCTGCGGCCGCTGCGAAGCAAATTAAGGAGCAGATCTCACGGTCATCGAGCCAGGTGCAAAATGGTGTCCGCTATGTCGGAGAGGCGGGCGAAGCATTGAAACGAATTTCGGGCCAAATTAAATCCGCCAGTGAAATTGTCGACAAGATCGCACATTCGGCCTCGGAGCAGGATACGACACTCCGTTCGATATCTTCTTCCGTCAATCAGGTTGACGCAGCCACACAACGAAACGCGGCCATGGCGGAAGAAACCACTGCCTCCGCGGAAGCGCTTGCGGCAGACACTGACGAATTACTAGGTCTGATTAGTGGTTTTCGCATTGCCAGCAGTTCTGAACCTCTTCGAGAGGTCGCACGACAGCTACGCTTGGCAAGCTAGGACTCTTTATTTGTTGAGGCAAAAAGGGGTCAAAACGTTATAGCTCAAGCCGTTGGAGGGTTGCCGGCGCGGTCGTGTGACTTTCCAATGGCATTCGCTTTGGTGGAGCTAATGCCAGGCGGAAGGTGAGAAGGTGATGCATCAGCGCACGATGTGGGCCTACATCTTCGGCGCGATCTGCCCGAAGAAGGGCAAGGGTCCTGGTCTCGTCCTTCCCTATTGCTACACCGAGGCGACGCAGGAACACCTTGCCGAAATTAGCAACGCCGTCGATCCCGGAGCACATGCCGTGCTCATTCTCGATCAGGCCGGATGGCACGTCACGCCGAAGCTGAAGGTGCCGGACAACATCACCTTGATGTTCCTGCCGCCGCGGTCGCCGGAATTGAACCCGGTCGAGAACCTCTGGCAGTTCATGAGGGACAACGGGACAACTGGCTCTCCAACCGGATCTTCAAAGACTATGACGACATCGTCACCCACTGCTCCGGCGCATGGAATAAGCTCGTCGATCAGCCATGGAAGATCATGTCCATTGGACTCCGCGACTGGGCGCATCGGTCATGATCAGCGCCAGTTGGTATAACGGTAACCGCTGTCGCGCTCCCACGTTGTCCTCGCCGCTCTGATCTGTGATCGGCTTTCCATGGACGAGCAACGGGAGTTTCTCCACGGAGAGTACATTGGAGCTTCTCGCGACCAGGAAGTCTGGACGTGAGGTACATCGGCAGTGGCCGGACGACGTCAAGGCGCAGATCGTTTCGGAGAGCCTTCGGCCAGGCGCGATGGTCAATGAGGTCGCAGAGCGACAGGGCCTGAAGCCGAACCATCTCTCGACTTGGCGAACGATGGCGCGGCGAGGCAAACTGGTTCTGCCTGCGCCCGAAGATGCAGTGGAGTTTGCGGCGGTTATCGTTGTCAACGGCCACAGGCAGAGCCAGATCGACCTGCTGATGCTGTGGAATTATTCGCGGCAGACGAACGGCTAAAGTCTGCTGTCGACCCAAACCCGCCATTCGGGTTCGTCCTGCTGTTCGGTCAACTTAGACGTTCCATCACCCCCGCTGGTAATAGCCGGAATGCAGCGTTTTGAGGGACTTCCAGATTTAACATCTCATTCTTGGAAAGACCGCTGTGGATACCCCGCATGATCCGGCTCGTTACTCCGTGACAGACAACAACGGTGGGAGCATGGATGTCGTTCGAGAGGTCGCTCAACACCGCCCTCACGCGGGCTACCATTTCGTCGTAACGCTCGCCATCAAATGAGTGAAAGAACCATTCATTGCGACCAAGACCATCTCTTGCATTCGGCCACTGCGCTTCGATCTCGTTGTCAGTGAGCCCATCCCATGACCCCATCCCGACCTCTTTAAGACGATCATCGGTGGTTAACGGTACGTGAACCCCTAAAGTTGCGGCGATAATTGTTGCCGTTTGGATTGCTCGTCCGAGCGGGCTGGTTACGATCCTAATACTCTGATCTAATCCGTTGCTCCTCAAAATTTCCCCGACTTGGGAAGCTTGAGCGAGGCCAAGGGTTGTCAACGCAGAGTCACATTGGCCCTGCCATCTTCCGGCTGCGTTGAACTCTGTTTGCCCATGTCGCACCAAGTATATCATCCATCCCTCTCACTCAGGTCTAGGCCAAAGTGGGCTTGGTAATCAGGTGCCAACTAACGAGCAATAGCATTCGCCTATTTTGGGGAAGCTTATGACTGCTCTTGGCGCATTGTTGCCGTCAATGTTGCAGCGGCAGCTTTTGGAACTGCCTGCCGCGCTGGTCAATGTGCCAGGCAAACACCGCTTACGTATAACGTTCACTTGGAATTCCTTCACATCGTCGCATAGTGTACCATTGGGGCTGTTGGAAATGCCCCACTGGCTCGATGCGGCAACTACGTAAAGGTGCGGGTAGGTTGAATGCCTGCAGGATCGAGTCTTCACCGCTCCTCGTAGCGCAAGCTGCCGTTCAGGCCGCATCTCGAATGTAGTCAAAGCTGCAGAATGGTCCGATCGCGTTGAGATCGACTTCTGCACCAAGGCCGGGCAAATCCGAAACCCGGAGCTTCCCGTTTACGATCGTCTTTTCAGGCGGATTGTGCAGGACCTGGACGTAGTCGTTTTTCTCAGAATAGTACGGATAGGTCTCAAGCGGCATCGCCATCGCGGAAGCGGTGGCGACCTGGACGGAAGCAGCAGTCAACAGAGAACTCGCGCAATTATGGATCGACAGCCTAGCATTGTACGCCTCAGCCATCGCCGCAATCTGCACCAACTCGAATACCCCGCCGCAATTGCCTACGTCTGGCATGACGATGTCGACTCCACCCGTATCCAAAAGATTTCGGAAGCCGTTGCGGGTGTAGATCCGTTCGCCTGCCGCGATAGGAACCGGCCAGCGACCCGCGAGATTCTTCAGTCCCTGGAAATTGAATGGATCCAGTGGCTCCTCCACCCAAATGGCGTCCACTTCGGCGCAGACGTCCATAAAGCGAATCAGCTGGTCGTTATTCAACCCGCCGGACAGGTCGAACATCAGGCCGATATCGGAGCCGACGACCTTTCGCAACGTCTTTACGCGATCGATTGCGCGACGGAATGCGTCGTCGTCGAGCTGCCGCCTCTGCACATGACGAAGGGTCGCACCCTTCTGTCGTGTTGCGAGAGGATAACATTTGAGGATGCGGAAACCGTCCTTGAGCGGTCGCTCAGCAGAGTTCGCCCATGCCGTAACATCGTCGTGGAGGGTGCTCCACCCGTTCGCATAAGTTTCAATCGCGCTTTCGAACTTCGCGCCAAAAAGCTCGTAAACCGGAACGCCAAGAGACTTCGCCTTTATGTCCCAAAGTGCCTGATCGATGGCACTCAGCGCAGCAAACTCGATAGCTCCACCGCCCTTCGTCCAGAATGAATTGTCATAGATTTCCTGCCAAACATGGCGCGGAAAGGCGGCATCGGCTCCGATTACACGCGGCGAAAGGTCTGACAGCATGCCGGCAGCAGCGTCGGCACCCAAGCCGTACGCGACCGCTGCCTCGCCATAACCAACGATACCGTCCTTGGTCCTAAGTTCGACGATTACAGGATGCAATCCGCCGCCCCGGATGTTGAACACCCGCATGTTCTCAATGATCTGCATTTCTAATTCCTCTGAAGACGTCAGGCCTGTTCGGGCCGGGTTTTCACAAGCTGTACACCTCGCCGACGCCCGAAGACTGCCGCAATGCCGATAGTGATGACCAGGCAGGTGACACACAGCAGCATCGCCGAAACCGCAGCAGATTCAGGGCTTGTGTTGAAGCGAATGCCTTCCCAGAGCTTTCTCGGCAATGTCTTCACTTCAAGGTTGCTGAGGAAGATCGACGCGACTGACTCATCGAATGAAAGCAGCATGGCAAGAAGCGCGCCGATGGCAAGACCCGGCAGCAGCAGTGGGAAAACCACAGTCCTGAATATCCGCCACGGATTGGCTCCGAGTGTCGCGGCGGCGAACGACAGCCAGGGGTCGATCGAACTGAACGTGGCCGATGCAATCAGATAAACAACCGGGAAGATCAAGACCGTATGGGCAATTATGATACCCGCCTCGGTATCGACAAGCCCGATACGCGCGAACATCAGATATGCGCCCAGGGCGAAGACGACGGACGGCACCGTCAGCGGCGACTGAACGAAAGCCTCTGCTGTCCCTTGGAACCGGGATCGACGACCCAGGCCGAGGACTGTGAGCGTCGCCAGCACGAAGCTGAGAACACAGGTCGCCGCGCCGATGCGAAGACTAGTGAGGCCCGCCCCAACCCATTCCGGGCTGCCAAGGATCTTCTCGAACCAACGTAGCGAATAACCCGGCGGCGGGAAGATAAGAACATCTGCCGAGCTGAACGACACAGGGAACAGGACAAGCAGCGGAAGGAGAATGTAGATCGATATAATGAGTAGATAAACCGGCTCCGCCAGCAGTCGGAGAGCACGAGACACGACGGGAAGGCTAATCACCGGCTTCGGCATGGCTACTGACTTACGCAGAACGGATGTGTCGACCGGCTTCGCATGCTGAGGGGAAGCTGAGGGCAATGGCCGGGGATTTTGCCACCTAGAGAACTGGCGCGCCAACATCGAAAGCCCGAAGACGATTATCGTAGCCGTGGCTGCCAGCGTAATACCAAGCGCCGCGGCGAGCGGCCAATCGGCTCCGCTCTCAAGCTCTGATTGGATTACCTGCGCGAGCATCTGCTGACGTTGGTTCCCAAGTAGTGCCGGTGCGATGAAGCTCGCCATCGTGAACAGAAACACGATCGTGACGCCGGATTGGATGCCACGGATCGCAAGGGGAATGACGATCCCCATCCAAGCCCGTATCGGCGGAGCACCCAGCGTATGGGCTGCGAGGAGCGTCCGTCCATCGATCCGTCGCAAAATGGTGACAAGTGAAAAGACCATCATCGGGATAGAGGAGTGAACCAGAGCCAGAATAACTGCCGGTTCACTGAATAGCAGCGGGAGGGGGTCTGCGATCAGTCCGAGTTTGAGGAGCGCGGCGTTTACCAGACCACGCTGCCCGAGGATAGCGAGCCAGGCGAATGTCCGCACCAGAACGCTTGTCAAAAAGGGGATCAGAACGAGGAGACCGAGCAAAAGCATCTTGATGCCGGTGGCCCGGCTCAATATCCATGCCAGCGGGAAAGCAACGACGAGCGTGATCGCCGTCGCTTCCAGACCGATACGGACCGTCGTCAGGATGACGGTCCGGTAGACCGGGCTTCCGAAGATTTGTACAAACCTCGCGGCGGCATCGCCGCCAAACGCCGTCGGCACAATTGTTAGCAACGGCATTATGAAAGCGAAGAGAAGCAAGAGTGTCACTGGCAGCAGCATAAGAAGCTGCTTCCAATTAATCCCCCAGTCTCCAAACCCACTGCTCAGCTTCATTCTCGCCGTCTCCCCGTTCCGTGTCTTTTTACTGCATGATGTAGGTGGACCAGCGCGTCGACACCGACGCGAGGTTATCGTTCCACCATTTCGAATTGAGAACTCCACCGAGCTTTTCGTTCTCAGGATTGCCTGGCAGACCCTTGGCCAGCGCCGGGTCGAGCAGCTTCAAGGCATCCATGTTAGTCGGGCCATAGAATATCTGCTTGGGGAGCTCGGCTTGCTGCTCGGGCTGTACGGCAAAGTTGATGAACTTCATCGCCTCTGCTGCATTCGGTGCGCCCTTGAGGACTGCCCAATATTCAACAACCGTGACCGACCCGTCATAGGTGTATGCCCAGTTAGCGCCGGCCTTGATTGCATTGTTGAGGCGCCCCCCGGGGCCAAAGGCCGCGTCGACTTCGCCCTGCTGGATCAGTGCTTGGACATCTGACGGTGGCTTGAAACCGACGATCTGGTCCTTGATGCGGTCGATGACCTTTAAGCCGCGGTCCACGTCCAAAGGATAAAGATCGGCCGGCTTCACACCATCAGCCAGTAGTGCAAACTCGAGATTGTAGTAAGGCAGCGCGAGCATCACGCGACGGGCCTTCACTGAAGGGTCAAAGAACTGTGCCGGCGTCAAGCCGTTCGGAAATTTGTCTTTGTTCCAAGCCAGGTTCTGGGCGAACTTCATGTAGCCGACGCCGTATTTTGTGCGCAACTCAGCTGGGATGCCGTCGGCCTTGACCACTGAGTAATCGATTGGTTGAAGCAGATCGTCCTTCACTTCGCTTTCATACGCCGCTGCGTCGGCAGAGATGACATCCCAAGTAATATTACCACTCGTCACCATCGCCTTTACTTTAGCGTAACCTGTACCGGTCGTACCGGTCACCGTTGCGCCTGTTGCCTTGGCATAAGGCTCGAAGAAGGCTTTGGTCTGAGCGTCCTGGAAGGAGCCGCCGTATGATGCCACAACGACTTTGCCGGAATCGGCCGCATTTCCAGCGGTGACGAATGTGGCGCCGATTGCTGCAATCATTGCGATTGAGATGCTGGTGCAGAGACTACGTCTCATAGTGTTTACCCCTCTTTTTGTCATGTCTTTGCCTCTCAGTGAAACCGCCTCAGGACGATCCTTCGGCCGGAAGTACGGCGACGGACGTCGGCGCCCACCGTGCGAAAACGGGCTTGCCAGGGCCAAGATAGCCGGCAATTTCGTCTCCGCGCACGATAGTGGCGAGCAAGGACTGCCCATCGGGAAGTGTGAGTGTCACGCGCCAGCCGGCGCCGAGATAGGTGATGTCGCGAATAGTCGCCGGTACTTCGAAAACATTTCCGGTCGCCTGAGCCGCCGCCGAGTGAACGGAAACATTCTCGGGGCGCACAACAATGTCGAACGGCTTAGATGTGACGGAAGGCAAAGCTTGCCGTGCACCGGCAATCTCATAGCCGCGGCCACCATCGATCGATGTCACCTTCAGAATCGAACACTCTCCCAGGAACCTGGCAACGAAGTGATCGGAGGGTAATGCGTAGATGGTTTCCGGATCTGCCACCTGGAGGAGTTGGCCGTGGGCCATGATACCAATCCGATTGGCCATCGCCATGGCTTCGGATTGATCATGCGTCACATAAATAACCGTGATTCCAAGTTCGCCCTGAATCCGTTTCAGCTCAAGCTGCATCTGGTCCCGAAGCCTTCGGTCGAGCGCCCCGAGGGGTTCGTCCATGAGCAGGAGGCTCGGCCCGAAAACGAGCGCACGGGCCAAGGCCACACGCTGCTGCTGCCCTCCCGACAACTGAGAGGGATAAGATGCACCACGTTCGGTGAGGTTGACGAGGCTCAGCGCTGCCTTGACCCTTTCCTCACGTTCTGCCCGCCCTATACCCCGCATCTTCAGCGGATAGGCAACGTTTTCTGCTGCGGTAAGGTGCGGAAAGAGCGCATAGTTCTGGAACACTACCCCGATCTGACGCCGATGCGGCGGCACCTCGGTCACCGACGTGCCGGACATGAGCACGCGGCCTTCGGTTGGCTTATCGAAACCTGCGAGCAGCATAAGGAGTGTCGTCTTGCCTGAACCACTCGATCCAAGCAGAGCGAAGAATTCGCCCTGAGCAATATCAAGGCTGACATCGTTTACTGCGGTTACGGCTCCATATCGCCGTGTGACGCCTTGGAAGGAAACCGCAGGAAGGAGTCGATCATTCATCAGGCATTCCTTCCGAGCTGTCGAATTTGCAGATGTCGGGGCGAGCGCGTCAGGATCTCGACGCCGTCGTTGGTGACGCAAATCGTTTCGCTGGTCTGTATCCCACCTGCCGAAAGATACATGTGGAACACCATACCCTGCTGGAGTTCCCACTCCGCTCCAGGCGTGTACAAGTGCGTGGAGTCCATCAGCTTCGGTGCCGTGATAATCCCAATCCCGTACCCGGTGTTGTGAGGAAAACTTGCCCGGAGACCGGCAGTGGCGAGCCCATCTCGTGCGATCCGATCAATCTCCTTCGCTGTAACGCCCGGCCGGATTGCTGCAAACTGGCGATCCTGGATGGCTACCAACTGCTCAAAGTTGGCCTGGAGGTCTGCAGGCGCAGTACCGAGTACAGCGGGTCGCATTATGCGCGAAGAATAGCCATTGGACTGCGGCAGCAGTTCGATGTGCACGGGTTGGCCCGGCTCGAGACGCCGGTCGCCGACACTTCCATGCATGTGCTGCGTCGCGGAGCCCATGCCGAGCAGTACGATACGGGGCGCGTTGTTGTCAGCGCCAGCCGCAAGCGCTGCGGAATAGCCTGCCGCAACAAGCTCACGTTCGCTTACGCCCTCCCTAATCGCATCAACGATAGCAGCCACGCCCAGGTCGGCGATCGCAGCGGCACGGCGATGCTCCTCGATCTCAGCCGGCGACTTTCTCGCGCGCATTTTCAGGAGGGTTCCTGAGATATCGGCGAACCGCGCATTCGGAAGCGCGGCTTCGATGCGACGCTGGTCACGTACGGTCAGGAAATGGGAGTCGAGTTCCTGAGCGATGGTTGCGCTCGCGAGCCTAAGCCTGTGTATCTCGGCGACCAACACATCGAACGGGCTTTCCCAATCTAGGTATGTGACCCGATCCTCGACCCACGAAACCGACGCGAAAAGCGCCTCATCCAGTTTCCGCACGACGCCGTGTACGCTTCCGTCGGCCGTGACGATGCAGCATTGGTACATGGACGCGCTTGGAGAATAACCAAACAGATAGCGCAGGTGCTCGGAAGCGTCGATGATGGCGGCGTCAATCTGCCTGGCGCGGAGCACCTCCGCAAGTGCAGCGACCCGGTTGATCTGGTCGGTACGGTGGGGTGAAGAGTGTTGGGCGTCACCGCGGAGGTTCGACATGCCTGATACCGAAGTCTGAGCGCGATCAATCTGATCGGCGCGGTCGGCGCCAGAAGAGTGGGGGATGTTGCGGGTTGCTGAGTTCTCAGTCATGGTGTTTCCCAGTTGTCCAATCGTTTGTATTACTCATGCAATCGGTTGGATTGTCAATATCGAATCGTCGTCGCTATGTGTTTATGTGGCTGCGATGTGGGGAATTGTTGATGACGCTGATGGCTAAATCGGATCCAGCGCGCACTGAGGCGTCACCCGGCATGAGAGGTCAGACACGCTGATCCTTCGCACCTGGTTGAACTCGTCGATCGTTGACCAATTTAAGCGATTTTGGCTACACTGTCCCGGAGTATCAGCCGGTGTTCGAGGACGACCTTTGTCGATATAGGGGCGTCCTTGTACACTTGCCGGAACAGCGCTTCAGCTCCACTACGGCCCATCTCAAAACGAGGGACTGAAACTGTCGACAACGGCGGCGACATCAGTGGAGTCAATTTCAAGTCATCAAAGCCAAAGAACGACATGTCGTCCGGTATGGTTTGATCAGCTTGCCGAGAGGCTGCCATCGCGCCAATTGCGAGTTCGTCGGTTGCACAAAAAACCGCGGTGGGACGAATTCCATCTTCAAGGATGGATTTCATGATCATGAGCCCGGACTCGGCATCGTCGTTGAAGGTGTCGGTAGAACGCATCTTGATGAATTCGTCCAAGCCGTTCTCTCGCATAAAGTCGGCATAGGCTGCACTTCGATCGCGGTAGGTTTCAGAGTAATTTGGGCCGCCGATGTAAACGATATTCCGATGCCCCATGTCGTGCAGATGTTGCATCACCTGTTTGGTGGCTGAGTAATTGTCGATTGTGACGCAGGTTATCCCCTCGTGGGGTACGGGCCGCGATATAGCAACGACTTTCCGTTCAAAGCCGGGCATATTCAGAATTGGCTTCGGCACGCTGCCAGTGACGGTGATGATGCCATCTACCACGCCGGTCAACAATTGCTTGGCGAGTTGGGCCTCGCGTTTAGGCTGGCGCAGCGTGACGCCGAGAAGAACATTCACGCCGCGTTCAGCCAGCGTTTCGACAATGCCCTGAACCACGTCGGAATAGAACGGCGCCGCGATATCCGACACGATTACGAGGATCTGGTTTGCTCGGCCGCCGCGCAGGTGCCTGGCCGTTTCGTTAACGACGTAGCCCGTCTCTTTGACTATTTTGTCAATCAGCGCCCGCGTCTCTTTCGTAACACGTGGGCTTCCTGCAAGTGCGCGGCTCACTGTCGAGGTATCAACGCCGGCAATTCGCGCAATCTCGGCCATTGTCGGCCGACGCCCTGAGGCAGGCAATTCAATGTTTTCATCGGCTGAGGAAGGCGCCATATCTATTCCAAAACGAACATCGAAAAAAAGCGCCTCTCGCGCCATTGTGGCGAAAGTATCAGCCGGATCGGCAAGGTACAATGGCAGCTGCCCATGATCGTGCAATTCGTGCCCAATTTTCTTGACAATCCAAACGATTGTATTATCGGTTCAACCGATTGCATGCGTTGAGGTCACGAAGGCTGGGCTGGGCATGTCGCGTTCCCCTATATCCTTAGAAAGTGGGCATAGAATGGTAGATGGCACTTCCAGGAACTGGTTCTCTGCGCCGAGAATCTATGTCGAGAACGTTCGCAATGGAGAGGCAGCTTACCAAATTTCGGAGAAAGCAATCCTCGACAGCCTGAGTTCAGTATGTAGTCCAGTGGCGCTGACCTGCCGCTATTCGGATGATCGAGATATAGATGCCTTCAGAAGCGCAGATGTTCTGGTTGCGAGCAGACTAGAAACAGCACTCATAGCATCCGAGGGAAAAGCGCTGAAACTCATTCAATGCACCAGCGCCGGCGTTGAAAAATATGCCCCGTTCTCATGGCTGGCCGAATCTACAATGCTGACGAATGCAAGCGGCGTTCACGCTGACAAGGTCGGAGATTTCGGCCTGATGGCGACCCTCATGTTGCATGAGCGTGTCCCGGCAATCGCGACACGGCAACGAAGACACGCTTGGTCGCGACAGCTCCGCGGAACGGCAGCCGGCCGGCGAGTAATGATCTATGGCGTTGGAGCCTTGGGCGGCGCTATTGCCCAACGTCTGCATAGCGCAGGCTTCATCGTCACTGGTGTGCGTCGCGGCGGAGCGCCCGTCGCAGGCGTGGCGCGCATGATTACACCCGATAACGTCCACGAAGAGCTTCCGAAAGTAGAAATCTTGATCCTAGCTTGCCCTCTCACGCCGGATACGCAGCGTGTTATTGGGTTGCGCGAGCTGTCAGCACTTCCCCAAGGGGCCGGAGTCCTGAATGTTGGTCGCGGCGGCGTCATGGACCATTCTGCGCTGGTTTCTTGCCTGGCGAACGGACACCTGTCCGGTGCGATCCTAGACGTCTTCGATCAGGAGCCGCTGCCAGGAGATTCACTGCTCTGGGATGTGCCTAATCTGATGGTGTTTCCGCATGTTTCTGCCGACGCGCCAGACGGATACATTGATCGGTGCCTCGCAATCCTCGCGGATAATTTGGAGAGATTGAGCGCTGGCAAAGGTCTTCGTAACATAGTCGACCCCATGCTCGGTTACTGACTTCGTCACCTCGAACCCAATTTCTCGACTATGCCTAGAGCGGGTGCCAAACTCCTCGGCAGCAGCGCATGTTTGAATCGATGTTGAGGGTCCCGGCATTCATCGCCGTGCTCGCGAGTGCAAGCACGGCGGTTGTTTTCTCAGCTTAAGCTGTCATCTCGCGGTAGTCGAAAACACGATAAGGCGCTACCGCATTTTTATCGACCTCCACGCCCAGTCCTGGTGACGTCGGAATTGAAAGCCGACCATTTGCGACGGCCTTCTCCGGCGGGTTCTCCAATACTTGCACGTAGTCATTGGCATCCGAAAAATATGGGTAGGTTTCAAGCGGCATCGACATAGCCGATGCTGTAATGGCTTGCAGCGATGCTGCAGTGCAGAGTGAGCTTGCACAGTTGTGTGCTGAAACGCGGACGTTATAAGCTTCAGCCATTGCGGCAATCTGAACGAACTCGAACATGCCGCCGCAATTGCCGATGTCAGGCATAATGATATCAACGCCGCCCGTATCGAGCAGATTGCGGAAGCCATTCCGGGTATATATCCGTTCGCCTGCGGCAATTGGTACCGACCAACGTCCTGAGAAATCGCGCAGGCCCTGCAGATTGAATGCGTCGAAAGGCTCCTCTACCCAAATCAGGTCCAGTTCCGCGCACACATCCATGAAGCGGATCAGTTGGTCGTTATTGAGTCCACCCGAGAGATCAAGCATTAGCCCGATGTCTGGTCCGACAACCTTTCTTAGTGTCCTGACGCGATCGACCGCTCGCTTGTAGGCCTCGTCGGAGAGATGTCGACGCTGAACATGGCGTAGGGTGGAGCCTTTAGCTTCAGATGCCAAGGGATAGCACTTCAGAATCCGGTACCCGTCCGAAAGTGGGCGCTCTGCCGACTTCGCCCAGCCGAGGACATCGTCATGCTTGCTGCTCCACCCGTTGGCGTAAACATCAATCGACCCCTCGAACTTTGCGCCGAACAGCTCGTAGACAGGCACTCCTAAGGATTTCGCCTTTATGTCCCAAAGCGCCTGGTCGATTGCGCTCAGAGCTGCGAACACAATGGCGCCGCCACCTTTTGTCCAGAACGAGTTGTCATACACTTCATGCCAAACGTGCCGGGGATAGGTCGCGTCTGCCCCGATAATCTTAGGCGCCAAATCAGACAACATCCCTGCAGCTGCGTTCGCGCCGAGCCCGTAGGCTACTGCAGCTTCGCCATATCCTGTGATCCCATCTTTCGTGACAAGTTCAACGATTACAGGATGGATCCCTCCACCCCGAATGTTGAATACACGCATATTTTCGATGGTCAGCATGATGGTTCCTTTTCCAAAATGGATTTTGTATCGTTTCTCGACGCGGCATTCAGATGCCAATGGCGAAGTTAGATATGGCGGAGCCGCTATTGTTGGCTGTCACGCTAATGGGTGAGGATGCGGTTCAGGAATAGCGCCAAGCGCTCGGTTTTGGGCTGCTTGAAAATTTGTTGTGGAGGCCCTTCTTCTGCGACTCTCCCCCCGTCCATGAACACCACCCGATCGGCGATCCTCTCGGCAAAGCCCATTTCGTGCGTGACGACGACCATCGTCATGCCAGAGGATGCGAGCTCGGACATCGTATCGAGCACCTCCGAGATCATCTCAGGATCAAGTGCAGAGGTCGGCTCGTCGAACAGCATGATGCGCGGTTGCATACAAAGCGCTCGCGCAATGGCCGCCCTCTGCTGCTGTCCTCCGGACAATTGTGCAGGATATTTATGAGCTTGCTCGGAGATCCGCACACGCGCCAGATAATCAAGGCTTCGAGATTCGGCTTCTGCTCGTGAAAGCTTGCGCGACTCCATGGGAGCCAACGTGCAATTTTCGAGGATAGTCAGATGCGGGAAGAGGTTGAAGGACTGGAAAACCATCCCGACTTCACGTCTGATGTGCCGCAAGGTGCGATCGGCAAGGACGACACCCTCGACAGATATTTCCCCCTGTTGATGCCGCTCCAGCCCGTTGATGCAACGGATAAGCGTTGATTTACCGGAGCCTGATGGACCGCATATCACGATCTTCTCACCGCTTTTGACTGAAAGCGAGACGTCTTTCAAAACGTGATGCTGCCCGTAATGCTTGTTCACGCCCTTTAATGCGATGACTTCACTTGGTCCGCCATCGCTCGACGACGTCGATTGCTCAGTCGCATACGGGTTTGAATTACTCATTTCGTCACCTCTGGATTATTCGCCGTGAGGCAGTTGTTGCGCACACACAAGCAATGGTTCCATTGAAAGTTCGCCGGAAAATAGTGCTCGCCGAGACGGGCTGTATTGTGGAACGGAAGTTGGCGTACGAGACGTTCATCACGCCGCGGTCCCCCCGAACAGCCCGATCCGTCCTTTGCCAAAATGGCGTTCAAGCGCTTTCTGCATCAGGCCGTAACCCAAAGCCAACAGAAGATACCAGATCGCAACGACTGCGATGACCTCAAAGTATTTGAAGTTCATACTAAAGATATTTGTCCCTGTAGCGAAGATCTCAGGAATAGCGATAGTAAACAGGAGGGAAGTATTCTTGATCAGATTTATGACCTGGTTGCCGGCGGGGGGGATCGCAATTCTGACCGCCTGCGGAAGAATGACCTTCGTCATCATTGACCGATAGCTCAAACTTAGCGCCTGTGCGGCTTCCCTTTGACCACGCTCGACCGATTGGATGCCCGATCGGACGATTTCGGTCATGTAGGCACCTTCGTTAATTCCAAGGGCGACAATTCCCGCGACCACTGCGGGGAGATTAATTGCATTGTCAGTGAGTGCCGAGAGGCCGTTGTACCAAAAAACGATTTGGACAAGGACGGGAATTCCGCGAATAGTGGCAACGTAAGTGCTGACAATTCTACGAAGGCCAACCCATGGTGATGTCAGGATGATACCACCGATAGTTCCGATGAAGGTGCCGATGATCATCGAAACGGCAGCAATCCAAACGACGGTCAGCACCGGCTTAAGGAATTGCGTGGAGAACAAGAGATTCCAGAAGTAAGTTGCATCAAAATGCAAAGCCGCCACTCCTTTGTGGGTGCAATAGTATGCTGATCGATCACTCGAAGGTTTTGGGTATGATCCCTCCGGACAGGCCCTGCTGCCGCGGAGGGATCACATCAAATCCGATCAGTCGCCCTTCTTGCGGATATCACCGTCTGCGAGGTTCCATTTCGCCAGGAGCCTGTCATAGCTTCCGTCAGCGAGGATGGCGTCGAACGCCGCCGAAAGCGCATCCTGTGTCGACTTTTCACCCCTGCGCACCACGAGACCGTTGCGATTGCGCTCGGTGTTAGGCCCCTTTCCACTGAGGACCGGGCTCGCTTCGATGAAGTCGTTCGGCCGCTGCTGAATCACATATGCTGCGAGTGGCCAATCGACATACGCAGCGCTAACTGATTTCTTTGCGACCTCATTCATGGCCTCGATTTGATTGGTAAACGTCTTCATGGTCATGGGCTTGTCGGAGGGGCACTCGCTCTTCACGCGTTCCAAAGCCGCCATCTGGGTCGACCCTGCCACGATAGCCGTGTCGTGTCCGCAGACGTCGCTCTCCGTCTTAAATCTCAGTTCGCTTCCTTTGTTGACGACCAGACGAAGACCACCTTTGAAAACCGGAACGAAATCGAACTGCTTCTGGCGCTCTTCAGTAATGCCAACACGGGCGGCGATGATGTCAAACTTCTTGGCCAGAAGACCCGGGAACAGGCCGGTGAATGTCAAATCGACAAATTCGGGTTTCAGGCACATTCTCTCGGCGATCTGTGAGACCAGATCACTGTCGAATCCGCTGGGTGTCGTTCCGTCCAGAAATCCCATTGGGGGTCCCGCGAAATTGGTGCCAATCGTCAAAAAGCCTGGCTTCACCAAGCTTTCCGGAGCCGGGAGGCAAGCCGCGGAGGCGAGTTCCGTAGTAAGTGTGAGCAGTCCTATTGCGAAGCAGACGGATGACAAGTTTTTCTGTTTAGACACTGCAGTTCCTCTCTTTGTTTGCTAAATTGCGGCAGGAGACCCGCCAGTTCTCATCGACAATTGCTTGCATTCGCCGATAGAGTTTTGAAACCCGCTCTTTACGCAGCTCTCGGCAAATTCGAGTTCCCCGGCATTTGCTCCCAGACACGTGGATTGACTCTGTGCGTGGCCCCTTGAGTATCAGCAGGAGTAATCGCGATGTCCGCAGCCGCGATGTATCCATCTGTTAAATCGCGTGAACGAGGCTTCCGGCCTTTGGTCAGCGTCGCTTACGCCTCTGGCACCACCAGTCTCGATCCGGATGTTCTCCCGCTGTTAAGAGTGAGATGTTGCGACAGACGATTGGCCGAGCTGGCTTTCTCAGTATTGGTGAAGATTTGCTTTTAAGGCCTGACGCCGTTGTTGTTTTTTTGGCTTCAGACCGTTCCCGACCCAAACCGTAGGGCGATTGCGCTACCACTACAAATAGCGTATGAGACGCAGTCTATTCGAAAATGTTATAGCCATGATCCAACATAGGCAGCTCGAAGCTTTCCACGCCGTCGTTCTAATGGGAGCGACGACGCGCGCGGCTGAGATACTTGGTATTTCTCAGCCTGCAGTTAGCCGGTTGATCAAACATCTTGAGCATTCGACCAAGCTTAAGTTGTTCAAACGCAGCAACGGGCGTCTGATTTTGACGCGTGAAGGGGAGCTGTTTCACTCTGCCGTGAACAGAGCATTCCAGACATTGGGGAGCCTCGGAGCGGTCGCGGAGGATATCCGCAACTTCAGGGCACAACCCCTAAAAATCGGCGCTTTGCCCGCGATGAGCTTCTCGTTCGTCCCCTACGTCGTTGGCGCAGTTCATAAGGCGCATCCTCAAGCAATAGTCAATTTGGAACCTGCAAACTCGGACATTGTGCGAGATCTGGTCGCTGCGGGCCATCTTGACATTGGCTTTGTTGCGGATGAGGTCGATATATCTGGAGTCTTCGCCGAGCAGTTTGCGATGCCCCCGGCCGTGTGTGTCCTTCCGAAAGGTCACGAACTTTCGAACAGGGCCGTCATTCACCCCAACGACTTGGCTGAGCAGCCCTTTATCTCGCTGTCTCATGCTGATCGTGGCAGACGGCGCATTGATCAAATTTTCGATCGGCAACACATATCGCGGAAAATTGTCGCGGAAACGCATTTCGCACTGACGATCTGCCAGTTCGTTCAACAGGGTCTCGGTGTCGGACTCATCAATCCGTATTGCCTGGAATGTGTTGAGCCTCATAGCATTGTCGTTCGGCCATTCCTGCCGCAGATCAGCTTTAAGACAATGATGATCTACGCGCCCACTTCGCCAATTACCGGTCTTGTTGCAACCTTCCGGTCAACCTCTCACGAGATGGCAACCTCTTTTCTTTACGGACTCATGCGCCGGTTCGGGGCGTTTGATAGCTTTGAGGGCGAGAAAGCTTTTGGGAAGCTCACAGAACCCGGACCGTGGATACGTAATCCATTGGCCTAACAGGTCCATGATTCTTTCGGACGTCCGATTGAATTCTATGAGGCTCATTCCGTCGGAAGTGTACTGCGCTTGGCTAGTGCCGGGAACGGTCATGAATAGCAAAGCCGTTCCCGCTATCGTCGCGAACAGCCTCACTTTCGGGTCGAAACAGATCTTTCTGGAGTCTGGAGTTGCGATGATCGTGACATGGCGGCGCCTATCTCAACTGAGCAGCGGGGAAAACAATGTCATGGTCGACAAGAACGTTGAACTTGTAGCCGGCCCTGATCTCGAGGGTCGGCTGGACATCCATGTTGCGCTGGATCGTCCGATCTGCGACGCGCCCGAAGGTCTCCGCGAAGTTTCTCCTCGCTGCATCAGAAGCCGTGTCCTGCGTCGCCAAGGTCGAACTCTGCGGGACCGCCATGTCGATGCCTGTCCCGATCAGGGCAATCAAGACTGCCGAGCCGAAAGTCTTCAGATAGTGATTATTCACCCTGTCGTTGAAGCCGCTATAGCCCTGGGCATCCGTGCCGGCCATACCGCCAATCTGCAACGTCGAACCGTTGGGGAAGATGATATCGGTCCAGACGACGAGCACCCGGCTCTGGCCAAACGAGACCTTGCTGTCGTAGCGGCCGAAGAGCCTCGTACCCTGCGGAATGAGAAGGCGGTGTCCTGTAGCACTGTCGTAGACGTTCTGGCTCACCTGCGCGATGATGCGGCCGGGAAGGTCGCTGTTGATGCCTGATATCAGCGTCGCCGGTATGACCGACCCACGTTTGAGCTCATATTGCGATTGCTGCGGTAGCACCTGGTTCGGCAGATAGCCCGGTTCCCTGATGTCGGCGTTGAAGAAACTCTCCTTCGAGGTCTGGCCGTTCGGATCGACGTTCTGCCCACCAAGGCCGTTTCTCAGAGCGGCGGAATAGAAATCCGACATGCTGGTCGAAGACGCACTGTTCTGGGCGTTGACCGTATTGAACCGATCCGCCGCCACCTCGGAATTCGCCTCGAGCTTGCTTCGATCGAGAGCGAGCGGCGCATCATAAGCGGCGGCATTCGCCTGCAGCCTTGCCATACGCTGACGCTGTCGCTCACGCAGATACTGCTCTTCCTGCTCGCGCTGGAGCCGTGCGCGCCAGACCCCATCCGGTTCAAGTTCGCTTTTCTTCTCTTCCACCGTTGTCGTCGGCTGGGCGCTGAAGGGGTTTTTCTTCGTCTCCTGTCTGGTCTCGACGGGCGTCGGCTGGAAATTCTGCGTCTGCTGCGGCTCGCCGATAATGCCGTCGGTCACGCCCTGCTTCAACTGGTCCGCATAGGTGGAAGCCGGCGTACCCATCGACTGGTCGATGCCCGCATCCTTGCCGAAGTAGAGCCCCCTTCCCGCCAGTCCGAAGAAGATGACGGCGAGGAAGAGAACGGCAAGGACGATCACGATGATGACCGGCAGGCGGTTGACCCGACGCATGCCGGAGGACTGGTTGTTGTTCGAGGCTCCGCCGAGCTGTAACGATTGGACCATCTATCCCTCCCCTATCCGCGCTGCATCACCGAAAGCGGACTTGCCGGTGCAGCACCCGCGGCGGTGATGCTGTAGGCGCGTCCGATCTCGACGCCGGTGGTCGACAACCGCGCGAGTACCTGTCCCTCGAACGGCTCGATCCCATAGGTGAGCGTGACGAGCTTTTCCTTTCCGTCCGTCTTCTGGTCGGTCACCACCGCATAGCCCCATCCCTTCAATGCGCTTTCCAGCGCCTGGCCAAACGGCGAGTTGTCCTGTTCGAGAGCGACCGTCACCTTTCCCTGTCCGATCTGCTCGGCGAGCCGGCTGACCATGTCGCCAGCGATGGCGCTCGCGGCCGGCCCGGAAAGCTCCGGCGGCGCATTGCTTACAGTCAGCCCGTGCACGCCGGAAGACTGGCAACCGGAGAGGAAGACTGAGACAGTTGCGGCGATCGCCATGGCGCGGATCCTGGATGAAAACCGCATCACCGCCCTCCCCGCTTGATCGTCACCTTCTGTTGCTTCCAACCGACCCCGGACACCAGCACAGCGCGATCGATTGTGTAGTCGACCACCATCATGCCGTTCCGCATGCGGTAATTGACGATGCGGTTCTCGCCGCCCGAGACGACGAACAGAACCGGGGCGTCCTGGGAGGACATGGACTTTGGGAACTGGATATAGGTCTTCGTCCCGTCGGTGTAGACCCGCGTCGGCCGCCAGCTCGCGCCGCCTGAGACCGAGTATCCGAAGTTCAACTGCTCGGCTGGGACGCCGGCGCCGGGGATCGTGCTTGCTTCCAGCCGAGCGTTGATGTCTGCCAGTTTTGTGGAAACATCCTCGGGATATTCGAACCCGACACGCGCCATATACTGCGTGGGATGCGATTTGAGCTGGATATGATAGGTGCGGCGCGACGTCGTCACCACCATGGATGTGACAAGGCCTGGCTCGGCCGGCTTGACGATCAGGTGAATCGCCTGCCCGCCGACGGCGCCTGAAGTGGCCGGCTCGACCTTCCAGCGCACGGTATCGCCGACCAGGACGTCGCGGACGATTTCACCGGCCTGAAGCTCGATGTCGCAGACCTGCAGGGGCGAGCAGACCACCGAGGGCTGCACCTCACCGAACAGGAAAACGACCTTGCCGTCGGTCCCTCTTGTGACGAGCCCGTTCTTGCCGCGCCATTGTCCGGAGATATTCGCGCCCTTCGCCTCGTTGGCGCTCATACTCTGGGCGAAGGCGATGGGGGGGAACGCGGGGAGCACTGCGAGGGCGGCAGGGGCGGCGATTGCAAGGGCGGCCCGGATGGTTCTGGTTCTCATCTTCATTGCGGCCATGCCTTTCAAAGCTGCGCAGTCCAGTCGAAATCGCGGACGTAAAGCCCGAGGGGATTGAGCCGGATGACGGCCTCGTCCTGCGGCGGCGTAAGCGTCACGGTGGCGACGCCACGAAAGCGTCGGACAGCCGTCTCCTTGCCCTTCCGGTCACGCTCATATTCCGTCCAGTCGATCTGGTAGGACTGGTTCGAAAGGGCGACGATGTTGTTGACCTCGATCGCAACGGTGGCGTTCTTCGCCTTCTCGAACGGCGAATTTCCCCGAAACCAGCTGTTCACCTTCTCCGTCGCAGGATCACCCGTGCGCAGGAGTGCATAGGTGCGGTCGATATATTGTTTCTGGACGACCGCGTCGGGCGTGACGGACCTAAAGTTCGTGATGAAACCGCCAAGCGTTGCGCGCACCACGCGCGGATCGGCATATTCGATCTGTTGCGGAAAGCCGGCATTGGCCGCCGTGCCCAACTTGTCGACCTCGACGATGTAGGGGACCAGCTTGACCTGCGTACTCTGGAAGAGCGCATAGGAGAAGCCGATCACCGCCATCAGCATGCCCGTGATGCCAACAATTCGCCAGGCGCGGGCCGCCTGAACGTAGGAGCCGTAGCGCTCGTTCCATTCCTGTCTTGCCGCGAGATAGGGGTTATCGGGTACGTCGTGCGATGCCATGCGCCCTCCCCGCCGCTGTTGCGAATTCCTGTCGTCTCATGTCGTACCCCTATTTCCCGGATGAGCTTTTGGGCGCGAGCGCAGATTTGCGCGACTCTTCGAGTTTCGCGTTGGCAAGCCCCAGCGTCGATGTGCCGTAGGTGCCGCGGCCGCCCATCGCCTGGTCGCGTGCCGCTGACGCAAGAGCGCCGCCTGCGGCCCCGATGCCGCTCGCCATGCCCTTGAGGGCAGCACCTGCCATCGAAGAACCGGTCGATCGGGCGTCGGCATAGGCTGCGGCGCCCACCTTTGCGCCGCCCATACCGAGCGAGGCCGTGCCGACGGTCGCTGCAGCCGCAAAGCTTGCGGCCTGCGAGCCATGGCGGATAGTCTCCATGCCGCCGGTGACCGAGACGCCCTGGACGACGCCCTGCATGATGTTAGGCACGTACATGGCAATCACGAAGACGACGACGGCGATGCCGGCGATCGCCAGCGCCGTCTGGTAATCGTCGCCGACGGTCGGACTGCTGGCGAGGCCGATCAGCACATCCGAGCCGATCTTTGCGATCATCACCAGTGCCATCAGCTTCATTCCGACCGAGAAGGCGTAGACGAGATAGCGGACCGCGAAATCCTTGGTGTAGGAACTGCCGCCGAGACCGAGCATGATCATGCCCGCGAGCAGGCCGACATACATCTCGACCAGAACGGAGATGAAGATCGCGGCGACGAGCGAAAATGCGATCACGCTGACGATCATCGCAAGTGCTGCCGAAAGCGCCAGCGCATTGTCTTCGAACAGGCCGAAGCTGATCTTCTCCGACATCTTCGATGCGACCGTCAGGCCCGCGTTAAAGACGTTGGCAGGCGACGCCGAACCCGAACCGGCGCCGAGCTGATAGAGGCTATCGACGACAGCTTTTGCGACAGTCGGACCCTGTTCGAGTATGAAGACGAACAGGCCGATGAACATGATGCGCCGGACGAGTTCGGCGAACCAGGCATCGAGCGATGCGGCGTTGATCGCAAGCCAGACGGCGGCGATCCCGACTTCGATCCCCGCAAGAATCCAGAACAGCGACCGCGCTGCGTTCATGACCGTCGTCTCCCAGCCTTTTGCGGCGGTAACGATCTGGTTTTCCAGTTCGGTCAGTACGCTACCTTCCTGAGCATGGGCCGGCCCGGCACCCAGCAGGCAAACGAGCAGAACGCCGTACGCAGTCAGCAATCCTCGCGGCGATAGAGCGAATTTTACCATCTCGGGCGCATCTCCTGCCCGCCCTTCAGATCGTATTCGCGCTTCTCCCCAAAGAACTCCTTTGCCCGTTGCTGGCGGTCACCAATGCCGTGCGATCCAGCCGGAGCGGCATCGACCGGCCGATCGGCTTGTATTGCGGGGATGACCAACCAGATGAGCCCGCCGGCGGCGGAAGCAATGAAGAGAGCGATGATTGTGATTTGTAGCCTGGACATCACCATCTCGGTTTCATCTCCTGTCCGCCCGTCATGCTCGGCGTTTGCGGTTTGAAGAACTCTTCTCGCCGCGCCTGCGCGAGATCCTGTCTTGCCTGCTCCGATTGATACCAGGTCCCCATCATGGTCATCTGCTGCGAGACGAGCCCACGCAGCTTCTGAAGCTGACCCACCTCCTGCGCGGCGATCTCATGCCCGACCTGCAATGCCTTCATCTGCCCGTCGGCCGACTCCGACATCGAGCGCAGCGACGACATGGTCGATTCCTCGCTGGAGAATTGCTCGGCCGTCAGGTTGGCCGTCTTCAGCGTTCCGGCGATCGTGTCGCGATTGGTGGTCGACCAGGTCTGGTAGGTGGACGAGAAGCTCTCATTGTTCGGCAAAGTGGTCTTGAAGTCGGCGAAGCTCTGGAAACGCTGGCCGAGGACGTCGTCGACATTACCCATCGAAAAGGCGATGCCCTGTCCCTGCGCCGCGATGCTCTGTAGCTGCTTCAGGTCGTTCTCGACCTGGCCCCAGATATGCTCCGGCAACTGCGCAGTGTTCTGCAGCATGTTCTCGTAGATACGCAGCTGGTTCTGGATCTGCTCCGCCAGCTGGTTGATCTGGGTGATCTGATTGTTCACCTGCTCGGCCGACTTGCCGACGAGGCTCATCAGCTCTGTGTTGTTGGCGATCTGGGTGAATTCGGTCGCCTCGCCGGTGACGCCGCCGGCGTGAACCGTGGTCGTTGCGGCCGGCAGGACCATGAATGCGGTCGCGATCGCGGCGAGCCCACTAACTGGCGTTCTGAACAAGCGATGCCGCATGGGCGATCCCCCTCTGCTGGAGCCAATGGACGGGCCAGTCGGCCCCATGTTCGGAGTGAAGGACGTGGATGCGCGCCAGATCGTCCTTGCCGGAAGCGCCGACGAAGGAGAGCGCGATGGGACCGAGCGCCATGTCGAAGAGACGCCGGCCTTCCGGCGAGGCGACGTAGTATTCGCGCTTTGGCTGGGCGGTCGCGACGATCTCGATCTGGCGGGGATTGAAGCCGATGCGCTCGTAGAACTCCCGCGTCCCCGTTTCGCGTGCCGCCCCGTTCGGCAGGCAGATCTTGGTCGGGCAGCTTTCCTTGAGGACATCGATGATGCCCGATCGCTCGGCATCGGAGATCGACTGCGTGGCGAGCACGACGGCGCAGTTGGCCTTACGCAGCACCTTCAGCCATTCGCGGATCTTGTCGCGGAAGACGGGATGGCCGAGCATCAGCCAGGCTTCATCGAGGATGATGAGGCTGGGGGCTCCTGTCAGCCGCTTCTCGACCCGGCGGAACAGATAGAGCAACACGGGTACGAGGTTGCGCTCGCCCATATTCATCAACTCCTCGACCTCGAAGCACTGGAATGCGCCAAGCGCCAGTCCGTCTTCCTCTGCGTCCAGTAACTGTCCCATCGGTCCATCGACCGTGTAATGGTGCAATGCCTCCTTGATCTCGCGCATCTGCACGCCGCTGACGAAATCTGAAAGCGACCGGCCGCGCGATTGCGCCATCAGGCCGATCTGGCGTGAGATGGCGTTGCGGTAATCCGGAGTGATCGTCACGCCCTGCAGCGCCACCAGCGTCTCGATCCATTCCGACGCCCAGGCGCGGTCGCCGTCGGACGACAGCTCGGCAAGCGGGCTGAAGGCGAGCTGCGGCGATGTGCCTTTTCCGTCTTCGGGACCATTGCCACCGATTTCGTAGTGGTCAGCGCCGATCGCAAGCGTCAGCGGCAGCATCGATCGGCCTTTGTCGAAGGCGAAAACCTGCGCACCTGCATAGCGGAGGAACTGCGCGGCGATCAGCGACAGCAGGGTGGACTTGCCCGAGCCGGTCGGGCCGAAGATCAGCGTATGTCCGACATCGTCGACGTGGAGATTGAGCCTGAACGGCGTCGAGCCACTGGCGACCTGCATCAGCGGCGGGCTCCCATGCGGGTAGAACGGGCAAGGTGCGGTCGGACTTCCCGACCAGACCGAGTTCAGCGGGATGAGATCGGCGAGATTGCGCGTGTTGACCAACGGCTCGCGGATATTGGCGTAGGAGACGCCAGGCAGACTACCGAGGAAAGCGTCGGTGGCGTTCAACGTCTCAATGCGGGCGCCAAAGCCTTCCGACTGGATGAGCCGCCGGATTGCTTCGCACTTCTCAAGAAGCCGGCTGTGGTCTTCGTCGAACAGCACGATGACCGGCGTGTAGTAGCCGTAGGCGACGAGTTGCGACGATGCCTCGGCGATGGCGTCCTCGGTCTCGGCCACCATCAGCATGGCGTCCTGGTCGACCGAGCGGCTTTGCGTCTGGAAGAGTTGGTCGAAGAACGGCCGGACCTTCTGCTGCCACTTTTTGCGGGTGCGCTCCAGCCGAGCCTTCGCCTCCTCGGCATCGAGGAAGACGAAACGGGAGGACCAGCGATAGGTCAGCGGCATCAGGTCGAGTGCGTTGAGGATGCCCGGCCAGCTCTCCGCCGGAAGACCGTCGATCGCGACAACGCCGAGAAAGCGGTTCTCGACCGTCGGCGTCAGCCCGTGCTGAAGTTCGGCGGTGACCAGCCAATCGAGATACATCGGCATATCGGGCAACCGGACCGGGTGGTTCTCCCCCGTCACGCAGAAGCGGACGAACTGGAACAGCTCGTCATAGCGCGCGACGCGAAAACCGCTGCGCTCCTCTGTCTCCTGCGTCACCATTCGGCGGATGGTGACGACATTGGCGAGATATTGCTCGACCTCTCGAACTGAGGTCCGAAAGCTGTCGAGCGCTGTATCGGCATAACTGGCCGAGCGGCTCCCCGCATCGGAATAGACGTAGCGCGCCAGGCCCGATCGCCGCGGCTCCGGCGGCCGCCAGGTCAGGATCAGCGCGTGCCGGCTCTCGAAATGCCCGCTCTCCCGCTCGAAGTGTGCCCGCCGTTCTGCATCGATCGCACGCGTGACCGGATCGGGGAAATGACCGGCGCCACTTGCGGGATAGTCGGTCGCAGGCACTCGGATCGCCTCGACCTGGATCATCCAGCCGGAACCAAGTCGTGACAGGATTGCATTGATCTGACGCGAAACCTCGTTGCGCTCGGCGTCCGTCGAACTCTCGCTGTCAGGCCCTGAGAAATACCAGCCGGCCATCAGCGAGCCGTCCTTCAGCAGCATCACGCCATTGGCGACCAGTCCCGCATAGGGGACGAGATCGGAGAAGGACGGGCCGGTTTGCCGGAAACGCGCCAGAGACACCATGGCCGCCCCTCAGTACCGGCGCCACGGCGTCGATGTCGCGCGGTAGGTGCTCTTGTATTTGATATGGCGGACATAGACCTTGCGCATCAGCGGGTCGGCCTTTGCCATCATGCGCAGCGCGGCGACGGCAATGAGCCAGATCGCAACGCCAAAGATTGCCGCATACCAGGTCAGCACCACGAAGATCAGGATGACCGCAGCAAGAGCTGTAACCAGCACAAGCTCGCGGTCTGCGCCCATCAGGAGGTTCGGGCGCGACAGTGCGCGATGGATGCGCGAGCGCGCGAGAAGACTTCCTGGCTCAGACATGAGCGCTCTCCCCTGCCGGAAAAGCCTGCGGGGAATGTGTCTCAACCCCGGCGATCACCGCGCCGGTTGCGCCGAACAGCGCGACGATCTGGGTGGCGCCAAGGAGCACGCCGCCGACGAGCGCAATATAGCAAAGGCGCCTTGCGAAATCGTTGAGTTCGCCCCCAAAGATGAGCATGCCGCCGGCGATCGCGACGGCGGCGAGCGCGATGAAACCGGCAACCGGGCCGGTGATCGACTGCTGGATCTGCTGGAGCGGCGATTCCCATGGCAAGCCGCCGCCGCCCGAGGAAGCGAATGCCGGCTCGATCAGCATAAAGCAAAGGGCAAACGCCAGAGCGCCGGCGATAGCGAGTGAATGGCGGTCACGCGACATGGCGTTCCTCTTCGATCTGCGGATAGGTTTCTGTTTCGTATTGGGTGCCGTTGAAGCGATCGACGTGGACGACGTCGCGAACGCGGCGGCCCTTCGGTGTGCGCTCGATCGAAACCACGAGGTCGACCGCCTCACCGATCACCTCGCGCATCGGCTGCTGGCTGACTTCGGCGGTCAGTTGCTCCAGCCGCCGCAAGGCCGACATCGCCGTGTTGGAATGGATCGTCGTGACGCCACCCGGATGCCCAGTGTTCCAAGCCTTGAGTAGCGTCAGCGCTGCGCCGTCGCGAACTTCCCCGACGATGATGCGGTCGGGCCGCAGGCGCATCGTGCTCTTGAGCAAGCGGGCCATGTCGATCGTGTCGCTCGTGTGGAGCGCCACGGCATTCGAGGCGGCGCACTGGATCTCGGCCGTGTCTTCCAGAATGACGAGCCGGTCGTCCGGCGCATTCTCGACGATCTCGGCAATCACCGCATTGGCGAGCGTCGTCTTGCCCGACCCCGTCCCGCCGGAAATGACGATGTTGAGCCGCGACGAAATCGCACTCCGGATGACATCGGCCTGACGCTCGGTCATCACGTTCGATCTGACATAGTCGTCGAGTGGAATGAGACGTGAGGCTCGGCGCCGGATCGTGAAGGTCGGTCGAGCAACCACGGGCGGAAGCAGACCCTCGAAGCGATGTCCGCCAATCGGAAGCTCGCCTGATATAATCGGGCGGTCCTCGTCGGCCTCCGATTGCAGCGCATGTGCTACACTGCCGATGACGACTTCGGCCACCGCCGGCGACATCTCGCCTGCCTGGGCGATGGTGTGCCCAAGGCGTTCGATGAAGAGCTTGCCGTCGGGATTAAGCATGATCTCGACCACGCCGGGATCGTCGAGCGCGACGCAAAGCTGATCACCGAGGGCCTCCTGGAGTTTGCGGATCAGGCGCGGATGAGAGCGGAGTTGGTTCACGTCGAACTCCTCACGCTGCATGCCGAAGGCCGGGAGGCATCATCGAGCAATATCCGGATGGCCTCACGCGATTGAAGCTCGCGATATCAGCGGCAAGAGAACCGGCCACCGCGATGGTATTGCCGATCTGCTGCGGCTCACCCAGGCGCTGCATCGGCCAACCCGCGCGCTTGAGGATCCGCTCGAAGCGGATATCGGTGGCTGTGACGATCTCGTCGTAGCCGTTTTCCATCGCCCATTCGATTATGCCGGCAAACATGGAGAGAGTGGCGTCGTGAATTGCCCCTCCCCTGCCCTCTCCGATCGAGGTATCGACGCAGAAGCGGGAGCTTTCGATCATCGCTGGATGCGACGTTAGCCGGCCTGCTGCGAGAAGCTGCGGAAAGGTCTGTTCCAGCATCGTCGGACCCGTTGCAGGGAGCAGTCTTGCGCAGCCAGCAACAGTGCCGTTCTCGATCACGGCAAGGATGTAAGTCGGGGACAACGAATCGTATTCGTCGGCTTCCTGGCCGTCGACGACATCGACAGACCATTCGAGCCGGTCCTGAAACACCTGTGCCCGCAAGCGATGATGGCGCTCGATCAGCAGCCGATCGCGGTCGTTGGAAGCGTCACGTATTGCGTGCAGTCTCATGCAAAACATCTCCATCTTCGGTAGGCGGCGGGAGATGAGCACAAACAATCGGAGTGCTGGAGTGTAGAATTCTACAGTCCCTGAGTCGGGTGAGTCGGAGAGGGTTGCGGGTAGACGCGGTCAGAGTCTGGCTTTTCGCGAGTAGGATCCAGCGGTCTCCCCCCGTTTATAAACGGGGGGTGATTTCAGGAGGGCACGCACAATGAAGCGTGCTAACACGCTGAAAAAAAAGAGGGAGTTCACCTATGGCGTCCGAAAGACTGCTGCTCAGTGGTCGGCGTTAACCTTTCCTTAACCCTAAACTTCTTGCAAACCTCGACGGAATCGGTTGTGCTATCCACGGCAAATTGCTGTGTTTACGAAAATTACCGTGTGTACGAGAGGATATCGTGGAGAATCCCGCCCAGCTTCAGAAAGCTATCCATAAGCTGATAGCAGCGCACGCGCGAGATCTGTCAGGCGCGCTTCACGAGCATCGCGTGAAGCTTTATCCGCCCGAAGCGCGAAAGACGCTCCGTTCCTTTTCCTCGACCGAAGCCGCCAAGCTGATCGGCGTCAACGACGGTTACCTTCGCCACCTTTCCATCGAAGGCAAGGGCCCGCAGCCCGAAATCGGCAACAACAATCGCCGTTCCTATTCTGTCGAGACCATTCAGGCACTCCGGGAATATCTGGACGAGAACGGCAAAGCGGACCGTAGGTATTCACCACGGCGAACCGGAAAAGAGCATCTTCAGGTCATCACCGCGGTCAATTTTAAGGGCGGAAGCGGTAAGACGACAACCGCAGCGCACCTCGCCCAATATCTGGCTTTGAACGGATATCGAGTCTTGGCGATCGATCTTGACCCGCAGGCGAGTATGTCTGCTCTTCATGGCTTTCAGCCCGAATTCGACCTCGGAGATAACGAGACGCTCTATGGCGCGGTTCGATATGATAGCGAACGACGCCCGCTAAAGGACGTCATCAAGAAGACCTACTTTGCAAATCTGGATCTCGTTCCCGGTAATCTCGAGCTCATGGAATTCGAGCACGACACCGCGAAGGTTCTGGGTTCGAACAATCGCAAGGACATATTTTTCACCCGCATGGACGAGGCGATCGCGTCAGTTGCCGACGATTATGACGTCGTGGTCGTCGACTGCCCTCCTCAACTTGGATTCCTGACCATTTCGGCGCTCTGTGCTGCGACGGCCGTGCTCGTAACCGTTCACCCGCAGATGCTCGACGTCATGTCGATGTGCCAATTCCTCTTGATGACGTCTGAGCTGCTGAGCGTCGTGGCGGATGCGGGGGGCAGTATGAATTACGACTGGATGCGCTATCTCGTGACCCGCTACGAACCGGGCGACGGGCCGCAGAACCAAATGGTTTCATTCATGCGAACGATGTTTGGCGATCATGTTCTCAATCATCCGATGCTCAAGAGCACAGCGATTTCAGACGCGGGCATCACTAAGCAGACCCTTTATGAAGTGGGTCGCGACCAATTCCACAGAGCAACCTACGACCGCGCGATGGAGTCGCTCGACAGCGTGAACAACGAGATCGCGCAGCTCATCCAAACCTCTTGGGGGCGAAAGTCATGAAGACCCGGCTTCCCATGGTAAGCGCCGAAAAGTTGCCAGCCGGAAACTTTAGACCTAACGGACTGAAGTCGTTCGCTGTTTTCGCATATCTCGATGCGGCCGAAGGAGCAGAAAATGGCTAGAAAACATCTTCTTTCCGATCTCGCGGGGCCGAAGTCGAATGAGCAGGGCCAAAGCGATCCTTTCTCCCGAGATAGCGCTGCCCCTCAATACGCCCCGCGCGGCGCGATCGGTGCGGTTTCTCGTTCGATCGAGCTTTTGAAGTCTCAGTCGCTTACGGAGCTGGACCCGGATTTGATCGACGCACCGGCTGTGATCGATCGCCTTGATGAAGATGGCGAGCAATTCGAGGAATTTGCCCGCAACATTCGTGAGAATGGCCAGCAGGTACCGATCTTGGTGCGCCCCCATCCCACCGTTGAGGGGCGCTACCAAATCGCTTATGGGCGTCGTCGCCTGAAGGCAGTGAAAGCGGCGGGCCTGCAAATCAAGGCAGCTGTGCGCTCGTTGAGCGATGATGAGCTCGTCCTAGCTCAAGGGCAGGAAAACAGTGCTCGCCAGGACCTCTCGTTTATAGAACGGGCCCTCTACGCTGCGGAACTCGAAGCAAAAGGTTTCCAGCGCTCTGTTATCATGGCAGCACTCGCGGTCGACAAGAGCAATCTTTCCCGTCTGATCCAGGCGGCGACGCAGCTGCCGGCCGATATCATTCGGCTGATCGGTGCAGCCCCTAAGACCGGCAGAGACCGCTGGGGTGAGCTGGCAACGCGGTTGGAGAAGCAGGACGCAATCACTACAGCGCGCGAAACTCTCGCCGATGACACTGTGAAGCCCCTCCCCTCTGACGAGCGGTTCGCCCGGGTCTTCGAGGCGGTTGCTCCTAAAAAGGTCAAGAAAGAGAAGGCTCAAGCGGAGGTCTGGCAGGCTGACGATGGCGTCAAGGCCGCATCGTTCCGTCAGGACAAACGCACTCTCACGCTTATGATCGACAAAAAGGCTGCCCCGGAATTCGGGGACTATCTCATGTCGGTCCTCCCTGAAATCTACGCATCGTTCAAGAAAACGAAGCGATAGATCCGATGAAACGAGGAAAGGATCGTTAGAGCAAAGAAAAAGCCCTCCGAAACGGTGTTCCAGAAGGCCTCTCTCAGTTTGGTCGCTTAGAGAATCGCACTTCCCGGAATCACAGTCAAGAGTCAACGCCGTGCCGGCGTAGCCTTTTCTTTGCCTTGTGAAAGGTGAAGGACATGGAAACGGGATATATAACGACGCCCTTTGGGCGGCGGCCGATGACGCTCGCCTTGGTGAAGCGCCAGATCAGTACAGACAAGGATGTCGCAGGGACATCGGTAGACAAGTGGCGAGTGTTTCGAGACGTCGGTGATGCTCGCACGCGTCTCGGCCTTCAGGATAGACCCCTGGCGGTCTTACATGCGCTTCTGTCATTTTTCCCCGCCGCAGAATTAAGCAACGACAAAAATCTTGTCGTCTTCCCATCGAATGCTCAGCTTTCGGCGCGTGCCAATGGCATTAAGGGGACGACACTGCGGAAGTGCCTCAGTGCGCTGGTCGAGGCAGGTGTAATCATTCGCAAGGATAGTCCTAACGGCAAGCGCTACGCTCGCAAGGGCGAAGAGGGCGATATCGAAGATGCCTATGGCTTCAGCTTAGCGCCGGTTCTGACCCGCGCGTCTGAATTTGCAGCGCTCGCGCAGGACGTTGCCGCTGAGCAGCGCCGCTTTCGTATTCTGAAGGATCGGCTGACGATCGTTCGCCGCGACGTGCGTAAGCTGATCTCCGTTGGGATGGAAGAGCAGCTGGCCGGTGACTGGGCATCCGCAGAGACCTGCTTCATCGACATTGTCGGGCGGTTTGCGAGACGTCCTACGCTGCAAGATATTGCTACGAGCCTGGACGAGATGACCCTTCTGCACGAGGAGGTGTCCAGGATGTTGGAAACACAAGAAGAAATCACAAAAAGCGATGGCAATGCCATCGTATCTGGCTGCCACATACAGAATTCAAATACCGAATCTTGCAATGAACTTGAACCTAGCTTCGAAAAGAAGCAGGGCGAGAAGCCGAAGCCAGACAAGAAGACCAAGCGGAAAGACGAACCCGAAGTGTTTCCGTTGTCGATGGTTTTGAGGGCTTGCCCGGAAATCGTACCCTTTGGGCACGGTGGGTCGATCAGTAGCTGGCGGGAGATGATGATGGCCGCGGTGACGGTGCGATCCATGCTGGGTGTCAGCCCGTCGGCCTACGAGGAGGCTTGCGAGGTGATGGGGCAAGCTGGTGCCGCCATTGCTGTTGCGTGCATCTATGAGCGGGCTGGCCAAATCAATTCGGCCGGGGGATATCTTCGGGATCTGACTGCTAAGGCGCGCCGCGGCGAGTTTTCGCTAGGGCCGATGCTGTTTGCACTGTTGAGGGCAAGCCAGGTCACTGAGCGAATATCGGCATGAAACCGCGAAAACTCGTGAAAAATTCGGTTAACATACTGATAGAATTAGATAATATCTGATAGTTGCCAGCCGGAAACTTTCGATCTCGCCTCTACAGGCTTGTGTGAGAGCGGAAGGCGGCATCGAAGCGACAAGGAAATGGAGCACGGGAATGGAGGAGTTTACGTTCGAGCACCCTGCCCCCACGCCTGAAATGCTCGAAAACCTCGAGCGCATGCGCGAGGCGGTCGAGGAATACATGATCAAGGAAGGCCTGGTTGGTGACGCCTCGTTCTGCGAGATTTCAAAATGGGCGGCCCGCGAGGAGCCTTATCTGAATGACGCCCTTCTCATTTTGCTGATCGACGGCAGCCCGCTTTACACAATCCTGAACTATGGCGGCGATCAAGACGAATTTGACGATCTTATCGCGTCCTTCGGTTTCTACTACGAGCTAGGTTTTGCGTGGTGCCTCGGGTTTTATCCCCTCCCCGTCTACGACTATCGACGATCAAACCAACCATACTCCGCAAAACTTCGGGACCCGCGGTGGAAGGCAAAGGCGGATCTTGTCAAGCGAAGAGCGAACTACGCTTGCCAGGATTGCGGAGCAGACGCTCCCCTCGACACGCATCATTGCTACTACATGAGCCTTCGAAGTGCACGCGAGCCATGGGAATATCCGTTGAGCGCGTTCCGGGCACTGTGCCGGTCATGTCATAGCGAGAGGGAACGAGCTGAGATCAGGATGCGGGCCTTCGTCGCGCGATTGACGAGGTTCGAAATGGATGGATTGAGGGAGGCACTCGACGACTTGTTCCTGGGCCACGTGGAAGGACCCGCAATCGCGACGCTCAAAAAGCTGACCGCCTATGGCTCCACGGTCGAGGAGATCCGCTCCCTCCTTGAGCAAAGCAAACGTGAACGGTAGGATTTCCCGGCGATCGTTCCAATAGCTAGCCGGGTGGCGTGTGCCGAAGAAATTCTCAAGAGACGAAATCATTGCGCATTTTCGGGCCGTTCACGGCGAGCGTTATGACTATTCTCAGGTGGTCTATAAAAACACGGCGACGAAGATCTCTGTAATTTGTCATTCACACGGCCCGTTCGAAGTTATTCCCGGCCACCATAAGAACGGGACGGGATGTGCAAAATGCTACTTTGCATCGCAAAAAATTTCCCGAGCAGACTTTATCGCTAGGTCGCGCGAACAGCACGGCGACCGCTATAATTACCGCCTCGTCCCCGAGGGGCTGGACGTGTCGGCCGATACAGTCACCATTCGATGTGAGTTCCATGACGAAACGTTCGTACAGGCCGCCAGCAACCATATGCGTGGACATCGAGGCTGCGCAAAATGTGTGGCGTTAAGTTTGACCGGCGCGGCCGCGACCAGAGGCGAATTGAAGTCTCAGAATGAGCTCAACAGGGGCTTCATCGACCGGGCCATGGAAGTCCACGGCGGACGATACGTCTACGAGCGCGTTATCTACATCGGGATTGCTGCCAAGGTGGACATCATCTGCCCAGACCATGGTTCGTTCGACCAGATCGCTGGCAATCACCTCAGGGGGTCCGGATGTCCAGAGTGCAGTCGCCTCGAAGCCCATTCTGACAGCTTCAAGCAGAAGTGCATGGAGAAGGGCATCGACTATCATCGCGCCCTCAAGCGGCGCGAAGCGGGAATGAGCGACGAGCGCATCTTCGAGCGGGAGATGCTTCGCGGTTTTAGACGGGTCAACGAAGTGTCCGTCGATGGACACCTTTATCCCAATCTTGGCGCTGCAGTTCGCCACATTCGACCACCGGCAACCGCAACGACAATCGCTCGTTGGTTGGCGGACGGGATGACGCCAGAAGAGGCATTCAGCCGCATCCCGAACCCAGGTGTTAAGGATGGTGCAATCTATCTCGTCACGCATTGCGAGACTGGCAAAAAGTATGTCGGGCTCACGGTGCAGACGATCGAGCGGCGATGGGTCTACCATCAACAACAGGCTCAGGCCGGATGGATCAAGAGCCTTGAAGGGTTACATGCTGCGATCCGCAAGTTCGGCCCGGATGCCTTCGTCATCGAACGCATTGACGGCGGGAGGACGAAGATCGATCTGGAGGGCAAGGAGCGAGCCTGGATCAAAAGACATAACAGTTTGGTACCGGCTGGCTTTAACATCAGCACCGGCGGAGGCAGCGGCGGTGTCGGCGCCAAGCCCGTGACCATCGACAACAAATCCTTCGAGAGCGCCAAGCTCGGAGCGACTTATCTGGCCGAGACACGGGGTATTTCCTACGAGGCAGCCAAGAAGCGTCTCTCCAAAGGCCGTCTCGATGTTCGGAAGCCCGCTGCAAAGGGCGAAAGTCTCGTTATGACCAGCGCTTACAAGGCGTGGTCGCATATCCGGTACGGCGTCATCAATCCCAACTCCAAAGATTACATCGAGGGCGTCGATCTGCATCCCGCGTGGTATGATTCTCAGGTGTTCATGAATGAGGTGGGCCAACCACCTAGAGGTGGCATGTCGTTCGTCCGGATCGATAAGACATCGGGTTATAGGCCGGGGAACTGCCGCTGGATCGATAGGTCTGAGGCGGCGAGGCTCGCTGCAAACCACCAGGCATCAAAACGATCGCGTACGGTACAGAGTTAGGCGATGCGCTGGCCGTCGTCGTCCCAGTCGAATTGGATCGTCACGCCAAAGCCGGTGACAGGATCATGCGTTTGGGAAAATGACGTGATTTTCTTGCCGCTCTGATCAACATAGCTGATTGGTGTGAGAGGGGGCAGGGGCGTTACTTTCGTGTAGAAAGTTGCCTCGAAAGTGATCGAGTCTATAAAGCGTTTACCGCGATTGGTGAGGGTATAAACCTCGCCTGGCGCCAAGGATGCGCTGATCCCTGCTCTGATCTCGGTACGATCACGCAGGTGGTCCCGTAAAAGCTCCTGCTGCAGATCGCAGGTCTCTTGAAACAACTCTCCGATCGTGATCTCGCCTCCATCCTCATCTGCCGCAAATGCTTGATTCTGGGAGAGACGGTCTAGGACATTGGCATCCAAGCCGAGTTCGCCGTGCCCGTCATCTTGCGGCTCGCGACGGAATTTGATGCTGGCCGAGACATCCTTCCAGGCAACTCGATGGCAAGCAATCTGCAGACCACCGACGCACCGGAGGATGAACTCATCATCAACTTCTTGAATGCTGCGAACGATTAGCCCGTGCGCCTGGGCGAACATGAGGGCTTCGGGAGTGAAACCCGACCGTGACACAACGATAGTCTGAGCAGCGCCTATGCTTTCCTTCTTCGTTCGAACCTGCTCCAACCATGGCACACCCTGTCGGCCCTTCCGGTCGCGGCATTCGATCGTGATGAGAATTGGAACGGATCCCACCACATGCCGAATGGACGCATCAACTTCACGCAGACGCCCGGTCACCCGATCGCGGATCCTGTCTGGTGATTTGACCTCTGCTCCGAAAGGCGCGAGCATCTTTTCGATGCGCGAGATCAGCTTTTCGAACTCACGCCAGCCCTCAGTTTCAGGCATTTTGCTTCCTCATTCGGCAGCAAGCAAACTCCCTATCTCAGGATCCGCGCAGCACGGCAGCCGCGTCTGTTTGCGTGGTTATAGTAGTCCGATGCTTGTTGAACCGAACGATGTTTCGATTGCTCCATGGCTTCAGGCAGAGGTATTCCCTGGTTCGCGGCTTCAGTTAGGTAGCCGGCTCTCAATCCATGCGCCGAAAAGGCGTTGGGCTCGAGTCCGGCCATCGCTACGCGGTGCTTCACGATATCATTGACCGCGCTCGGGTCTAGGGGTCGGTCTGACAAATTCCCCCATCGATCAATCCGTCGGAAAATGCTGCCAGCAGCTATGTTCGCCATCGCAATCCAGTCAAACAAGGCATCGACCGGTGTACCCGTCAGGTAGACCAGCTCATCTTCAAAGCCGTTGCTTGTCTTGGTGCGCCCTAAGTGGATCGAGACAGAGCGTAGGATGCTTCCATCTTCGGCTTGGATGGGCTCTTCTTCCGTTATTTGCTCGCGCCGGAGGCCAGCGATCTCACTTCGTCTGCGCCCTCCCGATGCGAAGGCGACCATCAGGATTGCTCTGTCTCGGACGTCTCTTTTATCAAGACGATCACAGGTCGCGACGAGTTTCATCAAAACGTCACTAGTGATTGCCTTGGCGCTCTTGCGGCGACGGGGCTGCGCGTGAGCTCGAACAGCCAAACGTAATGCCGACTTTAGGGAAGAGGAGGAAAAGTATCCATCGGCACCACGCCATTTCGTGAGTGTGGACCAGTTCGCGAGCCGGCGACGGACCGTCGCCGGGGCGTGCGGTCCAGACGCTCTGAGAAAGCGCTGATTGCGGAGGGTATCCTCGACGTCTTTCGGCATACCATGATCGGGGTCGCTTTGCCTTTGGTCGGGCCGCCAAAGGTGATGGGCTACGAATTTCAGAAGCAGAGCTTCTGGAGCGGGCCAGGGGAGGGACGTCCCGATCGCGGCAAGCGACCATGCCTGCAGATACGCTAGATCAGATGTCAGGGCTCTCAATGTGTTCGGCCCCATTCCCTCTTCGACCAGGTGACGGAGCGTCTCCACATCCTGGTCCGTGAGCAACTCGGCCAGTTCGTCGCGGCGATCCATCGGCAAGACCGCCGCCATCGTGTCAAGTCTCGCGGCCCGTAAGTCGACGGCGTCCTTCATTTGAAACGCCATTTCAATTTCTTATTCTCCTCAGCGACTAGTTCTTCATAGAATCCCTGCATTCCGTCGAGTGGATCCTCTCCGGCGTCAGCACGACGAGCGAGCTCCTTCAGCGCGGCAAAATTGATCCGTGACTTCGGACGTTTTAAGTCGATGAAATCGTCGTCCGGCAGCATGGTATGCGCATGCATGTGAGGAATGAGCCAATGCGCGAGCGCGCGATAGGCTGGGTCCTTCTGATGCTGCAGCAAGTCGGTTGTGGCTCCCGCGGCGATATCCGCAATCTGTAAGGTCGGATTCGCTGCTGACGACCCGAAGCGAAGAGGATTTGCAAGGTTTGCCTTGATCGTCGCGGACTGACCCCCTCCGCCAACGACATCAGCGCTTTTCGTATTGCCGACGAAACCGTTCAAGACATGGGCCATAGCCTGGAGAGGTTTCGAATCGTCACAGAGCACGTCCAGGCTCTCATGCCGATGTCCCCATCCGTGCAAGATAAGGCTGCAAAGGCAAGTTGTCGTCAGGTCGAGTGTCCATTTGCCGACCGGATTGACGTCCTTCCTCAAGGTCTCATTTTGCTTTGCGATGATCCCCGCGTATCCGCGGGCAAATCGCAGGACGCAATCGAGGATCTCGTCCGTTTCGGCGTCCTGGCCGGCGGCGGCAAACACCGTCGGCGCATCTGCCGGATCGAAAGACTTCATGAAAGCCTGGAGCTCTTCAGCGAGCTTGGGAACCGGCCCGCCTGCTTTGAAGAACACGCGGTGAAGCGCGTGCATCAGGAAACGGTGAAGATCGTAGTGATAGAAGAGGGCGCATTGCTCTTCGAGGACCGGCTCGAAAATATACTCGAATGTCTTCCCACCCAGGTTTAACCGCTTATCCGCGGCAATGATCATCACCCGCTGCTTGAGGGGGCGAGGATATCCAGCGCGATTTCCGGCCAATTCTCGCGCTTGCGGAGGAGGCCGGCCTTTAGCTCTGGGGCCTGGATGTGATACTTTTTCCGGGTAGCGCTGACGATCTCGGACGCTTCTTCTGGGGTGAGGTCGAGTGAAGCGTATGCAAAGTACGGCTGGTCGTCATCGAGGAGCTTAGGCCCGGTATAGCCGGCCTCGTCGCAGGAGATCAGGCGGGGAGGCGAGGGCTGAGACATATTCGAATGCACCAATTCTTTGATCTGACGCGGAATCTGTCCGATTTTCTTATCTATGTCTATCACCTTCGATAAGAGTTAGTTATCGAAGGTGATAGCACCAACTGTGGCACATACTCACTGGCGAACACTAAAATATAGATAGAGTTCCTTTAAGAATTCATTTACCATAAAATCAATGGCTTACGACTTTTCGAAAATCAGTATGAGCGTCCTGATGCCCCCGGCTTTCGACGCCGGTGTCGCCCTGACGCGCCTCGACGAGCGCATCGCCCGCTCGCCGGTCGGGATCGGCGCTCTCGAGCGCATGCACTTTGCTGACGCCTGCGCCTCGCTTTGGATCGACGGCGAACTCGTCCACCTCGAAGACCTCGTCCTTCACGACGCGACCCGCGACATCCGCACCCCTACCCACGAACTCACCATCGCCCGCGACGTCTTGCGCACCCGCCGGCGCATTGCTGGCCAGCTGCCGGATTGGGCATTGTCGGCGGAGGGTATCCGAAATCTACGACAGATGTCGGACATAAATCCGGTCGATGCTGAGGAAGGGGTAGCCGGCGGCACCATACGTCCAGCGGTCAACAACATCGCGGAAGGGGAGGGGGGTAATGATAATGCGGACAATCTACCTGGTGTCGACTATGCCGCCATCGATGCGCTGCTCGCTCGATCCGAGGCAACAATTGAAGAGGCAAAGCGTCCCGGCCGAGCCGACAGCAACAGGCCGGCCGAAAAGGATCCACTGGTCTACGATCTCGACTGGGACGAGGATGCCCGGCTCGATGAATGGCGCGCCGTGCTGCGCCAATTACAAGAACTGCCAGCGGCGCTGCAGGCGATCATCGCCCTCGATGCCTGGACCGAAATTTCCGCCCTACAGCATGCGCCCTGGCTCGGCCGGTTGTTCGCCGCTTCGATGCTTAGAGAAACCGGTATAACGACCGGGGCCCATCTCGCGGCCATCAGTCTCGGCCTGAAAACCATTCCGGTTGATCGCCGCCGGCATCGCGACCGGGAGATTAGACTGCTCGCCATCGCCCACGGCCTGATCGCGGCCGCCGAGATCGGAATGAAAGAGCATGATCGGCTGGTTTTGGCGCGCACGCTGTTCGAGCGAAAGCTGGATGGGCGGCGAACGTCCTCAAAACTACCGGAGCTGGTCGAGCTGGTGATTGCAAAGCCATTGGTGTCGGCCGGGATGGTGGCCAGGACGCTCGAGGTTACGCCGCAGGCGGCGCGGCGGATCGTTTTGGAGCTCGGCCTGAGGGAGATGACGGGGAGGGGAAGGTTTCGGGCCTGGGGCGTGATCTAGTGCCGACGAGGCGAGCCAGGATTGCGAGCGGGTCGTTCGAACTGGAAATTGGTGGGGCTAGTCTGTTCATAATCGGTACCGTAGCCCTCAATCTAGTTGAAGATTGCTCGCTGTAGCTATCATACTCAAACGAAACGCTAAGTTGTGATTTGCGGTTGCGGATAAGATTCGGATGAAGATTGATTTCTTGAGCCCTAAAGGCCCACAGCCTGCCGAGCAGTTTGGTTTGAATGAGTTTCGCTCCAAGCTACCGCCTGGTTGGAAGGGATTTGCGAATTTCTACATCCGGAACGAGAAGCGTCGCGGGCAGGACCGCGAAGTCGACGTTGTTCTGATCACTCCAGACCGACTGATCATCGTCGATCTCAAACACGGGCGAGGAAAGTTCGAGAGCCGCAGTGGGGCATGGTTTCAGAATGGAGAACCAGTCGGTCAGTCGGCGGCGGTAAAAATCCGTGAGAACGCGAAAGTTCTCGCGAGTGCGATCCGAAAGCATGTGCAACAAATCTCTGGCGCCCCACCCGTTGAAAGCGCGGTGGTTTTTACAAATCCCCACGCTGATTTTTCGGGACTCGACCAACATGAGAAGGACCGTTGTTTCACGATCGACGACTTCACTCGCATCGGAAATGAGGGCGTTTTTCGGACATATTTCACGACGCATTCAAATTTTGGCGGTTCGGCATCTCTGGCTGCCGGACAGCACTTGTTCGGGCTGCAACGATTTTTCACAAATGACCGCCACGTCGGCGCGACGCCGGCGAAATACCACGGCTTCGTGCCAACCGGGACGCCAGAATTCAAGCATCCTTTGTATGAAGAATTTTCATGCTCGGACGAAGCAAATCCAAAATACACTGGATTGCTCCGGCTCTGGGACTTCAGTCGAGATCCCGAAGCCTTTGCGGTTGAAGAACTCCGTCGCCCCGTAGCGGAACGCGAGCGAACCGCGCTTGGTCATATCCGTGCGACAAACCCACACTATTTTGACAACTTCGTTCTTAGATCCCAGGCGCATGACCGCGAATACGGGCTTAATTTTTCCGAAGTTTTCGAGAAGCACCCTGATCTCGTTCGGCTGACCCGCTACGTCGGAACCATCTCTGAGCTGCCTGCAGACAGGCGGGTGGATATCGCCAAGCTCCTCCTCGACAGGATCGCGGAACTTCATCGCGTCAAGTTGGCTCACAGAGATATAGATCGGCATTCAATTTGGATCGACGAGAGGCGAAGCAGCGTCGTTCTGTCGGGGTTTGGCGCTTCTCACTTCCCGGATGTCGAGACTATCGGGGATAAACGGGCGAAGCTGCTAGCTGGAGGGAACAGAACTCCGGAAGATACAGCGCAAGGACCGGTCGCGTCTCCGTTTCGTCAGGATGTTTTCCTTTCGGCTGCGGCAGTATTTGGAATATTGACGGGCCGACGAATTCAGCTTGTAGACGACGTTCCCTACTGGTCCGATGAGCTGTTAGACAGCACTGAAATGAGTGAATATCGACATTTCAAGTCTTGGTTTGAGAGAGCCTTGGACTGGGACCCGTCGAAGCGCTTCAAGGATGGAATCGAGGCCAGTAGCGCATTTGTCGATGCCATTTCCCGAAGCGCGTCATTCAACGTCGAAAAGCAGCTAGCCCAGTATCGTCGAGAAATCGACCTCATGGACTACGCGGCCAAAGTCGACGAATGGTTTAAGCGTATGCCTTACCGGGTGATGAAATCCGGTTCATTGCTGATAAAGAATTGGCCCCAGCAATACATAGGAGACCCCAAAACCTCAGCTCTTGCGCTTTTAGCCTTTTTCTCCCGCGGAGCTCGGCTTGAAGGACTTGCAGCGTCGTGGGCTCCAAGGATACGGCAGAGCTGCCTTTGTATGGATGGACTTTTCCTAGCTCAAGACTGGGTTGAAGGAACTAAGCTTTCGGAAGCCGATTGGTCCGCCCACGACGAGGGTAAAATTACGTCCTTCTTAAGGGCATTGTTTGACGCCGTCGATGAGCTTCATGCGGCAGGGCTGTCGCATGGTGACCTAAAACCAACAAATATAATCTTGTCCCAAACAGCGGACGAAACAACCGTACCCGTCTTCGTCGACCTCCTCGATTATTCCCGTCCAAACGATGGCGATCGATCAACTCCGGCATATTGCCCTCCGCATCAGAATGACGACCTTCAGCTTCGAGACCGGTTTGCTGCCGGACAGATAGCGGTCGAAGTGATCGATGGCTGGCTTCGAAGCGGTGCACAGGACACTCGTCTTCAAGAGAGAATGGCGGAAGGTATCCTGAAATCGAATGATGACGCCGATTACTGGGCTACGCTGAAGCCGCTTCGCGACGCGTTGTCCGAGGCGGAAATCACGGGCGAAGGGGGCGGTCTCGATCTGTCCATTGAGTTTCGCGATCCGCGGTTCCCTGGAGCGATGCTCGCTGACAACGGGAAATTCAACGTTGTACTTCGCGATGCCAAAGACCAGATCGAGATTTACGGCTTCGACCAGAAAATTCGGATCGACTTTGATCGAAAGGATATGAAACCCCGCAACGCGGTGATGCATAGCGTCGACGCGAGGGAGTCCAACTGGGCAGGGCAAAATAATGTGCTGCAGTTCAATGGCCAAGTCCGTGTAGCCCATTCATTGACGACACGTTTTTCTGGTCTTGAACCTATCTTTGGACTGGTGGCTGACCTTCTAATATCCGCCAAGGAAAACGGGTCACCGGTAGAGGTGAAAAGCGGGTCCGGCACCGTCGATGGTCCAAGCGCAAAGCAAACTCTCTCCATGCCCGCCGCGATCGTAAAAGCTGTCTTTCCAGTGGCCAAGTTTTGGGAAGAGACAATCATTGCGGAGGAGGAAATACTTCCCGAGATAAAGCTTGTTGAAGCCCCACGAGAGACGCATGAACCCGGAACGATTGTTTTGACCTGTGCAGAATTGCCTGCAGTCGATGCGATCGATGTAAGACCGGGGCAATTTGCTACAGTCACTTGGAACGGTGATCGCGTCGGAGACCTGGATACGGCGCGAGCGGGGCACGGAAAAATTCTAGTCCGTAACGCACGGTCATTTCGCCGCCTTCAGCCCAACGATGTATTGAAAATTCAGTCTCCGGATAACAGATCCAGTTTTCGTCGACGATCAAAGGCCGTGGACAGGATCCTGCGTGGGCAGGCGCAAATCGCCAATTTGATCTCCTATTTTAACCCAGTCGCAAAAATTGAGCCGGCGCTGATGGCGGACCAAATTCCCGCCGGCGCGCTGGACAAGTATGGCCTTAATCCACAGCAGGAAGAAGCCTTCAGGCATCTGTGGTCGAACGGCCCCGTAGGGCTCTTGCAGGGGCCTCCTGGAACGGGCAAGACATATTTCACATCTGCATTCGTGCATTGGGCGCTAAACGAAGGGAAACTTCGAAACGTTCTGGTGCTGTCACAGTCTCACGAGGCCGTAAATACCGTCGCGGAGCGGGTGCTGAAAACATTCGACGACCATGGTGGTGATGTAGACCTCCTGCGCGTCGGCCAATATGACAAGATATCTCCGCAGCTCCGACGCTACCATTCGCAGTCCGTTCAGGATCGATATCGCGAGCTTTTTCGTGCTGAATTGAAAGATCGATTATCAGCGGTATCCCGAAAGCTCGGACTAGATCGCGGATATGTTCGAGAGGCTATCGAAATCGAGTCCTCGATCGGCTCCCTCGTTAGACAAATCGAGTTGGCAGAGGAAGATCTGGCTTCAACCGACCTCGATCCGGACGTTGTGACGGCCGCCGGCAGGCGGCTGGGTACACTAGGCCGGACTTTAGAAAGATTGCTCGCCGATGACATAATCCCGCGTGAAGGGACACCGCCAGAGATACTGGAGGACCTTAGGGACGAGGTAGCAAATCGACACCACGTTTTTGATCCTGATGCGCGTGACCGCCTTCTTCGATTGCTTGATCTGTCGAGGAATTGGCTTTCGGCGCTGAGCGCTCGGTCCAGGAACCTAGAGGAGTTTCTCGCTCGCAGCAGAAACTTGGTTTGCGGGACATGTGTGGGTATCGGAAGACATGGGCTTGGTCTCGAAAGAGGCGTTTTTGACCTCGTCATTATCGACGAGGCGGCCCGGTGCACGCCCGGTGAATTGGCAGTCGGCATGCAGTCCGGAAAGAGGATCCTGCTAGTGGGTGACCATCGGCAGCTTCCACCGCTATTCGAGCATGAAGCCCTCAAAGCGATGGCAAAGAAACTCCCGGGCTTTGGTATGGAAGACTTCAAAAAGAGTGATTTCGAACGAGCTTTCTCTTCGAGCTATGGAAAATCGATCGCTCGAACGCTCAAGACCCAGTATCGAATGGCCGCTGAAATCGGCGCGCTAGTTTCTAAGACCTTTTACCCGGGCCAGGAGCTGGAAACAGATCGTGCCTCTCCATCCGAGGTCTATGCTCATTTGCCGGCTCCCTTCGACAAACAAGTCGTGTGGCTCGATACCGGACATTCGAAGAAGGGAAGCAATGATGCCGGGGCAGGAACAAGCTTTATAAATCGCCGGGAAGCGGCCGAAGTCATCAGGCTCTTGAAATCGATAGCATCGTCTTCGGCGTTTTTATCTGAGGCGCCAACAGCGTTGAAACTGAAAGACGGGGAAGCGCTTATCGGCGTAATTTGCACCTACGCTCAGCAAGCGGAGCTCGTCGAAAATATGATTGTGGCGTCGGACCTTCCCTCGGATTTCCGATCGCTGGTCAAGGTCGACACGGTCGATGCATATCAGGGGAAGGAAAATCGCATAGTGATACTGTCCCTCGTCCGGAACAATGCCGAGGACGCGATGGGTCACGTTAAGAGCCGCAACCGAATCAATGTCGCGATCTCTCGCGCTATGGACAGGCTCATCATTATCGGAGCAGCCACGATGTTTGAAAGAGGAAACAACTCGTTGAAGCCGATTGTTAGCCATCTCAAGGCCCGCGACCGGATTGTGCCAATCGCAACGCTTGGTGGTGCATGATGCCAAGTTCAGCCGATACGACATCGCAAACCACTTCGCTTTCACCCATTGAGGTTGACGAGGTTTCCTTTCTGGTCCGCGCTCAAAAATTCCGGATTTCCGCGACGGCGATGAAGCGTTCGGCTATATCGCTAGCGACCGAGTATGCAATTCGACTGATCCATCTCGTCCCAGACATAGGGCCGGAGGCGATCGGCGACTACTTTGGTTTCGAAGAAGTAGAAACCCGGGTTCTCCTTCAAGATATTTTGGAGACCGGTTTGGTGCTGGAAAACTCCGGTAGATTGACTTTGTCCGCCCGCGGATATGAAGCGATCTCCCCGGTTTCTGAGGAACTGGAGATCTTCGCTCGTGAGGAAATCAGGACTTCTCAATCCTTTGACCTGATTGCCCTTGCACCAGTGGATGAGGTCTCGCTCGATCCCAGCATCGCACGAAGGATTGCCGAAATAGGGATTCCAGACCGAGAGAGAGCAGCAAATGCGGCGTCTCAGGTCGGGCGCGCCTTCGAAGACCATTTCTTAGAGTGGAGGCAGCGGAATGGGGCGCGCAGTCGCGCCGATGACCTCATGTTTGAAGCGGCGGATGACATTCAACAAATAAAAGTTTTCGCAGCTCCATTCCACATTTCGATCCAGTATCACCAAGAAGATCCTGTAGGTTTGGAGCCGGATTTTCGGCCGTTGCAAACGAAGGGGAGGGCGGGCTCGAGAAAGCCGTTGATCGAGGCGCTCAGCGCGCGGATATCGAGCATGCGCGCACCTCCGGACGCCGATACAGCTTTTCGATGGCTTCGCGAGATAGATGGGGACCTTTTGTCTCGCTCGGGCTTCAATGAGATGTCGGACGTGCGACCTTGGATGGCGAGATGCCAGGACGACACCGGTCGACGGCTGGCGCATCCTTTCGATCCCGGTCTCCGCTTAGCGGGCTCGATTTCTGGCAAGATCACCCGAAGTGCGCTGATAGACTGGACCAAGCTTCAAGGACAAGGGGACCCAACTCCCGTCTTTTGGATTCCGCCAGATGCCGACTACTGGGGAAGAAGTCTCGCATTTGCGACCGTGGTTCGCGAACTGAACGCGCAGGAAAGCGACGGGATAGTTTTATTGGCGCGAAACAGTCTCGGGACACGCGAGGCGAGTTGGTGGCGCCGGTCGTTCGGAAGAAGTGAGAAACACAATTCACTTTTCGATCGTTGTCTTGGCGTCTCAGGCGATCTGCCGAAGTCCTTGGAGATTGTGGTCAAGCCGAATTCTTGGGCTCTAGCGCTTGTCCACACTACCGAAACAAGGTCGAGTCTTCCTCTTCCCATCGGATATATAACAGCCGATGATGTTGTTGTTCAGGCTCTTACACGAGCGGTAGCTGACGTCGCTAGCACGGCCCCAAGCTCGAAGGCGATTATATGGGCCAGGCAAGATGAGACACATGATGCTGCACTGAGCACTATCGACACAGCACTTGGAATCGAAACAGTCTAGGCATTCTGTTCGCTGTCCATATCGATATGCGTCACCGAAGACATGACTGAGTTGGCCCACATGGTATTGCACTCAATGTCGCCATCGCTTTCAAACCAGTGTGTTGCCCCGGGGATGAGATCGAATGGGATTGGGTGAGTTGCCAAGGGGTTGTGAAATACTTCTAGCTCTTGGCACCAAGCTTCGCCCCACGGCCAAAGCGCCTGATATTCTTCGCTCCCGACCACAAAGCTAAAATTGATTGGCTCTAATGCGCCGGGTGTTCGGTCAAAAAGCAAACCGCGCCGCGTCATTCTTAATCCTGGTGGTCTCCAGCCAGCGAGGAAGCCCATGCGGTTGAATTTCCCAAACGAACTGATGTCGATTGAACGAACCTCCGAGCTTTGGGTCAGAAAGAAGTCCTCAGCGGACGAAACAAGCGGGACGCTATTGTGAACGTAGGGGCACCCCGCAGCCGGCTCGCCCGCGCAATGAATGGCTCAATCCGCGTAACGCAGGTTAGAAGGCGCCCCAGAAATGCAATCCTCGCGATCCGTCGACCTGTACTGGGTGGTAGGGCCAGAAGTCACGAAGGACGGCGGCATGAGGGTGTTTGTAGCCTTTGTGGTCCGGATCGGATGAAAAAATGCTAGCTTCCGGCCTCAGAAGCGAAGCCAAGCCTGAGTGCCAGTTACCCTCTGCCCCGTGATGCATGACCTGAAGGATGCCGGCACGGTCAAGTCGGCTTTCGGGTCGATAATGCCGCTCGAAGTCGGCAAATTGCTTGCCCGCGCCGAGCGTTCCGTCGCCCGTATACATCTGCGCAAACCGGTTGCTTCCGAAGAGGGAACCGAGCGGACGATTGGAGGAGTGCCAAAGCAGAACCGCAGACTGATTGACGGGGCCGGAATAGACGAAGAGCGAGATGATATTCCGGTTTTTGGACGATCTCCCAAAGTGGGTATCGTAGAGCTTTTTTAGCCTGCCGAGCGCAGCGCTTCGCGTCGTCGGCACGGTCAAGATATCACTCACCAGTTTCGACGCCGCCACCTGGAATTTTTTCGTGGCCTTTGGCAGCATTGATGGGTCGTTATAGGGTAGAAACTCCCAGTCGAAGGGCACCGATATCGTGCCGCCACGCTTCAGATAGCGCACATTCGCGTTGGCTTGCGAGCTGAATAGCTCGTCCTGCGATCCTTCCGGTGGCGTCTCTTCGGAGAATTTGATGGGGGGCTCTTCTGGTCCCTCAAGATCTGGACGCGGCTCAATGGGCGGAGGTGGCGGGCCGTCTTCTGGTCCAGAGGGCAACACAAACACGATCTCACCTATATCGCTTCCATCCAAGCCCCTGAGATAGCCGACCGGGTCGACGTAGAAGCCAAATTCGGCGTCATCGGTTGATACGCCCTGCTGAAGCGCCAAGACGAGGCGCTGCAGGGGCGTGAGATAAGGGAGCAGGATCATTCGAATTCGAGATGCCTGCACGAGGCGCGAAAATCCGCTGATATGATCGCGGTCGAAATGTGAGAGGACAGCCAGATCGAGCCGGGTGAAACCCAGTGCAGAACGCCTGAAATTGCAGGACGCTATGGCATCCGCCAAGAGGCTGTCCTTGGATGTCGTTCCGCAGTCATAGACCCAATTGAAGCGGGGGCCGTTGTCCGCCAAGATTGCACCTGAGGAAAAAAGGCCCTGGCCTACAGGCCACCAATCGAGCAAGAGATATCGTCGGCCATGCCCTCCAAGAGAGGGACCGCCAGCAGGCGGCTCGAACAGTGTCGCGTCAGGATAGACGCCAAATTCGCACGCGAGCATAAAGGCGCGTACCGCTGTCTCCGATGCGGGTCTGATCGCGCTAAACCAATGGCCTTTGCGAATCTGCCCGATTAGGCGGTGATTGAGGTCTCGATCCGGGTGGGTGAAATAGGCCAGGATTTTCTGATCAGTTGGCCGGGGGCTAAGATTCAGCATACCCTTTATGACGCTGACTTCTGCCTGCGATAGAGACTTCACGGATGCCAAATTTCCCCCCAGGAATGTCTGTAAACGGGCGTGTCGCATAACGTAGTTTATGGAACTAAGCCATTGATATAGTGAGATATAATGGCAATTCTAGCCTACATGAACCGTTACGTCATACCCAAGCGATCGAAGGGCTTTGCTGGTCCGCCCGTTGCGCGGCGGATATCTGTCCGGCAATGCCCACCCTACAATTTCCCCCAGAGCGCTCACGCCGATCAGTTCGATTTTCCTCTTGGGGTCGACAATCGCGTTCCAAAGGCGAATAGGGACGTCTTCAATTCGACCATCATAGAGAATGTAGGATAGTGTCTCCAATGCGGAGATCCCCCCGCGGTTTGGCGCCCTGTAGATATGTCTCGCCAAGGCATCAACTTTCTCGGGTATGTCGTATGGCCGGTCGCCCTTTAGCCCGATAAGTCGATTGGGCGCACGACGGGCAAACTCCCGGGTTGCGTGGATTTTGCCGAGAACCTCAATGAATTCATCTTCAGTAAGGCGTTGTAGACGGTCTTCTGCAAACGCCCGCCGCAAGGCGGGGGCAGTCTTATTGAGCATCCGGTTCTCGTCTGAACTGTCCGGCCGCTTCTGCCACCATCGAATCGCAGTCTCAACGGCGGTATCGGGATCCAATCTGTTTCTGCCAAAATGCGTCTCGAAGTCCGCTCTCCTGCCGTCGAATGTATTCTGGTAGTAGTGGGCATGGAGGAACTGGTCGGCATGGACACCCAACGGCGCGGTGGCGCTCACCCAAGATGGCCTGTTTCCGTCAACCGAAATCTTGACAGAGATGTCTCGAATAATTTGAAGAGTGCTGTTCCACTCATTCAGAAACGCTTGCTTGCGCTGCTCCCCCGCCGACTTCGCGCTTGATCGCGCCAGCCCGGGAAAATGGGGAACGAAGGTGGTTGCGGTGAACGCTTCATCCGAAGCCTTTTGAGCAATTTTGCGCCTAGTCAGTTCCTTGTTCCTGGCCGAGAGAAGATCGAACAGCTCCTGAGTCAACGGGGCAGCATGGGTCTCGATCTCAGCAAAGAATTGCTCCAGCTGAAGATCGTGACCGCTATCCACCAGCTCGTCCTCGGTGAGGAAAACACCGGCCTCGACGTTATTCCACCATGCGCTTTGGGTAAGGTTTGCAGAGCCGATGTATGCGCCGAAGCCGCGCCACCAGATTACCTTGGGATGGAATTGGCGCACGAGCTTGCAAGTATAGCGCCCCGACCTGCGAGAAAGGAAACGTTCGAGAATGGGGATACTCACCGGTACCTGTTCATCAAAGCGTCCCCAGAAACGCAGCGGTAGTTTGTTTTCCCAACACCAATCAAAAAGGAGATCGTTCTCCGTGGCATAAGCGACTGCAGCATCAACCCGATCAGTGTCTTCGACAGCATTCAACAGAATGTTTCGGAGATAGTTGCCGTTGATCCCGTTCAAAAGCAATTCCAAGCGGCGCCCCCCCTTTTTCTTTCACTGATCTACACTCTTGAAGGTTGTTGCGTCAAAGTCTGGATCTTCTCCTGCGACAGCCAAAGGCTGCGACGGCGCCCTCGTATCAAAACACGGGAGCCGGGCGCGGCGATCCTTCATATGGATCGAAAAGCGCAGTGGGGAGATCTTCATGGGTTTCAGGCGGGTTTTCAGCAATTTTTGGATGTCTTTGTTGTGGCTTTGATTTTTTCTGGCTCTTCGAGCGCGCCCACCATGAGGACACGGTTGTTTCGAGAGTTGGCGATTGTAGTATGTGGCGCATACCTACGGGAGTGTGCTCTATTGCACCGCCGCTGGTCGCCGCCTTGCTCCGACCAAATGCGGCTCCACCGAACCCCGAAACGGGTTTCGGCCGTCCGGTCACGATCACATTGCGCAGCTCGCCTCGGCACGCCTGGGCGAGAGATCGGAAGCGCGCCAGCGCGCTAGCTTTCACAAGGAGCATCCGCCTCGCGGTGGACGCGGTTCTTTTCCGTGACACTGCCGCTCTTACGATAGGGTGGAGATCAGGCCAATGGGCAAGCGCGCCCGAGGGCGCTGTCGGCCGTTAAAAAAATAGGCTTTCACCGCTTCGCGCCGAACCTTCCGATTTTTTCCACGGCCGACCCATGACCGGATCTCCACCCTACCGGGAGCGGGCTTACGCCCCCTCCCTTCGTCCCGAGAACGTGTGAGCACGTCCTTCGGACCAAAGGAAGAAGGCTTCGCCCACAGCGGGTTTTGAAAACTCAAGCCAACGGGAAATCAGGAGATTGAAGCCATGACGACGACTATCCTCATCGAATTGAACAAGTTGGACGCCGACCCCAAGAATGTCCGCAAAAGCTACAGCGAGGCCAAACTCGCCGAACTCGCCGCAAACATTGATGCCGAAGGAGTTCTTCAAAACCTTGTGGTGCGCGCTGGCGACAAGAGTGGCCGGTATTTCGTGACGGCTGGTGAACGGCGTAGGCGGGCGCTGCTGATGCTGGTGGAGCAGGGCAAGATTGCAAAGGACCACCATGTCGAATACAAGGTTCGCGAGGCGGCGGATGCAACGGAAATCAGCCTGTCGGAAAATGTCTTTCGGGAAGACATGCATCCGATCGACCAGTTCGAGGCTTTTTCGGTCATGATCGCGGAGGGTAAGACGATTGCCGATATTGCCGCGAATTTCAGCATCACAGAAATCATTGTGCGCCGCCGTCTGGCGCTGGTGAAGGTGTCGCCAAAGCTTCTTGAGGTTTATCGCGAAGGAAAGATGACGTTCGAGCAGCTTTCCGCCTTCACTGTCTCTGATGACCATCAACGGCAGGAGCAGGTCTGGGAAAATCTGCCCCAATGGGACCGCCACGCCCAGAGGATCAAATCGAACCTCGTGACCGACGAAGTCGCCAGCACCGACAAGCGTGTCAGGCTCATCGGCGGCCTCGACACCTATGAAGCGGCTGGGGGACCGGTGCGCCGTGATCTGTTTGGCGAGCAGGGTGAAGGTTACGCACTGGACGTCGCATTGCTCGACAGGCTCGTCTCCGAGAAGCTGGAACAGCTCGCCCTGCCCTATCGCGACAAGGGTTGGAAATGGGTTGAAACACAATTCCAGCGCCCGGATTGGATTTTCTCCATACCGCGCATCTATCCCGACGACGTCGAGCTTTCTGCTGAAGATCAGGCCGAATATGACGCGCTCGTCAACGAACACGGCGATCTGGCTGAACTGATCGATGGGGAAGCGGACGACGAGGCCGCCGGACAACGTATTGCCGAGATCGACAGGCGTTTGGACGAAATCTCCGCGAAGAAGGAAGCCTATCGACCGGAAGACATGGCTCGCAGCGGTGTGGTTGTCTTCGTCACCCATCACGGCGCGGCAGAGGTGGCCCTTGGAATTGTAAGGGATGACGACGAAGCCGACGGGGAACACGACACGGACGGCGGTGGCAGCGGGAGCGCGGCGATAAATGAGGAGAATACCGATACCCCCGCAGGATCAGCGAGGCTGCAGACCAAACTCCAGCAGCATTCTCCCCTCCCCAATCCCTCATCGAGGTTCTGACGGCGAAGAAGACCGCTGCATTGCGGGTGGAATTGGCGAACAATCCTGACGTGGCCTTGGCTGCCTTTGTTCACGCGATGCTGCTGCGCATCAGCTACGGCGGATGGGTGGATGAAAAGAGCGCCTTGCAGGTGTCGCTCACCCATGAGCATCTCGACAAATGGATCAAGGAGCCGGCGAAATGCCCGGCATCGACAGCCTTCGATAGTTTGCGGGAAAACTACGGACATAAAATCCCCGGTAACCCGGCCGACCTCTTCGATTGGTGCCTCAATCAGAGCCGCGAGGAATTGCTGGCGCTGCTGGCCTATGCAGCAGCACATGCCGTCAACGCGGTAGAGGTCAAATTCTCAGACCGCCGTAAGGGCATCGATCAGGCCAATCAGCTTGGTCGCGCCCTCAAGGTCAAAATGAACGACTGGTTTGAGACCACCGCCGATAGCTATCTCAACCATGTCAACCGCCGGGGCATCGAGCAGGCGGTTCTTGAAGCCCCGGGGGCCAGAGGCGGCCCTTGCGGTTTCTTCCGCAGCCAAGAAAGCAGAGGCTGTGCTGATCGCGGAGCGTAAGATCAAGGGTTCGGGCTGGCTCCCCGGTCCCGTCCAGATCGCAGCTGACCCGGATGCGGAAGCTGAGGCCGAGGCGCAACCCTTCCCGATGGCGGCGGAATAGTCCTCCGCAGCCAGCCGGTCGCGCCTCTCCAGCGCGGCCGGTTCCCCCCCAATTCAGCCGAGAAAACCCAATGTTCGACCAGACGCCCGACCCAACGCTTGCTGCCGAAGTCTGCTGCAAACTCATCAACGCCTATCTCGCCGGTCATGAATCCGTTGAGTGGGCCGACGTTCAGAAAGCCCTGAACATAGCTCTCGAAGCGTTCGATCTGCCGCAAAACGCAGTCGTCAACAGATCAGAGCGTGACATGCAGCGCTGAAAGGGCCTGCCGTGGCATCGAACCCCGGCAGGCCCTTACGGGACATTCCGTCCCAAATTTGAAGGGCAGAGGGGGGCCGAGGACTTCGCCCTTCTCTCCCCCAAACAGTCTTCCGCCCACCTTCCTCCGCTACGCCGTCGCTTCGTGCAGGCGGTTCCGCGCGAAGCTTGTTTCCCCCTTCCAGCCCACCACTCACGCGGCCCCGGAAGACAGGAGCGGCGCCCTGACTTCGCAGGATCAGAAAGCCGCTTTGCGGTTCGACAAAGCATTCAGGTCATTCCATGAACAATTCCCGCCTCAAGGCGATCGTCAAGCTATTCGAGACTTGCCGCTACAAGTACGACCTCTATTCGGTGTTTTCCGATTGGTGCGAATGCGCGGCCATTTCCCTGAGCAACGCTATCGATCGGGTGCATTTCGATAGACTTGAAGCCCGCTATCTTGAAATCATCGGAAAATATGACGCCGCGACGATCGAGACGTTCACACAGGTCATGGGCGAGGTCATCATGGCGATGGAGGACGCACCGCAGGACATTCTCGGCGCGACGTTCCATGCGCTCGAACTGCACAACAAGGCGCGGGGCCAGTTTTTCACGCCCTATCCCCTTTGCCGGATGATGGCGATGATGCTCGCAGGCAGTAGCGAGGAAATCGGCAAGACCATCGAAAAGCGCGGCTTCATGATTGCGCAGGAACCCGCCGTTGGCAGCGGCGCGATGATTGTCGCGCTGGCCGAAGCCATACGGGATGCCGGTTTCAATTATCAGAACACGCTGCACGTCACTGCCGTGGACATTGACCGTCGCGCCGTTCACATGGCGTATATCCAGTTCACGCTTTTGCATATTCCAGCAATCGTTCTTGTCGGCGACAGTTTGGCAATGCGATTTCATGACGAGTGGCGCACGCTGGCCCATATCATGGGAGGTTGGAACGTCAAGCTTCGCACCGACAAACGCGACCTGGGGGACACTGCTCAGGTCCCTAACACGGCCCCACCCGAGCGCTGTGCTGCCCAAGAGGCTGAACGGCTCACTACCGAGGCGGATAAGCCGCCCTTCGGTTTGGACAAGTCAGGTCAGCTCAGGCTGTTCTAGCGCTCATTCGCGAGGCGGAAACCGATGCTAGACCCCTGCCGAGTCGACATCGATCCGGCAGCTTGCTGTCACTTGCCGTATCGAACGGCGCGCGCCAGGTGCGAGGGGTGCCCTGGCGCCCCACCCCTCGAAGCTCCCCGCCCGCCCGTGAAAAACGGAGCGCAAGGACCGGGGACAGTCGATCCCGCTTCCCCTTCGGGCCGCTACGCTGAAGCTCCTGCGGCTGCCCCTGTTCCGCACCTTTCGCGGCGAGAATTCCCGAAATCCGGGCCGTCGGCCGGCGCTATGCTGATTTCTCCGATACTCTTCATTTTTGTTGGAGCCGGTTCGTTCGCCGGAACGGCTGGCAGACTACGCGGGTACGATGAGCGCCTTGCTCCAGACAGTGACTGCATTGCCTGTCTGTGGATTGGCAAAAGTCGGGCCAGCTTGGAATCCGGCTTTCTTGAACATGCCCTCACTCGGGTCGTTTCCGGCCCTGATTGTGCATTGTATCAAACGCGCGCCATCGCCCTGGGCCTTTTTCTCTGCGACAGCGATGAGCCGGCCGCCGAGGCCCTGGCGAACAAAATCCGCATGCGTCGTCACATGAGAAATCTCAGACTGATACCATTGCACGCGTTTGAGCTGGCAACAGCACTTTACGCGACCATCTTCCGAGAGATCGAACAGATATTCATCTGCTTTCTCCAGAACACGTTCGGCGTCGTACTCTATTGCCAGTTGATTGTGCTTGTTTAGCAAATCAGCGATCTGCGAAGCGTGGCCATGCTCCATATTCATAGTCCCGTCTTCCAATGCTCGTAGATCGTTTTGCGACGGGCGAATGCCTCCGGACCGCCTTCCATGATCCTGATGATGCGCGTCTGGCAGTCGGCGACGTCGATGCTCGCAGACAAAACGGCGATCTTGTCGTCACTCGAGCTGAATGCCGACACCAGTTCCGAGTCTCCAAGGACTGGAAAGTTCGCGTTGTGTGTGGCGAAGATGAACTGCCTGCCAGATTTGATGTCGCGGATGCGCTTCACGACCTCTTCGTAAACTGTTTGGCTATCGAGATCGTCTTCAGGCTGATCGATGAGAACGAGGTCATGTTCCTGCTGACTTAGCAGGAACAGCATCATCGCGGACGCGCGCTGGCCGAGAGAGTGGGAGCGAAGCGGGCGCCCGTGATAGTTGATCTCGTAAGTGTTGGGCACCTGGAAAGTCAGGAGTGCCGGCAACGCTTTCAGAAAGTATTCTCGGAATGCGTCCGCGCGCCCTTTGGCGAGCGCACAGGCCCCATCGAGATCAGCGTATATTGCCGCGAAGTCCACGTATTTCTCGCAGATCGCCTGGATGCTATCGCTTCGCACGCTGCTGCCCTTCATCGCCGTCTCAAGTCGAGTCGTGAAGGTTCTCTTGTCGCCCTTGAAGGTCGGGGTGATCTTCAGTTCAGTCTGGGCGGCGTTGATTTTTTCGAGGGCTGCCGCCGTTACCCGATACTCCTCGAGCCATTTTTCGTTGATCGCACTGCTCGTCGTGGCGACCAAGCCGCTACGCTCCTCAGCCTTGGAGGTTGCGGTCTCAAGTTCGGCGATTTTGCCGTCGATCACAAGTTTGCGGTCTGTGCTCTTTAGGTAGTCGTCCGGCTGCAGGGCCGTAACACCCTTGCCGGCGAGGGCTTCCAGGAGTTCGCGCTCAACGGAAGCGAATTCATCCTTCAGGCCACTGATCGTGCCGTTGAGCGTCGCGTGCTTCTCGCTCAATCTGTCACGAATGTTGTCGATCGCTGATTGGACCGATTTGATCGAGGCGACGGATGCTTTCAGCTCCGCGAGCACAGGCGCGTAGTCAGCGAAAAAATCGGCATTGTACTTAGATCCGGGGACTGCAATCGTTTCCAGAAGCTCGGCGCCCTCCTCCGCGAGACTACCGACAGCATCGCTCCAGCTTTCCGCTTTTTCATCAACCGAGGTGACGAATGCTGCGTCCTGATTATAGGCAAGCTGCTTTTCCAGCTTGTCCTTCACGCCATGCTTGTCGAACTGCTCGATCTGATATTCGAGAGCGGATAGTTCCCGGCGAAGCTCGGCGAGCTTCTCGGTGTCGGTTTCGATCGCCTGAAGCAGCCCGACCGCAGCGGTAAGTTCGCTTGCTTTTTCGGCGATCGCTTCTCGAACAGGTCGCAGCGACTCGCCTACCAGCTTCTCGACCAGGTCTTTCCCAAAATCCTGGCCCGCAGCCGACAGATCCTTCTGCCCGAAATATAACGGGTTTCGGATCACGCTTTGCCGAACAGCGACCCCTTTGCGGAGGACGCCATTCAAAAATATCTCTGGGTCATGCCCCCAAATTCTGCGAATTTCGTAAGAGGATCCGAGAGGATCGACAGCCTCCACGACAACTCGGCCACCACTTTTCAGGACGAAGGGGACCAGATCCTCCTTGTATTTTCGGTCCTGCGGGCGCTCGCCGAATGGAATGTCGAGCGCCCATCGAAGGCACTCCAAGGCCGATGACTTGCCACTTCCCTGGATTCCAATCAGACAGTTCAGGTTCGGCGAGAAGGGCATGCGAACGCCATCAAGCAAGCCGCCCTCAAAACGCATGGCGGTAACAAAGCCGTGGCCCGCTTTCGGTATTTCCGCCGCGACACGGTATCTGAAGTCGCGCAGCGCAAACTTGACCGCCTCAAACGTCAGGTCCCCGAGCTTGAGCACACATTGTTTGCCTTTGCCAATCTCCTCAATGTTTTTCGGGTCGCTCCCTTCTACTTCCGCAGGGTATTGCGGCCACCACTGTTTGACTTTCATGCGACAAGGCCTGTCGGGCACGTCGTGCGTGCGAACCTTCTGGAAGCCGAGGCAATATTTTTCCACCAGAGGATTGGTGGCCAACTCCTCCATTCGCCCGCCCTTCAATTCGTTCCATAATCCGCTCGATGCCTCGACATGGGCAAATATAACGAAGAAGTCTCGATTGAAGCGTTCGAGAGCTGTCAGGGTTGAGACAATGTCATCATTTGATCGGGAGTTCTCATTTTCATACTGAGAGGGCGTGCGGCCGCTGAAAGTGTTCCCGAGAAACGCGTTGATGTAGTCGTGACCGCCTTCAAGCCATTCATCGGAAAATACGATGAGGGTGTGGACACCGTTGCCGCCGTCATTCACGGACAGTTCTACGCCAGGGAGCAAGCCAATACCCTCATGCCTTGCGGCGCGTCGCAGAGCTTTGAATTCCTGCAGGTCGAACTTGTTATGGTTCGTGACCACGCCTAAGCGGATACTCGCAGCCTTTAGGCCAGCAATGTACGCGCCGACGAAATCGTTGGCCTGGCCTCCAAAGGTAAATTCCTTGTCAGCCCTGGTATGCAGATGAAAATCTGCCCGGACCCAAGTGGATCCGTTGGGAAAAAATGTCTCGAAATTAGTCTCCTCCAGTTGGCCATGCGGCACAGTGCCTGATTATCACACCCTCAGGGGTTGCGCGATATGAATCATCTGTGTCGGTCCGAGACAATTAGATTTACAGAAGTTGAGGCGCCAACCAGCGATCGCTGGACGTCCGCGATCCTGCCAAAGGTCATCCGCTCGCAGCGAGCGGCCCGCGCTCTATGCCGATGGCACGGAGCCGACCTTTCGGCCGTCTCCGCCGATTCCGGTGACGATCGCTTGTCCACCGGGCGCCCACGCACCCGATCATGAAGCCCGTACCGGGCCGCTTCTGCCTGTTTGCGCCCATGACATCACCGGCCGCCCGGATCAAGGGGCAGGCGCGGCAAGCCGTTTGTCGCGTCGGAGAAAAGACGGCTTTCCGCCTGCGGCCGAACCTTCCGTTTTTCCCCGCCACGACCCCTTGACCCGAACAGCCGTCGCCGAGGGGCGGGCTTTCGCCCTCCCCCCTCTGTCCGGGGGAATGTCAGAGGCCATTCCCCCGGAAAGACCGGGGAGGCTTCTCCCGAGGGGGCTTGCCCTTCGGGGTGCATCGGGAAACTTTGGAGAAAGACAATGACCATCTATACCGACACCGCACGTTTCGATACCGGCCGTTCGCTGACCGAAACCGAAATGCGCCGCATCGCCCCCTCCATCTTCGCCCTGAGCGCGCACGAAAGCCGGTCCGAGCGTTTCCAGCCCATCCCCACCATCGAAGTTCTGCGCGGCCTCATGCGGGAAGGTTTTATGCCGGTTGGTGCGAAGCAGTCGCGCAGCCGCACGGAAGGCAAGGCCGATTTTACCAAGCACCTTATCCGGCTCCGGCGCGTTGACGATGGCAAGGTCTACAATGTCGGTGACACGGTTTGCGAAATTCTCCTGAAAAACGCCAATGACGGAACCAGCGCCTACGAACTGATGGCCGGGCTTTTCCGCGTCCGTTGCCTCAACTCTCTGGTTGCGCAGACCGGCACCATCGATGCGATCAAGGTGCGCCATTCCGGCGATGTGCAAAACAAGGTTATCGAGGGCACCTATCGCGTTCTTGGCGAGGCCGAACGCACGCTTGCCGCCCCACAGGATTGGTCGACCCTGCGCCTCAACAGCGACGAAAGGGATATTCTTGCGGACGCCGCGCATGTCCTCCGCTTTGGTGACAGCGAGGGGGAAACCACGACACCGATCAAGGCGCAGCAAATGCTTGTTCCGCGTCGCCATGATGATCGTGCCGACGACCTCTGGACCGTCTGGAATGTAGTGCAGGAAAATGCCGTCAAAGGTGGTCTGCGCGGGGTCGGCCATGACGATCTCGGAAGACCGCGCCGCGTCAAGTCCCGTGCCGTCAACGGCATCGATCAGGATATCAAGCTCAACAAGGCGCTATGGCTACTTGGCGAGCGGATGGCGGCTTTGAAGTCGTGACCCTGTTTGCAGAAGCGCCGCCGATAAAGGCGGCGCATCTCCTGCATCCATCAACACGACGATCATACACGGTTGACGCCGCGTGCCTGCCCCTTGCCGCATCGAGCGGCGCGCGACAGGTGCGAGGGGTGCCCCTAGCGCCCCACCCCTCGAAACTCCCCGCCCGCCCGTGAAAAACGGAGCCCAAGGACCGGGGACAGTCGGTCCCGCTTCCCCTTCGGGCCGCTATGCTGAAGCTCCTGCGGCTGCCCTTCTTCCGGCCCTGGCGCGGCGAGATTTCCCGAAATCCCGGCCGCAAGCCGGCGCTATGCTGATTTCTCCGATACTCTTCATATTTTTCGAATTTGGCTACGCGCATTTCACTGCGCGAAGGCGCGATCGACAAGACAAAGTCGGCGCGCAGCGCTGCCATTTCGTTTTCCAGCCGCAGCGCCGACGGGCGGCGCGACCGCGGCCGGAGCGAGCCTTGGCGAGCGAAGCAGGCGGAGGAAACCCGCGCTCCCACATAGCGCCGTAGGGTTTTCCGGAGCCTCGTGGGAAACGAACGCCGTGCCCACGGCTCATATCGTTTGACCTGAAACCGCTAATGGCGATTGCACGGAGCCGGCCGGTGGCCGGTTTCGCGGATCTATGAATTGACGAGCGGTCGCGAGAGCGCCCTGTAATGAGGCCCATGGCGGGCCGTTTTTGCTTGTTTTCGCCCATGACATCGCCGTCTGTCCGGATCAAGGGGCAGGCGCGGCAAGCCGCTTGTCGCGTCGGAGAAAAAGCGGCTTTCCGCCTGCGGCCGAACCTTCCGTTTTTTCCCCTTCACGACCCCTGGACCCGGACAGCCGTCGCCGAGGGGCGGGCTTTCGCCCTCCCCCTCCGTCCGGGGGAATGTCAGAGGCCATTCCCCCGGAAAGAACGGGGAGGCTTCGCCCGAGGGGCTTGCCCCTTTGGGTTGGCAACCGGAAACAAACGGAGAAAGACAATGACCGACTACGCAAACTTCATCCGCTTCGGTGAGAACAGCACGCTCACCGGCAACATCGCGTCCATTTCCTATGATCTCGACATCATCGGCAAGCAAAACCGCAGCATCAATCCCGATGCTCCGGTCTTCCGTCTCTATGCCAAGTCTCCGAGGGGCCGGGAGGTCGAAATCGGTGCGATCTGGCAGCGGAAGAACCAGAACGGGGGAGACTATTACAGCCTCAGCATCAATACCGGCCATGGAAGGCTAAACGCCAATCTCGGCCGCTATCCCGGTCAGGACGACGAAGAGCTGATGGCTGTAATCCCGTGGGATTGAGGGGACAGCCACCGTTGGGTTGATCAAAACCGGCAAATGGAACCGGTCGGAGCTGTCACGAGGGGAGGGCCGGTGCGACTGGCCCTTCTCGAAAGAACTGATCCCGGCGATCCTCGCTTTTGAGCCTTCGCCAGGGTATCGAACCCCGCCGCCGGCTTTGCTACGCAAGATCCGCATCTGTTGTTATTGACAACAACGCTCAGTGATGTTATCGAAAACAACATGGAAGCCGTGCTGATCGAGAAATCCAGAACCGTCGTCAGCGACACCGCGTTTTTCGAGACGGTTCTGTGGCATTTGCCGGCGCCCGTTCCCGGTAGCAACCACCCGTTCAAATACCGGCTGGCGCTGATCGTCAACGGCGAATGCGTCATGCGCTACGACAACGAGCGGGGCAAAGGTGACCATCGCCATCTTGGCGATATCGAGGAACCGATTGAATTCACAACGCTGGAAGCACTGTTCGACGCGTTCCAGGCAGACATGGAAAGGATACTCGCATGAGGACGCTGGTCATCAGATTAAGCTCGATTTCCGATGCCAAGGCCCGCTTCGTGAATGCCGGGCAAAAGGCATTGGAAGGCATCGTCGTGCCCGCCACGCCATCTGTGAACTTCCAAAGCTACGACGATATGCACAAGGTTCTCGCGCCTTCCCGGCTTGCGATCGTCAAGGCGATGGCCGGTCAAGGCTCGCTGGCGATAAGGGAGGTCGCTCGCCGCGTTGGTCGCGACGTGCAGGCTGTGCATAGGGACGTCACGACCCTGGTCAACGCGGGCGTGCTGGACCGGACGGAGGCTGGCGTGGAGTTCTGCTATGACCAGCTTCATTTCGAGTTCGACGTAAAGGCGGCGGCCTGATCCAGCCGCCACTCAGGCTATCGTGTCCTGGCCCGAGAACGGAATTGGCCGATAACCTCGCGAGCGCTTCTTTCTCGCCAGTGTAAGGAAGAGCATGACCGCTTCCTCTTCCCGAAGGAAATGGTGTGTCTGACCCTTGCCGCTGGAGCCGATGCGTCCCCAACGCCGCATAAGGCAGGCTTCACCAAACAACGTTGGCTCAATAGACATGGCATAAAATCGCGCCATGTTTTTCGAAGCGTCGATGCGTTCGACGTAGAGCTCGTACGGTTGTGTGATCATGCCGTACAGAATTGAGCAAGCCAGCCTTTGCGTCCAACAATAGATTTGAATCGGTAGGCGTCGACTGATTCAAAACGGTGATGCCTTATGTGACCGGCGTCGGTTCGGCATTGCCGCCATCGTCCTCTCTCGTCACCATTTCTTCAGACACTCGATAGAAGCGGTTCTCAGTGACGCGCACCTTCATATCATCACGCCGGAACCATATGGCGCGGCCGCATCGCAGCGGCAGATTGCCCGCCGTAAAGATGATCTGTTCGTCGGCGCGCATCCGCATCACTTCATGGGGCAGAATCAGCCGGCGGCTGGCGAGCTGCTTCGATCGCGTGCGCGAGGAACCGGACGATTGCGTCGAGCGGCTGAGCTGATCGACCTCGACGGTGGTGTCGCCGCAGCGCTTGGAGATATAGTCGGCGGTGTCGGGATCGTTGATCGCGGAAAACGAGATCCAGCTTGCGCTTTCGAACCATTTGGACGTGGCGTCGCGACCACCGTAGGATTCGCGCATCTGTCCGAGCGACTGGAAGATCATCGTCAACGTGATGCCGTATTTCCGGCCTGCGTCCCGGGCGGTTTCGAGGATGCGCAGATAGCCAAGCCGGGCGACCTCATCGAGCAGGAAGAGCGTCCGCCCGATAACGCTTCCATTCCGATTGTAGATCGCGTTCAGGAACGATCCGATTACGACGCGGGCAAGACCCGGATGGGTCTCCAGCACTTTTAGATCGAGGGCTATAAAGACGTCGGTCTCCCCTTTCGCCAGATCGTCGGTCGAGAAGGTATTGCCGGACACAAGCGCCGCATAGTTCGGATAGGACAGCCAGTGCGTTTCCTTCACCGCATTGGCGTAGACGCCGCTAAAGGTTTCCGGTGTCATGGCGATGAACGGCGCGACATTCTCCTTCACGAAATCCGATTCCGACTGGTCGTAGATGCGCGTCAGGCGCTCGCGCAGCTTCGGCTCCGGCTCGGCAAGATTGGCGCGAACCTGACGCAAGGTCTGGTGCTTCTTTTCCGTATGACCGGAGAGGCAGACGTCGGCAATCAATGCCGTCAGGAGCTGCATCGCGGAAGCTCGGAAGAAGTCGTCCCGCGCCGATGCTTGCCGTGCATTGTCGGTCATCACCCAGGTTGCGACCGCGACGATATCCTCCTCCCTTGTGCTGCCGAAGCGCCCGATCCAGTCGAGCGCGTTGAAGCCGGTTTCCGGTGATGCTGGATCGAGCACGATGACGTTGCGACCGGCCCGTCGACGATGCTCGCTCACCATTGGTGCGACCTCGCTCGACGGATCGAGCACGACAAGGCCGCCACCCCATTTGAGCGCCGTCGGTACGGTCACCGAGGTCGTCTTGTAACCGCCGGAGCCCGCAAAGACGATGCCATGCGTCGAGCCGAAGCTCGCATCGAAGCACAGCAGCGGAGGCTTGCCGCCATTGCCCCAGGTCTCGTGTGTCTCGGCACGAAACGCCACCGAGGCAACGCTGTCGCGATCGACCCGGTAGCGTTCGCCGATGACGATACCGCCGGCGTCCGGAAACAGTTTCGCCGCCTCCGTCATCTTCATCCATTCGGTCTCGCCGTGGATGGCGCGCTGGCCGCGAATGCGGCGCGGCGCGGGCTTGGCGAAAGCCGCATTGCCCTTCATCGCGACGCGCAGGGCGAAGACGCCGGCAAACAACGCGGCACAGACTCCGAGCGATGTCGCCGGATCGATATAGGCGAAGGCCGAACCGCCCGCCGGCACACTGCTCGCCAGATGCAAAAGCCGGACTGTCTCGCGGACCGCAGCGACGAGGACCGCGACGGCCGAGCCGCCCGCAACGCTCCATCCCGCCGCCTTGATACTCGCAGCGCCGTTCGCCGCAAACAGGAAGACGACTCCGATCGCACCGGCCGCCGCATAGGGCAATGCAATGCCGATGCGTCCCAGCATCATCCGCGCGTCGTTGGTCTTTCCGAACGCGGGCAGCCATTGCTCGATCCCGGTCATGGAAAACAGGACGGCGATCATCAGCAGCGCCGGGATAACCGTCAGCAGGATCCTATTCGCCGTCATCGCCGAAGGCCTCCGCGCCGATGGCCGTCCATCGGGTGCGTTCGTGTTCGTCACCGCGCAGACGGCGGGACGCGTCGATCAGCAGCCCGAGCAACATCGCTCGTTTCTCGTAGCGCAGACCGGCTTTGACGATCAGGCCGCCGAGCTCGATCTTCTCGCGCGTGTCCTTCTTTCGCGCTTCGGATGTCGTGGAACGCTTCATCCGCTCAAGCCTCGCCAGCGCTGCCCGCATTCGCGCCAGGTGTGACCGTCGCGGACGGTTCGCCACCCGTCCTGCTCTCACCGGCATTCTTCTTTCCGGTCGCAGCTGCCTTTCCTCCGCGAAACCGACCAGCGACCTCTTCGAAGGCCACCTGAAGCTCGGCCTCCTCGATCTCGATTTCGCCGAGACCGGCCTTCAATGCGATCCTACCGATGCGCTCGGCCTCGCGGGTTTCGGCTGCCCTCAGCTGATCCTGCAGTTTGGCGATTTCTTCCCTGATCTTCGATGACGGTTTCTTCATTCCAGTTGGACCTCCTTGGGCGATATAGCGACGCGTGGAGCCCGAGATTGCCGGGGGGAGGCGCGAAGCGCACCCCCGTTTATTCTACAGTCGGCAAAGCCGACGCCTTGGGAGATGATCCCGCCGTTCCGAAGGAGCGGATCCAAGGGCGCAGTAATACGTCGCTGACGCGACGCCTGCATTTGGCCTCGTCGAGGCCGGGCCTCCGCCTCCTGACGAACACGGTGCTCGTTCCTGTCAGGAGACTGTTTTCCCCGTGGCTATCACGCATTTCACGCCCCAGCTCATCGGACGCGGCAATGGCCGCAGCGCCGTGCTGTCGGCCGCGTATCGCCATTGCGCCAGAATGAGTTACGAGGCGGAGGCGCGCACCGTCGACTATTCGAACAAGCGCAATCTCGGACATGAGGAATTCCTGCTGCCGCCCGATGCTCCGAAATGGTCACTTGCGCTGACCGCCGATCGCTCGGTCGCGGGTGCGGCCGAAGCCTTCTGGAACAAGGTGGAGGGGTTCGAGAAACGCGAGGACGCACAATTCGCCAAGGAATTCATCATCGCGCTTCCGGTCGAACTGTCGAAGACCGAAAACATCGCCCTGATGCGGCAGTTCGTGTTCGAGCAGGTGCTGTCGCGCGGGCAGGTCGCCGACTGGGTCTATCACGACGAACCCGGCAATCCGCATGTGCATCTGATGACGACGCTGCGCCCACTGACCGAGACCGGTTTCGGGGCGAAGAAGATCGTGGTCGCCGGCGAGGACGGTCAGCCGCTACGGACCAAACGCGGCAAGATCCAGTACCGCCTCTGGGCCGGGGAGAAGGCCGAGTTCTTGCAACAGCGCACCCGCTGGCTCGACCTGCAGAACGAGCATCTGGCCTTGCGCGGTTTCGAGATCCGCGTCGACGGGCGCTCCTATGCCGAACGCGGGATCGATCTCGTGCCTTCCGTTCATGTCGGTGTCGGCGCCCGCGCGATCCAACGCAAGGCCGAGCAGCAGGGATGGCAGCCATCGCTGGAACGGATAGATCTTCTGAACGCCCAGCGCGGCGAGAACGCCGCGCGAATCCTGAAGCGGCCGGAGGTCGTGCTCGATCTCCTGTCCGCCGAGAAGAGTGTGTTCGACGAGCGCGACATCGCCAAGGTCCTGCACCGCTACATCGACCATGCCGGCACGTTCCAAGGCGTTATGGCCCGTCTCCTGCGCAGCGAAGAATTGTTGCGGATCGATCGTGACGCCATCGATCTTACGACCGGCGAGCGCATCCGCGCCCGCTACACGACGCGGGATCTGATCCGGCTGGAAGCCGAGATGGCCAGACGCTCGATCTGGCTGTCGGAACAGGAAGGCCACGGCGTAAGAGAGAAGGTGTTCGAGACGACGTTTGCGCGTCATGGCAACCTCTCGCCGGAGCAGAAAACGGCAATCGAACATGTCGCGGGCAGCGCCCGGATCGCCGCCGTGGTCGGCCGAGCCGGGGCCGGCAAGACGACGATGATGAAGGCCGCCCGCGAGGCCTGGGAGATGGCCGGCTACCGCGTCGTCGGCGGAGCGCTCGCCGGTAAGGCGGCCGAGGGCCTTTCGAGCGAAGCCGGTATCGAAAGTCGCACGCTGGCGTCCTGGGAACTGCGCTGGCGAGAAGGCAAAAACACACTCGATGCGAAGAGCGTGTTCGTCCTAGACGAGGCCGGCATGGTGGCCTCGAAACAGATGACGGTGTTTCTGGAAGCGGTGGTGCGGGCCGGCGCCAAGATCGTGCTGATCGGCGATCCCGACCAGCTCCAGCCGATCGAAGCCGGGGCCTCGTTCCGGGCGATCGTCAATCGCATCGGCTATGCCGAACTCGAGACCATCTATCGCCAACGGGAAGAGTGGATGCGCTCAGCCTCGCTCGATCTGGCCCGCGGCCGGGTGGCGGAGGCAATCGGGGTCTATCAGGCACAGAGCCGCGTCATAGGCGAGAAGCTCAAGGCGACCGCCGTCGAGCGGCTAGTCGATGACTGGAACAACGAATACGATCCGGCAAAGACCACGTTGATCCTCGCGCATCTTCGCCGCGACGTGCGCGCATTGAACGATCTGGCGCGGACCTGCCTGGTCGATCGCGGTATCGTCGGCGAGGGCCATGCCTTCGCCACAGCTGAGGGCGTCCGCGAGTTCGACGCCGGCGACCAGATCGTCTTCCTGAAGAACGATACGGCTCTCAATGTGAAAAACGGTATGATCGCCCGTGTCGTGGAAGCGGCGCCCGGCCGCATCGTGGCCGAGGTTGGCGATGGCGATCAGCGACGTCAGATAACTGTCGACCAGCGCCTCTACAGCAACGTCGACCACGGCTATGCGACGACCATCCACAAGTCTCAAGGCGCGACCGTCGATCGGGTGAAGGTGCTCGCATCGCTGTCGCTCGATCGCCACCTGACCTATGTGGCGATGACGCGCCACCGCGAGGACATGATGCTTTATTATGGCGCCCGTTCCTTCGCCAAGGCCGGCGGTCTCGTGCAGATCCTGTCGCGGCGCGCGGCCAAGGAAACGACGCTCGACTACGAGCGTGGCGAGCTCTACCGGCAGGCGCTGCGCTTTGCTGAAAACCGCGGCCTGCAGATCGTTCGCGTCGCCCGCACCCTGATGCACGATCGGCTCGAATGGACCGTCCGCCAGAAGCAGAAGCTCACCGATCTCGCAGTTCGCTGGCGCGGCGTCGGCGAGCGGCTCGGCCTCATTGAAACCCGCAAAACCCAGACCAGAAAGGAGATCGAACCGATGGTTGCCGGTATCCCCCTCAACCCGACGGCGCTCGACGACACAGTCGAGAAAAAGCTACTCGCCGATCCCGCTGTGAAAAAGCAATGGGAAGAACTGTCGAGCCGCTTCCGTTATGTGTTCGCCGATCCGGAAACGGCCTTCCGGACGATGGACTTCAACACCGTTCTCACCGATCGCCAGGTTGCCAAACAGACGCTCGACCGGCTGGTCACAGCTCCCGCCACGATCGGCCCACTTGCCGGCAAGACAGGTCTGCTCGCCTCGAAGGCAGACAAAGAATCAAGGCGCATTGCCGAGGTCAACGTGCCGGCGCTAAAGCGCGACATCGAACGCTATCTCGATCTGCGGCAGGGCGCCGAAGAGCGAATCCGCAAAGAAGAGCAGGCGCTGCGCCATCGCGTTTCGATCGACATTCCGGCGCTGTCGCCGGCAGCGCTGACCGTGCTGGAACGGGTGCGCGACGCCATCGACCGCAACGATCTGTCGGCTGCTGTCGGTTACGCAATCAGCAACCGCGAGATCAAGACCGAGATCAATGCCTTCGGCAAGGCGGTGGCGGAACGGTTCGGTGAGCGCAGCCTGCTTGTGAACGCTGCCCGCGCCCCGAGCGGAAGCGTCTTCGACACGGCGGCCGAAGGGCTCGGGGCCACCGAGCGCGAGAAGCTGGCAAAGGCCTGGCCCGTGATGCGAACGGCCCAGCAGCTTGCCGCCCACGAGCGCACCACAGAGACGCTCCGCAAGACCGAGAGCTTGCGCCAGACGCAGGGTCAAAACCAGGTCTTGAAACCGTGAGCCGGCGGCAAGTTGTCGTCTTCATCGGCATTGCCGGAGCGGGTCTCCTCGCGGTCTCCGCCGCCGGGTGGTTCGCAGGGTTGCGGATCAACCTCACTCCCAGCGAGCCGCTCGGGCTGTGGCGCATCGTATCAGTCAAACGCCCGGTCGCCCGCGATGATCTCGTTTTTGTCTGCCCGCCGCCGACGGCGGTCTTCGCTCTCGCGTTTGAGCGTGGCTATCTCCGCCGCGGCCTTTGCCCCGGCGGCTTCGCACCGCTGATCAAGACGGTCGCAGCACTTCCCGGCCAGCGCATCGAAGTTGCCGGCAATGTTGTCATCGATGGCGCGGCGCTGACGCATTCTGCCGTTCGCGCGCGCGACGGCGCGGACCGGCCGCTTGAACCGTTTGCCGGTGGGATCGTGCCGGCCGGCTTCGTCTTTCTCACCTCTCCTTATGAGGCTTCCTATGATAGTCGATATTTCGGGCCGGTCCCCGCGAATGGCGTGCTCGGGCTTGCTCGCCCGCTTCTCGTTTTCGATCCGTGATGGCGTCCATGCCGCGATGCTGATCGGCGCATCCATCGTCGTCGGCGCAGTCGGCTGGAGCGGCTATGTTCTTGCCCTTCCGATCGCGATGCTGTTTCCGGCGCTGTGGGCGCATTCAAGATCGCGCACGGTCGCGGCTTTCGTCTCGGCCGGCTACTTCCTGGCAGCGTCACGCGGCCTGCCGGAGGGTGTCGCCAATTTCTATGACTCTGATCTTTGGCCCGGGCTTTTGCTCTGGTGCGCGGCGTCGCTGTGTTTCGTACTTGTGCAGACGGCGCTCTGGTCACATCGCCTGGGATGGGAAAGCGCGCTGCGCTATGGAGCGGCGGCCGTGCTGATGGCCGTGCCGCCGTTCGGGATTGCCGGCTGGGCGCATCCGCTGACGGCGGCCGGTGTTGTCTTTCCCGGTTGGGGCTGGTTGGGGCTTGGTGCTGCTGCAGCCGGCCTGGCGGTTATGACGACGCGCTGGTGGCCGGCTGCCGCCATCACCCTTTCAGGATTCTGGCTCTGGTCCGCCGCAATGTGGACGGATGGGATTGTACCGGAGGGGTGGAGGGGCGTCGACCTCGAACTCGGTGAGAGCCTTGGCCGAGATAGTTCGCTTGACCGCCATCGTGACATGATTGCGACAGTTCGGGAGGCGACGGCCGGCGGCGCGCGGTTCGTTCTCCTGCCCGAAAGCGCCCTCGGCTTATGGACGCCGACCGTCAGCCACCTTTGGCAGGATGGCCTGCGCGGCCGTAACGTGGTGGTGATTGCCGGTGCGGCGGTGGTCGATCCTGACGGCTACGACAATGTGCTGGTTTCGGTCTGGGCCGGTGATGCCAGGGTTCTTTACCGTGAGCGGATGCCGGTTCCGGGCTCTATGTGGCAGCCCTGGCGGGGCTGGATAGGTCAGGGTGGAGGGGCCCGGGCGCATTTCTTCGCGAACACGATTGTCGACCTGGCGGGAAGCCGGATCGCGCCACTGATCTGCTACGAGCAGCTCCTGATATGGCCAGTCCTCCACTCGATGATCTATTCGCCCGACATGATCGTCGCGACCGGAAACGGCTGGTGGACATCGGGCACCTCGATCGTCGCCATCCAGAAAGCCAGCGCCGCCGCCTGGGCGCGGCTGTTCGATCTGCCCCTCGTCACCGCATTTAACACATGAAATATGGAGAAGTACGGATGGTCGATGCCGCCCTGATCAAGCAATGCGCCGATCCAGGTTTGAAACTCGCGATCGTCGAAAAATTCATTGAGCGCGCCGGGTCGCCCGATCCGCTGACAGTCACTGTGCGCTCCGGCAACCGAATCATTCTCGTTCCCAGACCGAATACGGTCGAGGAGGCGATGGAGCTGATCCGCCAGAATCTCGGCCGAAACGTCACGCGTGTCGGAATCACCCAATATCCGGCCGGTCTCGGCATTCTCGAAGCTGGCCAGCTAAAACCCGATCTGGTCGACACTTGCGAGAACATCCGCATGGGGACGGCGCTGTTCGCAAAGGTCTACCGGATCGTCGTCAAATGGTACGGCAATCCTGTCGATGAGGCGTTCGACGATGCCATCATTGCCTGGCAGACGGGATATTTCGAGGGGACGGCTGTATTCAAGGCGCCTGATCCGAAAGATGTCAACGTGGCCGGGCTGAAGGAGGCGGAGCCAGCTGAAGACACAAGTGAAGAGCCTGACGAAAGCTCGCGAGGTCCCTTCCGTGACGAGGCTGCAGGGGATCCGAACAAGGCCAACATTCGCGTCGATCTCTCGGGGATCGGCAATACTAAACCTTGACGTAAACGTGTCCGTTTCCGGCCGCTGTTGCTGCAAAAACTCTAAAATTCTCGAGCTTATCTCTGGTTATATGAAGCGGTCGGCTTTATAAGATCGGCAGGGCAGTACGCCTGCCCGGGGGTGTGGAAACCCTTACCTAGCGGTTGATGTCGGCCGTTTCGACATCAGAATCCTCTGGCCAACTGGCCGGTGGGCCTGCGACGCATGTCCAGGTGCTCCGGTGCTAAAGGTCGCAGGACTGTCTAGGTACAGTTTCCAACCCCCGGCTTGGGATCAGGGATTAACGTTTGCGGGGGCGGACCGCAGACCAAATTCGAACTCGGTGATTGATGCAGAAAGTCGACACGCAGGAAGATTCAAGCGGCGGTAACGACTGCGCACGCCTTGCCACTCTGAGTAAGGCTGAGCTGGAGCCTATTGTCGTCGAAGCGATGCGTGAGCACCGCCGGCTCATGGAGTCCGACCAGGTCGTGTACGACGAATGGGAGCGCTCGAAGTCGGATTGCTCCATTCCCTTCGCGCAGGTCGAGAGCCTGGAAGCCGAGTGCCTGGCTCGGCGGAAGAAAACATTGGCGCAACAGAACAAGCTGTCGGATCTCTTGGATGTCTTGGGCTACATCCCCAAGGTGCCCACGGACTGTCCGGGGGACAGTTGCCCGGAGGAAGTCACTCCGGCTCCAGGAGCCCTCGATCCTTCGCGATCGCGACCGCATGGGTGAGGTTTGTAGCGCCGAGCTT
>NZ_JACVAO010000025.1:0-75789 GCF_014851885.1 Ensifer sp. ENS02 | reverse complement strand
AGCGCAGCGCCCACCGCCTGGCAAGCGAGGTCGAAAGCGGAATGATTTCGATCAACCATCTGGGCCTGGCGCTCCCCGAAGTCCCCTTCGGCGGCATCAAGGATTCCGGCTACGGCACCGAGGGCGGTTCCGAAGCGATCGAGGCCTATCTGGAAACACGCTTCGTCACGCGAAAGAGCGTCTGACACCGGCCGCAGGCAACTGCCTCGCGACCGAGAAGCAACAGGGGACGGCGCCCGATGGCGCCGTCCCCTGCTTAAAATGCGTTGCTGATCCAGTCCTCATGCCCATGACGGACGCGAACGACGAGGATTTCGCCGTCCGCCTCGACCCGGTAGACGACCAGATGCGCCTTGAACGGATGGATGCGCATCGGCGGCGACAGCTCCGTGCGTTCGCGCGCCATGCGCGGGTTGGCGGCAATCAAGGCGAATACGGCGAAGAGTTCATCGTGATATCGCCGCGCCTGGGCGGAGCCGAAAAGGCGCACCCCATCTGCGGCGATCGCGATGATGTCTTCTTCTGCCGCGACGGAAAGCCGAAACGCCATTATCCGCGCGGCACTTCAGCGCGCGTAAGCGCCGCGGAAAAGAGCTCGTCCTTGGAGCGGGACCCGACGCCGCTTTTCAGACCGTCGTCGACAAAGCGTTGCATCACCGCAACCTTGTCATTTCGCTCCTGATCCCTGCGGATGAGGTCGCGCACATAATCGCTGGCGTTGGCATAACGGCCCGTGCGCGTTTGCGCTTCCACCCAATCCTTCATCGGGTCGGGCAAGGATACGTTCATCGTCGCCATGTCGGTCTCCATTTCCTGCGGGCAAGCATGGCATACTTTGGCAAAGTTTGTCAAATCAGCAAGCCCAGGCTGCCGGTTTTCGCCCCGCACAGCCCCGCATCCTGCTACGCTCGTGCAGACCATCGTGCGGTGCATCGGAGGCGCCGGTCCGGTCTGATCGCCAAGGCGGTTGACTATCGGCATGCCAGCCTTTCTGAATGCCGTCGGCACTACTAAACGTCGGATTGCAATCAGGCCGCAAGAATGACTGAGACGCTTCATCGAAATGCAATGGCAGCAACGGGGTCCGCCCTTTCCGAGCCGGAAAAGAACGTCATCATCGGCGGCGTTCTTCTCTCCATGCTTCTGGCCGCGCTCGACCAGACGATCGTGGCGCCGGCGATGCCGACCATCGGCAAGGCGCTGGGACATAGCGACTACCTGCCCTGGGTCGTGACCGGCTACCTCCTGACCGCGACGGCCATGGCGCCGCTTTACGGCAAGATCTCGGATATCTACGGACGGCGGCCGACGATCTTTGCGGCCATCATCATTTTCCTTGCGGGATCGCTGATAAGCGCGCTGGCGCCCAACATGCTGACACTGATCGTAGGCCGTGCGGTGCAGGGTCTTGGTGGCGGCGGCCTGTTTGCGCTGGCGCAGACCGTCATCGGCGATCTCGTACCGCCCAAGGAACGGGCGCGTTACGCCGCCTGGATATCGGGAACCTGGGCGGTCGCGAGCATCGCCGGGCCGCTGCTCGGCGGCACCTTCGCCGAGCATCTGCACTGGTCGCTGATCTTCTGGATCAATATCCCGCTGGGGCTGGTGGCGATGGCGATCATCAACAAGCCGCTGAGGAAGCTGCCGACCGTCGCCCGCGCGCATCGTATCGACGGGGCCGGAGCTCTATTGCTCGTCGCTGCGACTTCGCTATTGCTGCTTGCGCTCAACTGGGGCGGCAGCCGCTATCCATGGCTTTCCGCCGTCATACTCGGCTTGCTTGGCGCTTCCGTCGTGCTCTGGTTCGCCTTTGCCTTGCGGCTGCGCAGGGCGAGCGAACCGCTGATCTCGCTGGAAGTGCTTGCCAATCCCATCGTACGCTACGGAACGCTCGCGATGTTTCTGGCGCAGGGCGCCAATGTCGGGCTCTCGGTCTATATCCCCGTCTATGCGCAAACGTTCCATGGCCTGTCGGCCAGCAGTTCGGGCGTGGTGATGCTCGGCCTGCTGCTTGGGACCGTCTGTGGAGCGACGACCAGCGGGCGGACGATACCGCGCATCGTTCACTATAAGAGGATGGCGCTGGTCGGCGGCGCGCTGGCCTTGCTTTGCCTGGCGGCCCTTGCTGCTCTCGCCGGTCGGACCTCGCTCGTCGTCCTCGAAATGCTGACATTCGCCGCCGGTTTCGGCTCGGGCATGACCTTTCCGGTGGCGACGATTTCGGTCCAGAACGCCGTCGACCAGGCGCATCTTGGCGTCGCAACCGGTGTTCTGACGTTCCTGCGATCGCTCGGTGGCGCCCTCGGCGTCGCGGCATTCGGCGCGATCGCTCTTGGCAACGGACTGCCGCTTGCTGGCGAAGGGGTGGAACCGCTCGGCACGACGGTTACCTCGGCCGTGCCCTTCACCTATATCTTCATCGCGAGCGCCGCAGCGATGGCGGCGGCGCTCATCTTCTTTCATCTCATGCCGGAAAAACCACTGCGAGGCCGCGACGAAAATCCCGTCGCCGCAGTCGTCGAATAGCTGGCCGCGCCGGCGCCGGCGCGGTCATGAACGGCATGCGGTTCGCGGGCTCAGAACTCCGCCTTCAGCGACGCGTAGAAGGTACGTCCCGGGCCGGGCTGCTGCACCAGGCTCAAGGGATCGACATAATAGGCGTCGGTCAGGTTCTCGATGCGGAAGCTCGCCGTCAGGGTCTCGTTGATCCGGTACTCGGCGAACGCGTCCACCAGCGTATAGGGCTTCCAGTCGATCAGCGAGATGAACTGGGAAGCGCCCTGCGCGGTCACGTCGCCATGACCGATCGCGCGCGATCCTGTACGAGAAATCCGCCCGCCAACCGTCAAGGCGTCGTCGAGGAATGTCTGCGACAGCGTCAGCGCGACCGTGTATTCCGGCGGCACCTGGTTGGTGGCGTAGTCGGCATAGAGCGACTTGTGTCCGCAAGTGGTCGCTGTTCGGCAAAACTCGACGTCGGTGTAGTAGTTGGCGGCGAGCTCGGCGGTAAAGCCGCCGCGTTCATAACGACCGGACAGTTCTATGCCCTGGAAGTGCGCGCCGGCAATGTTGTGAATGCGCATGCCGGAGATCCCGCGCGGATCAGTATACCATTCGCGCGAGATGTAGTTGTCGACATTCCAGTCGAAGAAGCCGAGCTTCATCATCGCCTGGTCGTCGGCCGAAAATACGCCTTCGCGCCTCAGGTTGGTGCCCACCTCCCAATTGCTCGACCGTTCCGGCCGCAGGTTGGAATTGACGTTCATGGTGAAGGCCGAAACGCCCTCGAAGATGCTCGGCGAGCGCAGTGCGTTCGAGTAGTTCACATAAAATTGAGTGCCGTCGAAAGGCTCCAACGTCACGCCCACCGAGGGGCTGAAGCCGCCGTCGCTGAGGGCTGTGTCGTAGGTGTAGCCCGGTCGGGCCTGTTCGGGGGCATTTCGATCCTCGGTCCAGTAGTGCTGGTAGCGCAGACCACCATTGATCGTCAGCCAATCGGTGGCTTTCCAGGCAGCCTTGGTGAAGGCCGCCGCCTCCTGCCGCGTGCCATCGCGAAGGTCGAGCCAGGTCTCCAGTTCCGGTGTGAACTTGCTCGGTCGCGTATCCTCGCTCAGGAACGACAGGCCGTAGGTCAGGTCGAGCGCGCCGTAGTCGGTCGACAAGACCGACGTGTTTGCGACATCGGCGCCCCACATGAAGGTGTCGGAGCCGGTGCGGAAATCGGCCGGCAGGCCGAAATCTCCGGGCTGCGGATAGAGCACGCCGCTCCGCCGGGGATTGCGCAGCTCCAGCCGCGTGGCCCAGAGATTGGCCTTGAGATCGATGAGGTCGTTGTCGTCAGGCTTCCAGCCGTATCGAAGCGTGCCGGCATCGACCTTCGTTCCCGCCGTCTGGCCCTGCTGCATCGCCTGAACCCGATCCGAGGTCAGGCGCGACGCCAGGAGGTCGCCGGCCTCGCTGCGAAAACCATTGTAGCCGAACTGCAGGCTGTGACCGTTCTCGAAGCGAACTGTGCCCTTGGCGAGATAGGACTTTGTCTGGAGCTGGGTGTTCAGCACCTCCTCGCCGGCGCGGTAGTTGGCGATGCCAATATTGTCGATATAGTCTTTCCAGCCCCGGGCGGGCGGCAGGCATACGCCGCTCTCATAGCAGAAGGGTCGCGGCCCCATACTCACCGGTACTGCCGAGGGTCCGTTGGTGCCCGCGTGATAGTTGCCCTGCCGGCGATAGGCGTAACCGGCAAGGAGGTCGACGTTTTCTTCCTGCATCGCACCGACGATGCTGCCCGAGCCGCTGGTCGGATCGAAGAACGAGGGGCGGTCCATTCCGTCGCTTTTTGCCGTTGCGACCGGAGGCGCCCAGGTGCCCCCCGGCCAGGCATAGCCCGCCGTGGTGCCGGCCGGCGGCGGCTTGGATGTGTTGGTGCCAAAGCCGCCTTTGACCCGAAGGCCGAATGTGTGCCCCTCCTTCACGATGTCGCCGGCGTCGAGCGTGCGCATCGCCACCGTGCCGGAGATACCGCTCGATGCGACGTCCGATCCCTTGGTGATATCGACGCCCCCCAGGAAATCCGGATCGACGAAGGTCCGGTTGGAGATGCCCTGATAGCCCTGATAGACCGTGGCCGAATTGCTGGCTCCGTCGACGGTGACGGCAACGCGGCCCATACCCTGCATGCCGCGGATGTTGACGTCGACGGCGCCGGCGCCGTTGCGCGCTTCGCCGGAAAGCACGCCCGGCGTGCCGCGGAAAATGTCGGCCGGGCTCGAGCCGCGGAAGCGGTCGATATTTTCTTGCGAGATGTAGGCGGTCGGCGCTGCCGTTTCATAGGGCGCATCCACCGGATTGATGATGCCGCCGCCGGCGACGATCGGCGCAAGCATCGTCTCGCCGTTGGCCGCACCGACCGCGTGCGCACCGGAAACGCGCTCGGTGATCGTGACGGTCCCGCCGTTCAGGCTATAGGAGAGGCCGCTGCCGGACAAAAGCTGGGAGAGCGCCTCTGCCGGGGGGATCGGTCCGCTGACGGCAGGCGCGGATTTCCCCTGGGTCAGCGATGCCGAATAGGCAAGTCTTAGCCCCGACTGCCGCGCAAATGCCGTAAGCGCCGCGGTCAGGGACTGCGCCGGTATGTCGAAGGTGGTGGCGCCGGAACGGGCAGACCGTTCCTGTTGTGCCAGAGCCGGCATTGCCGTTTGAAGTGAACCGACCGCCGTGGTTGCGACCACGACCGCGCCAAGAAGTTTGTTTCGCCCCGTTTGTCTGGACATCTGATCCCTATTCCCATGCTTTGAGCGAGGGATCGTTCTTCCTGCTGGCAGGACACACCCCTCAAAAGCCGAGACGAGGCGTCACCCAAAAACCCGCAACGATGTTCGAAAAAAAATGAAACCGGCTAGACCGCCGAGATCAATGTCACGAAGCGCGTCATGCGCGTGACCCGGATCGGCAGGCCGGACGCAAGTGCTGAAAGCGAGGCGTCAGGGGTTCTGAGATCCAGCACCGCGCTGACCAATGTCGACTTCAAGCGGTCGTGGCTGAAGACGATCCAGCCGCCGTGATAGCGGCTAAGGGCAGCGACGACGTCGCCGAGCCTGCGGTTTTCGGCGACATACATGCCGGACTGCCATGCGAGTGCGATTGCCGGATCCTGCACGACAGGGTTACCGATGGCGCCGTCACCCCCGACCGACACGCGCTCTCCCTCGGCGATCGTAACGCCCATGAGGTCCCCGCCTGCCATTGGCGATACGCGAACGGAATGGCGGGTGACAGCAATGCCGAGCGAACCATCGGCGGCATTGGCGTCCACGTCGAAGGCGGTTCCAAGGGCCTTGACGATGGTTTCACCTGAGGCAACCTGAAAGGGTCGTGCGTCCGCCGCCACGTCGAAGAATGCCTGACCTTCCTTCAGAACCACCCGGCGCGCCCGTTCGTCGAAATCCACGTCCATCGCAGTGCGCGCGTTGAGGACCACCCGTGACCCGTCGGGCAGGTCGATCGAACGCGTCTCTGCCGTGGTGGTCGCATAGTCGGAGCCGAGGATGCGCAGCCAGGGGCGCGAAGCGGCAAGCCCGCCTCCCAGAACAGCGATGCCGAACGCGCCGGTCAGAAGACGGCGGCGCGAAAGGAGTGCGGTGTCGCGGCCGGGATAGACGAGACCGGTTTGGCGATCGCGGCGCAGATGTGCCGCATCGTCCCACAAGGCTTCCGCTTCGACCGCCGCCGCCTCGTGCTCGGCACTTTGTCCGCGCCACGCATGATAGGCGCGTTGGTCCTCGCTGGTCGCCTCGCCGGAATGCAGCCGGACGACCCAGGCGAGCGCCGCGTCGGAGATGTCCCTTGCGGGACATTGCGTTGTCGCTGATGCCGGTTTCATCGCCGCCCCTTGTCAGACATGGTCCAGCTCGCGCCGCACGTCGCGGCAATGGCTCAGGGCACGCAGCATGTGCTTTTCGACCATGCTGACCGAGATACCCAGCGTTTCGGCTATTTCGCGGTGCGAAAGGCCCTCGACCTTGTTCATGATGAAGGCCGTTCGGCAGGCCACGGGCAACTCGTTCAAGAGAACGGAAAGGGCTGCGACCTTGTCGCGAAATTCCAGCCGCAACGCAAAATCGTCCGACGATGACAGACGGTCTGCCTGGTCCAATTCGACCCGGCGCGACCACTCCCGCTCGAGCTTGATGCGAAAGTCGATCGCCGCATTTCGCGCTGCCCTGAACAGGTAGGAACGCGGGTGCTCGACGCTGCGGCGGTCTACCCTCACCATGCGCAGATAGGCGTTCTGCACAACTTCCTCACCGTCATCCCGATTGCCGATCAGGCGCGATGCATAGCGCACCACCTCCTTGTGGTGACGTCTGAAGAGCAGACCGAGCCAGTGATTGAGAGAGCTTGCCATCAGCCACCCTTCCTAGCGAAGCGCGCCACGGCGGTCTTGGGGGTGGATTTCTTCAGGCATGATGCAAACTTCGCGGGAAAACCTGCGGCTCGTCCGATGCGGCACGCTAATACTTGTCTCTTATACTCATGTTTTAGAGCCCGACAAGCGCCTTTGCGCGAAAACGCGGGGATTGGATCGCCGGCACCGACCGTAGCCGGCGTTGTTGACCAGGATGTCGATGCGCCCGAAGCGCGCGATCGCCTGGCCCACAGCCTGATGCGCCTGGGCCTCGTCAGTGACGTCGAGCGCGACGGCCAGGAGATTGGGATGATCCCCGAAGCGGTCCGCGATCGCCCTGGGATTGCGCGCCGTCGCGACCACCTGATCACCCTTCGCCAGGGCCTTTTCAACGATAAGAGCACCAAATCCACGGGATGCGCCAGTGATGAACCACGTATGCATGTGAACCTCCGGTTTGTTTCGCCGCTCCATCGTCGGCGGCTGGGAAGGTTGTACTGCGAGACGTCTGCTGAGATAATCGACTGGATTCTTGTTGAGTTGTTGAATAGCATTCATCAATGCGAACCATATCGCCGTCCGACCTGTCGCCTTTCCTTGCGCTCGCCCGCCACCAGAGCTTCCGCCGTGCCGCCGACGAGATCGGCTGCACGCCGTCCGCACTCAGCCACGCCTTGAAGGCGCTTGAGGAGCGCCTGGACCTTAGGCTCTTCAACCGGACCACCCGCAGCGTTGCGCTGACCGAGGCGGGAGAACTTCTGCTCGCTCGCGTGGCGCCCGCCTTCCGCGACATCGAGGACGCCCTTGACGATCTCAACAATTTCCGGGGAGCGCCGATCGGACGGTTGAGGCTCAACACGGCGCGCGCTTCGGCAAAAATGGTTCTCCTGCCAATCGTTGCGCGGTTTCTCGAAAGTCATCCGAAGGTCAACATCGAGATCGTCGTCGATAACGACCTTGTCGACATGGTGTCGGAGGGTTTCGATGCGGGTGTTCGCTTTGGCGAGATCGTCGCGCAGGACATGATCGCCGTCCCGATCGGTCCGCGCCAGCGTACCGCGATCGTGGCAACACCTTCCTTCTTCGAGCGCCACGCAAGGCCGACCGCTCCCGAGCATCTGAAGGCGCTGTCCTGCATCGGACTGCGCTTCGGCAGCGGAAGGCTCTATGCCTGGGAGTTCGAGCGCGGCGGTGTCGAAGTTCAGGTCGAGGTGACCGGTGCCCTGATCGTCGATGACCAGGACATGATGGTCGACGCGGCCCTTCTCGGCGCGGGGATCGGCTTTGCCTTCGAGGACCAGGTGCGCGCGCTCATCGACGAGGGCAAGCTGGTCCGCGTCCTTGAAGACTGGTGCCCCTATTATGGTGGCTTCTATCTCTATTATCCGAGCCGACGCCAGATGCCGGCGGCGCTCAGGGCATTCGTCGATTTCGCCAGGGTCTGGGACAAGTCAACGCCTTGAGCCGGAACAGCGCAAGCGATCGTCGGGCCTGCTCGCTACCCCCCCGCCTTTCCGCGTAATGTCCGTGCAACCTCGCGTTTACAATCGTCTCGGCAAGGTTTTACTGACATCGGTCTATGCCGCCTCAATAAAAGCGTCAGCCGAACGGCGTTGCCGGTCCAACAACATGGTGCGGATAGTGTGGAAGCTCTGGCCACGGTCTCTCAAGCAACGTCTCATTGCACACTTGCTGGTTCTGCAGCTGGCGGTGCTTCTTGCGTTCGGCCTATCCTTCGTCACGCTACTCGTCGTCGCTGACGAAGGCGGCGCGCTCGTCAGTCCCGCCCCGGTCGAGACGGCGTTCCGCGCGATCAAGCGGAGTGCCAGCGGCAAGCTCGAACTCGCTGACACCGCGGAACTGGCACGCGTTCGTCGCGAGCAACCGCATTTCTGGTTCATCGCGCGCAGCGACGGGGGCGAGATCGTTCAGTCCGGCGACGTACCGGACATCTACCGCGGCATGACCGTGGCCCTCGACCGAATGACCTATTCGGACATCCGCGACGACGGCCCGCCATCGAACTATCTCGCCGTCATCCGGCGCATGACAAACGAGGAAGGCAGCTTCACCGTATTCGGACAGGGAACGCTTCTGAGCCAACCGTCGCTCATCCTCTCGTTCTCACGCCTGTTCGTCGCGCCGATGCTGGTGCTGCTCGCGCTCGTCACGATCTTCGCGGTGCCCCGCATCGTCAACCGGGCGATCCGGGGCATCTCCGATCTCGCCCGCGAAACGGATGAGATCAACATTACGCACCGGAGCCACCGGCTGGCCGAAACGGCGGTTCCGAGCGAGGTCCGCCCGCTCGTGCGCGGCATCAACAGCGCCCTTCACCGGCTCGATCAATCCTATGGCCAACATCAGCGCTTCATTCTCGACGCCGCCCATGAGCTGCGGACGCCTGTGGCCATTCTTCAGGCGCGGCTCGACTTGCTCGCCTCAGGGCCGGAGCGCGACCGGTTGATCTCCGACTGCGAGAGGATTTCAGCGCTTGCCGAGCAGTTGCTCGATCTGCAACGGCTGGAAGCCGACGCCAGGCCCTTCACCGCCGTGGACCTCGTCGCGCTCTGCCGCAACGTCGTTGCCGACCTTGCTCCGCTCGCCATCGACGAAGGCTACGACCTGTCGTTTGAACAAAACACCGAGCAGTCGCTGATACAGGGCGACGCAGTCTCGCTTGAACGGGCGGTTACCAATCTCGTCCAGAACGCGATCGAGCATGCCGGAAACCAGGGCGTGATCGTCGTACGGGTCGCACCGGACGGCGTGATCGAAGTCAGCGACGACGGCCCGGGCATCCCGGAGGGGGAACGCGAGCGCGTCTTCGAGGCTTTTTACCGCCTCAAGCCGCGCGAACGTGGCGCTGGTCTCGGCCTCAATCTCGTTCTGCAGATCGCGCAGCGACACAAAGGCCGCGTGAGCATCCTCACCTCACAGAGCGGCGGTGCCTGCTTCCGGCTGGCCTTTGAGAACGGACGCATCTGAGCTGCAATCCGTAGTACCCCCAACAGGCAAGTGTGAGCGTAGTCCGAGTACTAGTCGCCCGGAAAGCGGCCGAAATGGGCCTTTTCGGCGGAAAAAAATCGATCCAGGATCTATTTCGGCGGTTGGAAAGCAAAATTTAACCATACTTCTCCATCTTTTGTCCATCAGTCGTCAAGAAGGGGACAATCCAGAAATCGTGCAGCGGCGTTCGCTCGCCGGGCTGAGAGCCTTTGTGAGATTTTCTGGCTTGATTTGCGTTGTTGAGTAAGATCATTCGCCCACAGTCTTTGCACCGTCTGTTGCGCCCATTGCTGATCACTTGCTGCGGCACCGCCCTCGTCGGCGCGGCTGCGTGGTCGCTTGTCGGCATGGCCGCGATCGGCAGTTCCTACGCGCATGGTTCCGGCCGCCTGCTGCCGAAGCCGCAGCTGCATTTGGCCGAGACGACCAAAGAGCGCGCCTGGGACAAGCACGCCAGAACCAACCAGGCGACGCGGCTCGTGGCCGCCGCCGCGGCGCAGCCCGTCATGGTCGCAAGCCTCGCTCCCAGCGAGGCGAGGTTCGGGCACGATGCCCTGTTCCCGATAGATGCGGAAACGATCGGTAAGAGCGCCCGGATTGCAGCCGCGGTGAAAAAGGCTGTTCTCTCGTCCGAGAAAGTCGCGAGCAACCCCGTTCCCGCTACCCAGGTTCACCACCAGATCGCAACGGTAAAGCTCCCGGCGCCAGAACGCTTCGCGCCGGTGGCGTCTGTTGCCATTGCCAAGAACCCGGTCCAGCTCGCCTACGCCACCCCCTCCCAGAGCCACGTGGAAGGCAGCGCCTTTTCGGCTCTGTTGACGGCGCCGTCCGAGGACGATCTCGCGGAACAACCGGACCAGGACCAGGCTGAAGACACGGCCGCCCTGCCGAGCCATGAGGACACGCCCTCGGTCGGTCCCATGCCGCAATTCCGCCCCCGCACCGCGCAAGCGGAAAAGCCGCCCGCCGAAGACGAAAAACCTGCGACCAAGCAGGCGGAAGACGCAGCGGTGAAAAAGGAAGAAGAGACAGCCAAGGCAGACGCAGACGAAGCGCCGAAGAAGCAGAAACTTGCCTATGCACGGCCGGAAGATCCGACCGAGAACAGTGCCGGCACCGGTTTCGGACAGGCGTTGCGTAACATGTTTGGCGGCGGAGCGAAGGCCGGCAACGGCGTCGCCGTCTACGACATCACCGCTGCCAAGGTCTATATGCCTGACGGCAGCGTGCTCGAGGCCCATTCCGGTATCGGCAAGATGGCCGACAACCCGCGCTACGTCGACGTCAAAATGACCGGACCGACCCCGCCGCACACCTATAACCTCAGGATGCGCGAAACGCGTTTCCACGGGGTCGAGGCGATCCGCATGCTGCCGGTCGACGGAAGGAACAAGCACGGCCGCGACGGTTTCCTGACGCATAGCTACCTGCTGCGCGGCAAGCGCGCGGAATCCCATGGCTGCGTCGCCTTCGCCGACTATCCGCGTTTCCTGACCGCCTTCAAGCAGGGCAAGGTCAAGCAGATCGTCGTGGTGCCGAGCGGCGGACGCGCGGCCGGCATGCGCCTGGCACAGAACGGCCGGAACTCCTGAGCGGAGCCGGCCAACGGTCGGAATGCAGGCAGCGGACGGTAAAGGTCTTTCGCTGACGAGGAACGGGCACTAAGATCCGGCCCTCGACAGGAGCGAGAACGAAGAGGACCGGGAGCCCGTCATGTGCCGAAACATCAAACCCCTGTTCAATTTCGAGCCGCCGGCGACGAACGCCGAGATCCATGACGCTGCGCTGCAGTTCGTGCGCAAGTTAAGCGGAACGAACAAGCCGTCCAAGCGGAACGAAGCGGCGTTCGAGCACGCGGTCAATTCGATTGCGGCATGCGCGCAAGAACTGCTCGATGCGCTCGAGACGTCACAGCCCCCACGCAACCGGGAAGAAGAAGCAGCCAAGGCGCGCGCTCGGTCCGCCCTCCGCTTCGCCTGACGGCGGCAAGAGGCTGGCCGCGCGCTCAGCCTAAATCGCAAATACCGTTGCCCGCCGCAGCGTCACGTAACCGGTGTCGCCGGCCCTCACGATACGCTCCGGCTCCAGGTCCAACTCCAGCGGCACGCCACGCTCGGTCGTCGCGACCACCCGGCGGCCGCCAGGGCGATCCATCACCCGGCTGATATTGGCCGCGATACCCGGGCCTCCCGCCGCCCAGTCGAGATCGACCGGCCGGGCGTAAAGCTCGGCCTTGCCGTCGGCAATCCCTGCGGCATCGATGACCGCGCCATCGGCATAGGCCCGACCATCGCGCACCTCGGCGGGAAGCATGTTGGCATCGCCGAGGAACTTCATGACGAAGGCCGATTTCGGCTCGCGGCAGACCTCCTCCGGCGTGCCCTGTTGAACGATATGGCCATCCTTCAGGATCACCACGCGGTCGGCGAGATCGAGCGCCTCTTCCTGGTCGTGCGTGACGAAGAGCGTGGTGATGCCGAGCTCACTATGGATTTCGCGCAGCCAGCGCCGCAGCTCACGCCGGACATTGGCATCAAGCGCGCCGAAAGGCTCGTCCAGCAGCAGCACCTTTGGATCGACGGCAAGCGCGCGGGCAAGTGCGACGCGCTGGCGCTGACCGCCGGAGATCTGCGCCGGAAACCGTTCGCCGAGCCCTTCGAGGCGAACCAGGCGCAACAGTTCAGCGACCCGCGCATGGATGGCCGCCTTGTCGCGCTTGACCTTCGAGACCTCCATGCCGAAGGCGATGTTCTGCGCCACGGTCATATGCGGGAAAAGCGCGTAGTGCTGGAACACGAAGCCGACGCCGCGATCGCGCACCGGGATGTCGGTCGCATCCTGGTCGCCGAAATAGATGTGACCGCCATCGGCGAATTCGAGGCCGGCAACCATGCGCAATATCGTCGTCTTGCCAGAACCGGAGGGCCCAAGCAGCGCGACGAGCTCGCCGCTTTCGATCTCCAGGGAGACGTCCTTGACGGCACGGAAGGTTTGGAAAGTCTTGACGACGTGGTCAAGGCGGATCTTCATGATGCATTCTCCGCGGAATTGGCAACTGGGCGGACGCGGCCCGCCCCTTGGCGCTCCAGAGCGACCTTGGCGATGATGGTGAAGACGGCGATAAGCGCCAGAATGGACGCCGACGCAAAAGCGCCCGCCGCCTGATAATCGTGATAGAGCAGCTCGATATGGAGCGGCAGGGTGTTGGTCTGGCCACGGATGTTGCCCGACACGACCGAAACCGCGCCGAACTCGCCCATCACGCGCGCATTACAAAGGACGACGCCGTAGAGCAGCGCCCACTTGATGTTGGGCAAGGTCACCGAGAAGAAGGTGCGGAAGCCGGAAGCGCCGAGGGAAACGGCCGCCTCTTCGAGATCGCGCCCCTGGGCCTGCATCAGCGGAATGAGCTCCCGGGCGACAAACGGCGCGGTGACGAACATCGAGGCGAGCACGATGCCTGGAATGGCAAACAGGATCTTGATGCCATAGGCATCAAGTGTCGGACCAAACAGGCCCTGCAGCCCGTAGACGAAGAGATAGGCAACACCCGCGACGATCGGTGAAACCGAGAACGGGATCTCGATCACCACCAGCAGGAAGCCCTTGCCGCGGAAATCGAATTTGGTGATCGCCCAGGCGGCGGCCACGCCGAAGGCGGTGTTGATGGGTACGGCGATCAGCGCCGCAAGCACGGTCAGCATGATCGCATGGCGCGTGTCGGGATGCAGGATCGTGTCGCGATAGACCTGCCAGCCTTTGGCAAAGGCTTCGACACCGATGATCAGCAGCGGCGCGAGAATGAGGAATGCGCCGATGATCAGCACGATACCGATAAGGGCGCGGCGGAACACGGGGCCGTCACCGACCCGCGGCAGCGTGCGTACGGTCTTTTTGAAACTCATGGTCAAGACCTCCGCGTGTAGCGCAGCGCCCGCGCCTGCAGCCAGTTGGTTACCGCGAGCATGAGGAAGGCCGTGAGCAGCAGGACCGACGCGATCGCCGCCGCTGCCTGATAGTCGTATTCCTCAAGCCGGATGAAGATCAGCAGCGCGGTGATCTCGGTCGACATCGGCTGGTTGCCGGCGATGAAGATGATCGCGCCGAATTCGCCGAGCGAGCGGGCGAAGGACAAAGAGACGCCGGCGAGAAGCGCCGGTGTCAGTAGCGGCAGAATGACCTTGCGGAAGATGGCGAGGTCCGAGCCGCCAAGCGACTGGGCTGCCTCCTCCAGCGCCGGATCGAGATCCTCCAGTACCGGTTGCACCGTGCGCACGATGAAGGGCAGCGAGGTGAAGCACATGGCGATCATGATGCCGATAGGCGTATAGGCAACCTTGATGCCGTAGTCTTCGAGGATTGAGCCAAACACGCCGTTGGTCGTGAAAAGTGCGGTCAGCGAAATGCCGGCAACGGCCGTCGGCAAGGCAAAAGGCAGGTCGACCATGGCATCGACGATGCGGCGCCCCGGAAAGCGGTAGCGCACCAGCACCCAGGCGAGCGCCAGGCCGAAGAAGAGATTGAAGAGCGTCGCGCCAAGGGCGGCCGTCACGGTGACGCGATAGCTTGCGAGTGCCCGCGGCGACGAGACGATCTGCCAGTAGTCGAGAGGGCCGAGGCTTGCGGCCTTGAACACGAGGGCTGCCAGCGGCAGAACGACGATCAGGCTCACATAGAGCAGCGTCATCCCCAGCGACAGGCGTAACCCGGGCAGGACATTGCGTCTCAAGCGTTCACTTCCTTGTCATGTCATGGTGAAACCCGGCAGACGGTTCGTCTGCCGGGCTGACTGAATGCGAGTTTAAAGAGCGATCAGCGGCTGCCGTAGAGCTTGTCCAGAACGCCGCCCGAGGCGAAGTGCTCTGCCTGGATCTTGCTCCAGCCGCCAAAGACGTCATCGACATTGACGAGGCGAATGTCGGGGAACTGCGCCTTGAATTCGCCGGCAACCTTTTCGTTGCGGACGCGGTGGCCGAACTCGGCGGCGATGCGCTGGCCTTCCTCGGTATAGAGGAAATCGAGATAGGTCTTGGCGAGCGCCTGAGTGCCGTGCTTCTCGGCGACCTTGTCGACGACCGCGACCGGGAACTCGGCGAGCAGGCTGACCGACGGGATGACGGCCTCGACCTTGTCGGCGCCATACTGCTTGGCGATGCTGCGGGTCTCTGCCTCGAAGGTGATCAGGACGTCGCCGGTTTCGCGCTCGACGAAGGTGGTCGTCGAGGCGCGGCCGCCGGTGTCGAACACCGGAACGTTGTCGAAGATCTTGGTAATGTAGGCTTCGATCTTCGCCTCGTCGCCTTCATAGGCCTCCTTGGCCCAGGCATAGGCCGCCAGATAGGTGTAGCGCGCATTGCCCGACGTTTTCGGATTGGGGAAGACAGCGTGAACATCGTCACGGGCGAGATCGGACCAGTCCTTGATGTTCTTCGGGTTGCCCTTGCGCACCAGGAAGGACGGGAAGGAATAGAAAGGCGAGGCATTGTTCGGGAACGCCTTCGCCCAATCCTTGGAGACAAAGCCGTTCTTGGCCAGGAACTCGATATCGGTGGTCTGGTTGAAGGTGACGACGTCGGCTTCCAGGCCTTCGAGGATCGAGCGGGCCTGCTTCGACGTGCCGGCATGCGACTGGTCGATGGTCACGCCCGGATGCTGCTTGATGAAGGCCTCGTTCTCGGCAACGAAGAGCTCGCGGGAAACGTCGTAGGAGGCGTTGAGAAGCTTCGTCGGCTCCTGTGCCAGCGCAGGGGTCACAAAGTGCGCGACAAGGGTGGCGCCGAGAATGAGGAGGCGTTTCATGCGGTTCTCCGGTGTTGATGCTGACCCAGAACCTATCGGCAGGCGTGTGGGAGCGCGAGGGAACGCGGACCCTGGTTGTGCCAAGCCTTAGAAATTTCGTCTCGTTTCCGCTCAGTTTCGCGGAGTTTTTGCCTCAGCTTTCCCAAGGCAACCAATAGCTTACAGTCAGGGCTTATTCAGCACGCGCCACACGTCGATATGGTCGGCCCGTTGACGATAGAACACGAGGTATGGGTACCTCTTCAGACCGACACTTCGCCAATGAGGGAGCGCCAGTTCGTAGGCAAAGCGCAACGAACCGGATTCCGGACGCGCAACAATCAACGCATAGGCAGCCTGAAACGCGTCGCCAAAAGCGTGAGCGACGTCAGCCCCAGCCTACGTTGCATAACACTCGATCGCCGCCTCGACGTCGCTGCTGGCCGGTTGACGCGAAATGACCGGCTTGTTGCTCACTTGGCCGATCGACCACGAACCCGGTCACGCAAATCGGCGAAGTAGCCAGCGTCGGTCGGGTCGGCTTGTGCGGAAGAGGCACCATCGAGCAATAGCCGACGCAGATTGAGCCAGTCCTGATCCCGGCGGATCAACTCCCGGATAGACTCGCTGCTCGTACCATAACCTCGCCGGGCGACCTGCTCGTCGACGAAGCTTTTGAGAGAGTCCGGGAGGGAAATGTTCATGGTGTTCATGGGTGGCAGAACAGCGCATTCGGCAAAAACTGGCATGAATGGTGATCTTTAACACCAGAGCCGATCGCCTTACGCGGGGAACCTCTCGGCCGCAGCAATATGACAATCGGGGACTAGATACATCCTTAGCGCTTTGACTAGATAGGCGTTCAAGGCAGGGTTGGCGATTCGATGACGATATACTTCAAGGCAGGAATTTCCGATGAAATGGCGCTCGGGATGATCGAGCGTTGTTTCTCCGATGCGAACGACTATGACGGCTATCTCGACATTTTTGCCGACTACACCGAAAAGACCGTCTCGTGGAGCAAGGGCAGATCCGTCGAGGAGTTCAAGGACCAGATCACCGAGGCGCTGCGCGCGGCCTGGGAAGCTTCGCCCTTCTGGCAGGTCTATGAGCGCCGCGAAGAGCGGGACGACGCCGGCACCAACGAAATTCGAAGGGCAGCGATCGCCCTGACCCGCACCTATGGCGGCGTGGTCGTGATCACGCTCAGCCTGCTTGGAAGGCGCAGCAGCGCAAATGACCTCGAGCTGGTGTTCGTCTGCTTCCAGGAAGATGCGCAACGCCGGAATTTCCGCGTGCGTTATGACGGGAAGTTCATTCCGTCCTTGAACGCCTGACGCCCACCCCGGCGCTATGGAGACGAAGGGCGATGACAACCGAATATGATGCCGATGACGCCTTCGCCCTGATCGTTGCAAGTTTCCGCAAGGTGACCGGCAAGGAGCTGGTCGACCATCCGTTCGACGGCCGCTGGCTTTACGAGAACGCACCCTTTGCGCTTTTGGCGCACGACCGGTCGGGCGACCCGCGTTTCTTCTACGCGAACAAAACCGCCCAGGCCTGCTTCGGCTACAGTTGGCAGGAGTTCATCGGCATGCCGTCGCGCCTCTCGGCCGAGGCGCCGAACCGTGAGGAACGGCAGCGTCTTTTAGACAGTGTCTCCACCAAGGGCTTCATCGACAACTATCGCGGCCTTCGGATCGCCAAATCCGGACGCCGCTTCTGGATCGAGAACGCCATCGTCTGGCAATTGGTGCGCGCCAACGGCGAACATGCCGGCCAGGCCGCCATGTTCCACAGCTGGAAGGATTTGTAAGCGCGCTGCCCAAGGCGGAGGGTGTGCTCCTGTCTGCTTCCTCTCAATTCAACAGCCGGACCAGTGCCAAAGCGACGCCGGGCGACAGCGTGATGATCGCCAATCGGATGAGGTCGGCAATGACGAAGGGCATGACGCCACGATAGGTCTCAACGATCGGAACGTCGGTCGCCAGCTTGTTGATGATGAAGACGTTGAGGCCGATCGGCGGGGCGGAAAGACCGATGCCGACGACGATGAGCACGAGAATGCCGAACCAGATGGCAACGTCCTCGGTCGGCATGCCCAAGTCCAGCGTCAGGATGATCGGAATGAAGACCGGCAACGTCAGCAGGATCATCGCCAGTTCATCCATGACGGCGCCGAGCACCAAATAGGTGACGAGCATGCCGCAGATGACGACATAGGGCGGCAGGCCCGACTGTCCGACCATTGAGGCCAGCGTCGCCGGCATCTGCGTTAGCGCCAGAAACGCGCCAAAGACCTCGGCGCCGAGCAGGATCAGGAAGATCATCCCGCTCGTTTCAGCCGTCTGCAGCAGCGCGTATTTCAGGGCGCCAAGGCTCAGGGTCCGTTGCAGCAGCCCCACCAGCAGCGTTACGGCGGCACCCACCGCGGCACCTTCCGTCGGTGTGAACACTTCGCCATAGATGCCGCCGACCACCGTGACGGCAACCGCCGCCGCGGGCACGATCGCAAAGTCCGCAGCCAGCAGCAGCAGGCCGAATATCGCCAGCAATACGCCCCCTACCGTCCCGAGCGAGCCGAGCAGCCAGCCGATCGCGCCACCGGCAAAGATGATCAGCCCTACGGGCCTCGCCCAGAAAGGACGGGGGGTTCGAACCGCCTCGGTCGCCGTGACCGGCGGCGCGAGATCGGGTTTGCGCCGGACGACGACGGCGATCGCGATCAGATAGAAGGCTGCCGCCAGCAGCCCCGGCACCAGGGCGGCCTGAAACAGCTTGGCGATGTTCTGCTCGGCGGTGATCGCATAGATCACCAGGATGACGGATGGGGGAATGAGGATGCCGAGCGTGCCACCGGCGGCAATCGTCCCGGTGCCAAGACCGACATCGACGCGCGCCCGGCGCAGTTCCGGCAGGGCCGCACGCCCGAAGGTCGCCGTGGTTGCGACCGACGAGCCGCAGATCGCGCCGAATCCGGTGCAGGCGGCGATGACCGCCATTGGCATTCCGCCCTTGAACCGTCCGAAGCCTCGCTCGGCGACGCGAAAGAGCGTTGCGGCGATGCCCGATTGCTCGGCAAGCGCGCCCATCAGGATGAAGAGCGGTATGACCGAAAGCGTGTAGCTGGCAAACTGGCTGTAGGTGTTGGTCTGCAGATAGTAGACCAGCGCATGCGGGCCAGAGAGATAGGCATAACCGGCAGCGCCCACCGCAAGCATGGCAAGGGCGATCGGCATCCGGATGGCGATCAAGAGCAGCATGGCTGCGAATCCGACGAAGGCAATGGCAAAACCGCTCATCGGCCGCCTCCGATTTTCAAGAGGGAAACGGAAACTCCGATGATGGCTGCGAGCGCCGCCAGCGCCGCACAGGTCAGATAGACTGGCCAGATCGGCCAGGGCAGCTGGATCAGCGTCGTCCCGTATCCCCTCGCCTCCAGGCCACCGGTAAACAGACCCCAGGCAAAAAACGCCAGGCAGCCGGCCAAAAGCAGGTCCCAAAGGCCGTCGATGACCCGCGTGACGCGTGCGGGGAGAGCCAACGTGAAGGTATCGACGGCAATATGGCCGTTGCGGGCCTGTGTGTATGCGAGAAAGGAGAAGGCGGCGACGCCGACCGCCACCTCCACCAGCTCGTAGTCGGCCGGCACCGGCCGATTGAACAGCCATCGGCCCAGCACGCTGACGGTGACCAATCCCGCCGCAAGGCAAAGAAGCGTGCCGCCGATCAGTGCCAAACCGGCCGCGAGGCGTTCGACTTCCCTGCGGCGCGGCACCCTCACCGCGTCCTCGTATCCTACGTCTTCCATTGTTGAGGCCTCGAGCTGTTGGTTCATGCAGCGGCGCGTTCAGGCGCCACGTTCAGGCGAGTACGGCCGGCAGTGCGCTCAGGCGCTCGAATATTTCTGCACAAGCGCCTGCGCCGTGGCGATCAGCGCCTTGCCGTCGAGGTCCTTGGCCTTCATGTCCTCGATCCACTTGTCGTGGACGGGTCTGGTTGCCTCCACCCACTTCGCCTTTTCGTCCTCGCTGATCGTGCTGATTGTTCCTTCTCCGGATGTCTCGATTGCCGCGCGCACTTCGGCACCGACGCTGTCCCACATCTCGCCGGCCTTCTTGGCGAAGGCCATGCCGCTGTTGGCGTCCAGCACGGCCTTGAGGTCGGCCGGCAACCCGTCATACTTGCCCTTGTTCATCGCCAGGAAGAAAGTTGCGGTATAGAGCGTCGGCGAGCCCGGGATTTCGGTATGGAACTTGGTGAGCTCGTTCACCTTGATCGAGGGAACCACTTCCCACGGGAGCACGCAGCCGTCGATCGACCGCTGGGCCAGTGCTTCGGGCACCTGCGGAATGGGCATGCCGACCGGCGTCGCCCCCAGTGCCGCCAGCGCCTCACCGGCAAGGCGCGTCGGACTGCGAAGCTTCAGCCCGGCGAGGTCCGCTCCGGTCTTCACTTCCTTATTGGTGTGGATCAGGCCCTGATCATGCGCCCAGAAGCACAAGAGCTGGTTATCGCCAGTTTCCTTCAGTACGTGCGTCTGGCCATATTCCTGGCAGGCTTGCGCGTTGACGGTCGCCTCCTTGGCGGCGACGAATGGCAGTTCGAACACTTCCGTGGACGGGAAACGTCCGGGCGTGTTGCCGGGCAAGGTCCAGACGATATCGACGACGCCGTTCGACGCCTGATCGTAGAGCTGCGGCGGCTTTCCGCCGAGTTGCATGGCCGGGAAGATGTCGACCTTCCGCGCACCGCCGCTTTGTTCTGCCAGCAATTTCGCCCATGGCGTCAACAGCCGCTGATGAACGTTGGATGCCGGCGGCAGGAAATGGTGTAGCTTCAGCGTGACTGTTTCCTGGGCGCGCGCCGCACCGATTTTCAGAACGAAGGGCGCTGCAAGCAGAGCGCCGCCGGTCTTCATCAAATTCCGTCTGCTCAGTTTCATAGGTTCCTCCCTGTCGACCCCACATTCACGCGCGGCGAACATCGCATGCACGCACCTGATCCTTCACGGCCATCCGGCGGGCAGATCTCCCCGGTCGCTTGAAACTTCCCTTTGCTCCTCATCGGAAAGCTTCAATCCATTAACATGTTAAGTTTATTTTGAACCGACTGTCAAGCGACGGCATCGGGCGACAAAACGCCATGGCGTTCACCCGGACACGTCCTCGTGAACGGGCCCGTTCGAGCCTTCCCGTAAGGTTTTGAACCAGTAACGCGCCAGGAGATGGGATCAGAGCGTGAGCGTCTGCACAGTCCCCGCATATTCGCAGTCGAGCTTCCAATCGGCGCCATCCTGCCGGACGTGGAGAAAAGTCGCACCGTCGCCGGGAGCCGGCCGGGTCGCGTCGACGATGCAGTGATAGCGCTTGGCCTTGTAGTCGAACTCGAACGTCTCCTGCTCGACGATATCCTCGTCGATCCCGTTTGCAAAAGGATAAGGCGCATACATTGCCGCGGTGTGGATCGAATGCACGGTCGTGATCGGCGTGCCGTCCATTTCCGTCAGAAGCGCCGTTGCAATGCAGCCCCGGTGTTCATCACCGGAGAGGAGCACGACATGCTTGATCTTTCCGGCGGCGATGGCGCCGAGAACATCACGCAGACTGTTCGGATAGCCATCCCAGCCATCGGAACGCAGCGCACTCAGGTTGTCCGGGCTGAGGCTGGCATCGCGCTGGATCGCCCGGCGATGACGCGGGAGAAACATCGATGGCGACGAAGGCTGAGGTGCTGCGCGGCCGCCATGCCATCCTCCCACACGGACATTGCGCCAGCCTCCTTGCCCTCCAGCCAGAGTGATACGCCCGACCAGACATTCGACTACGAGGGCTTCCATTTCTTCCTGCTCGACACGCGCAGCGAAAGGATGCAGCGGAAGGTCGGCGCCGGGCTTGCCAATGCGACCCTGTTCAAGACAGGCGTCGGCGAGACGATGGGCGATCTGGAGACGTGGCTTTTGAAAAATGGCGCGAAGTTCATAGCGTCGCGGCGAGGCCATGATCGCCGCCGAGCTGCGTCGCAGGCGGGACCGGCTTTAGGGACGTGACTAATCGGCGCAACTCGCGAGACTATCGTTTCCAAGCCCGCCCAGCCGTTCGGTGAGAAGCGTTTTAAGGCCAGGCTGCCCGACAAGCGACGCCGCGAGGGATGCCGGCACCCAGCGCATCGCGCGCGCGCCCTTTTCCGGAAAGTCGGGCGCCATGGACACAACGGCGATCAGGTGAACCTGGACGTGATAGACGGCGGCCTTGCCGAGCTTGCTGTAGGTGTAACCGCCGATTTCGTCGTTTAACGCCGTTCCGATGACACCGGCCTCTTCGAACGCCTCCCGGACGGCAGCGCCAGGGGTGTCTTCACCATACTCCAGGTGTCCCTTGGGAATGCCCCAGAGCCCGGTGGTGCGGCCGCAAATGAGCAGCACCTCGAACCGGTCTCCGCCGCTTTCCTTGCGAATGCAGATCGCACCAGCCTGGTCGACGACGACCGGCTCTGCGTCGGAAGCGGCTATCGCGTCAGATGACAGACGTGACACAGCGGGTGTTTGCATCATCGCTCTCATGTTGAACTGACTGGAAGCCAAGGGAAGGTCAGGCGGCTATGTGACGGTTTTATGACGATTCATAGTTAAATTCAACAGCATGCTAATGCAATTGAAAGGCCGGCAAGATGGCCGGCCGCGGGGCAGTATTCTCAGCCTCGCCGAGCCTGATGACGGCCCACAAATCGCGGGCCGTCATCACATCAAAGCTTAATCAGAACGGCGAATCCGGGAAGTAGAAGTCCTTCGCATTGTCCTTGGTCACGAGCGTTGCATCGATCGTGTAGACGCCGCGCACCGGAACCTGGCCGTAGAAGTTGGCGACGGTCATTTCGAGCGCCGTGCCGACCATTGCTGGCGGATAGAGCACGTCGACCGGGATCATCTTGTCGCCGTCCATGACCTTCTTGATCATTTCCTTCGAGCCTGCGCCGGCGACGACATACTGGATGTCGGTGCGCTTGGCCTGCTCGATCGCCTGCAGCACGCCGACGGCCATGTCGTCGTCCTGGCACCAGACAACATCGATCTTCGGGTACTTGGTCAGGTAGTCCTGCATGACCTTGAAGGCATCGTCGCGGTTCCAGTTGCCGTACTGGCGGTCGAGAACCTTGACCTTCGAGCCTTCGATGCCCTTGTCGAAACCGTCCTGGCGCTGCTGGTCGATCGGGATCGGCAGGCCGCGGATGACGACGACTTCAGCTTCCGGCGTCGTTGCCTTGATGTACTCGCCAGCGACCTGGCCAAGCGCCGGATTGTTGCCGGCAACGTAGAGGTCACGCACCGAGTTGTCGTTGACACTCGGGGCACGGTCGACGAGAACGACGAAGGTGCCCTTGCCCTTCACTTCCTTGATGGCGTTGACCAGCGGATCCGGATCGGTCGGCAGGATGACGAGCGCGTCGATGCCTTGCGTCTCAAGATCCTGCACGGCGTTGGCCTGGCTTGCCGGATCGGGTGAGGTCTTGACGATGACGTTCAGGCCGGGATTACGCTCCATCAGGATCTTGGCGACCCGTTCGGCATGGAACACCACGCCGGCCGTCCAGCCATGGTCGGCCGCCGGGATCGAGACGCCGATGGTTACTTTCTTTTCCTCTTGCGCGTGAGACACGCCGGCAAAGGCGGTCATCGCGGCAAGGGTCAGGCCGAATAGCTTCTTGTGCATTAAGTTCCTCCCAAATTTCAGGTCAGCCTGTTCAAGGCCGGGAGACCTGTAGGCCCGGCCGTCTCACGACTTCCGCACCAGCGAACGCTGGACGAGCATCGCAATGATGATGATCGCGCCCTGGATGGCACCGATCAGATATTCGCTGATGAAGTTGGAGAGCAGCATGATGTTGCCGACCAACTCGAGGATGAACGCGCCGCAGATCGTGCCCCAGACGCGCCCTGCACCGCCCTTCAGCGCCGTGCCGCCGACGACGACGGCGGTGATCGCCTGCAGCTCCCACAAAATGCCCGTCGTGGCCGAGGTCGAGCCGAGGCGCGGCACATAGAGGAGAACAGCGACCGCAACGCAGAGCCCTTGAATGACGAAGGCGATGGTGCGCACGCGATTGACGGAGATGCCCGAATAGCGGGCAACGTCGCGGTTGGAACCGACAGCAACGACGTGGCGACCGTAGCGCGTGCGGTAGAGGACAAAGGCAGCAACAGCAGTCACCGCAAGGATGACGACGATCGGAACCGGCACGCCGGCGATCGTGCCGAAATAGGCTGGCCGGTACATTTCCTGCAGCTCAGGCTCCTTGAGCGTGATCGCTCCGCCCTGCGAGAGCCAGGTCGTCAGCCCACGATAGATGCCCATGGTGCCGAGTGTCGCGATGAAGGGCTCGATCTTGCCGACGGTGGTGATCAGGCCGTTGGTGAGGCCGCAAAGCGCACCGGCGACGATGGCAAAGAGGATTGCCGCCAGGAGCATGAGAACCGGATCGGCAATGACGCCGGAGTTCATGAACAGGATCATCAGGCTGGCGATGAACGCGACCATGGCGCCCACGGAGAGGTCGAGATCTCCGGACGAAATCACGAAGGTCGCGCCGACCGCGATGATGGCAATGAAGGCGCTTCGGGTGGCGACATTGGCGAGGTTGGTGATGCTGATGAAATTGGGATTGACCAGCGCGCCGACCAAGAGAAGCAACGCCAGCGCAACGAATGGCGCCACTGCCCTCAGATCAATGTCACGCCAGCTGCGGCGGCGGATGGCTTCCTGGCTGCCTTCCTGGTTCACGCTCATGTCCAATCGAACCTCCCCCATCTGTCGGGAATCTTGTTGTTGTTGTCGTCGGCCGCGCCGCTGATGCGGCTCAAGCCGCCGTCTTTTTCTTCAGGCCTGCGGCGTAACGCATGATCTCCTGTTCGGAGATCTCGTCGCCTTCGAGAATGCCGGCGATATGGCCTTCCCGCATGACCGCGACGCGACTGCAAAGGCCAATGATCTCCGGCATCTCGGAGGAGACGACGATGATCGAGCGGCCATCCCGGGCGAGCGCCGAAATGAAGTGATAGATCTGCTGCTTGGTGCCGACGTCGATGCCCCGCGTCGGCTCATCGATGATGATGATGCTGGGGTCGGTTTCCATGACCTTGGCGAGAAGCAGCTTCTGCTGATTGCCGCCGGACATGCGCCCGGCTACGATCCTGTCGTCCCGCACGCGAATGTCGAAGCGACGCCGCGCCTTGACCAGGGCCGCCTCTTCGCTGCCGGGATCGAGATAGCCGAGGCGGCTGTGGCGGCCGAGCGATTGCAGCGTCAGGTTCGCCATCATGCCGGCATTGAGCAGGAGCCCCTTGGCCTTGCGGTCCTTGGTCATATAGGCAAGGCCAGCCTTGTTGGCCGCATGCACGTCGCCGGATGGCACCGGCTCGCCACGCACCAGCACCTCGCCGGCCGTGCGCGCGCGCAAGCCGACGATCGCCTCCATCAGCTCCGTCCGGCCTGAGCCGATCATGCCGGAAAAGCCGAGGACTTCGCCGCGGCGCACCTCGAAGCTCGCGTCGCGGACATAGCCGGTCGATACCGCATCGACGCGCAGAACCACGTCTTCGTCGACATCCGGCTCGTTCTTTGCGGGATAAAGGCTCGACAGCTCGCGCCCGACCATCAGCTGGGCGATCGCCTCGCCGTCGAGAATGGAGGTCGGCGACGTCTTGATCCACTGGCCGTCGCGCAGCACCGTCACGCGGTCGGTCAGTTCCATCACCTCGTCGAGCTTGTGCGACACGAAGACGAAGCTCGTTCCCTTGTCGCGCAGCTTGCGCACCAGCCGGAACAGGAAGTTCGTCTCCTCGCGCGACAGCACAGCCGTCGGCTCGTCCATGAACACGACGCGCGCATCGCGGCTGATGGCCTTGGCGATTTCGACCATCTGCTTTTCGGCAATCGAGAGCGATCCGATCATCGCGCTCTCATCGACATGCGAACCGAGGAGATCGAGCACACGACGGGTCTCGGCGCGCATGAACTTGCGGTCGAGCACGCCGAAACGGGTTACCTCGCGGCCGAGAAACAGGCTCTCGGTAACGGTCAGATGTTCGGCAAGATTGAATTCCTGGTGGATGATGACGATGCCGAGCGCTTCCGCAGCGCCATTGGCCGGCAGCTTCGTCGACTTCCCGTCAAGCAGGATCTCGCCCGATGTAGGCTGCTCGAAGCCCGACAGGATCTTCACCAGCGTGGATTTTCCAGCCCCGTTCTCGCCCATGAGCGCATGGATTTCGCCCTGGCGAAGCTCGAAATCGACGCTGAACAGGACCTGCACGCCGCTGAACGATTTGCTGATGCGGCGCGCCGACAGCACGACGGGAGCCCCGTCGACATGCTCCGTGGTCATTATCCCCTCCCTGCGGCCTCCACCGCTATTTCAATGATGTAAACCTTTACACTCGCCGATGTAAAGGTTTACATCGTGATTGCTCGACAATTTTTTTGGCTTCTTCGTTTGACCGTCGGGCGAACCTGTGTAACGTCCTCGCAGCAAATCCCGAGGCCAAGTGTGTCCAATTCCCAGCCCGCAACCATTGAAGACGTCGCACGGATCGCCGAAGTGTCGATCGCGACCGTATCGCGGGCCATTCACATGCCGGAAAAGGTAGCCAAATCGACGCGCCTCAAGGTCAACCAGGCGATCGCGATTACCGGCTACACGCCCAATGCGATGGCGCGCAGCCTGCGGCTCGGGCGGTCGAACATGATCCTCGTTGTCGCACCAGATATCGGTGATCCGAACTTTTCCAGCATTCTGGTGGGTCTCGAAAACGAAGCGCGCGCGCATGGTTACGGCGTCCTGATCGGCCATACGCAGAACGACGCCCAGCGTGGCCTGGAATATTTGAAGTTCTTCAATTCCAACCAGGCGGCGGGCATGATCCTGTTTACGGGCATCCTTCCCTTCGGCCATCAGACGCTAACGGCGCGGCTGCCGCCGACCGTCGGCGTTTTCGAGCCGGTCTTTAACGGCGGCATCCCCTATGTCGGGGTCGATGACGTCGAGGGCGCCCGCAAAGTCGTCGATCTCCTGATTTCCGAAGGACACCGGCGCATCGCCTTCATCGGCGATTCCAACACCCGCCTTGCCTATGGTCGCCGGCGACAGGGATATGAAGCGGGGCTTGCAGCGGCCGATATTGCCATCAATCGCCGTCTGATCATGGAAGGCGACGGCACCGTGGAAAGCGGCAGGCTGGCGCTCGAACAACTCTTCATGCGTGACGACCTGCCGACCGCCTTTATGTGCGTCAACGACCAGACCGCACTTGGCGTGACGCTTGGCCTGCGCGCCCGCGGCTACGACATCCCTGACGATTTTTCCGTCACCGGCTTCGATGATGTCCCGCAGGCGAGTTTCATGACGCCTTCGCTGACGACCATCCGCCAGCCTCGAACTGCCATCGGCAAACACGCGATGGCGCTGCTTTTGGAGTTGCTTTCAGACCGCGCGCCCTCCGAAACCGAAATCCTGCTGCGGCCTGACCTCGTCATCCGCAACTCCGTTGGCCCCCCGCCGGCACGGCGATGACGCGACATTCGCAGCCCTTCTGGAAACTCCTGCCCGTGCTTGAACCTGTGACACGGTGATGGAACCGTTTGCTCTCAAGTCGGTTCTCCCACTGTGAAGTCAAAGGAGCAACGAAGATGGATCACACTGGTCACGTACGCCTTGCAGCCACGGAACTGACACCGGCGATTTTGGAAGGGGCAACGGTTTACGGAGCGGACGACGATAAGGTCGGCACGGTCGACCACGTCCACGGCGTCGGCACAGCGAGCACCGTCGTCATCGACGTCGGCGGGTTTCTGGGCATCGGCGCAAAACCCGTTGCCGTGCCGCTTGCCGATCTCGATTTCATGCGTGACGAAGACGGCGACGTCCACGCCGTGACGACGTGGACCAAGGATCAACTCAAGGAAATGCCCGAGCATTACGACTCGTAGCTTGTCCGACATAATGGCCTGGGGCTTCGAACGCCCAGGCTCACATTAGGATTGCGGCGGCGGCCAAAATATATCCGGCCGCCGCATACGGTTGACCCCCCGTCTCGCTGCGCCATCACTCCTGGAGCGAATGCCAGCCATTCCTCATCACCCAAGGACTGCAGTTTCAGTTTCGGCCGGGATCGGCGCCACATCCTTCGCCCTTCGCGGCAAGCCTTGCCTGGTGTTCCTTGCCCCACGTCGACAGGACCGTGACGGCCTCGTTCAGGGTCTTGCCGAACTCCGTCACCGAATACTCGACCCTTTGAACGGCGCCCGGAAAAACCTCGCGGCGAACCAGACGATCGGCTTCCATTTCGCGAAGTTGTTGTGCCAGGACCTTTTCGCTGATCCCCGGCAGAAGACGTCGCAATTCGCCGAAGCGACGCGGTTCGATGTTGACCTCCCACAATATCAGGGTCTTCCATTTGCCGCCGATCGCGTTCAGCGCCGATGCGAAGCCACAATCGTCCTGCTGCAACCGTTTCACGCGCCCCGCTCCCTACTTTCGAGTTACCGCTTACTTTAAAGTGCGTAATTTACAGGCTCCGAAAGCCGCTCCTATTAGACGGCAGCTTTCAATCGGAGTTGTCGTTCATGACCAATATAGGTGTTGCCGGCGGCGGGCGCATTGGCCCCGCGCGCGCCCGGATATTTCTGAAGCCTGGCGCGTTTGCTTCAAGTTATCTGCCGAGTGAACTCGCGGCCCTGGCCAGGTCGGTGCCATGACCACGAGCGATCGCCTGCAAGACAATGGACGGCCGCAGGCGCTAGAACGTGCCTGCAAGAGAACGGCAAGCTGTGCCTGCGGTGGCCTGAAGATTACCGTGAACGGAGCCCCTGCCCGTGTCTACGCCTGCGCCTGTCTGGAATGCCAACGCGCAACGGGATCGGGCTTCGGCTATCGCGCCCGATTTTCCAGAGCGTCCGTCATCGGCATCGAAGGGGAACGCCGGGTGTGGCGACGCGGCAGCGACGCCGGCCGCTGGGTGGACCAGACCTTCTGCCCGACATGCGGAACGCTGGTCTACATGGAGGCGGAGGCGCTGACGGACGCGGTGATGATCTCCGCGGGCTGCTTTGCCGACCCGGACTTCCCGCCGCCCGCCGCCGTCTTCTGGGCCTCGCGCCGACATACCTGGTACGACCTGACGGAAGGCATCGAGACATTTGGATAGGTGGCCGATTTCCCCTCAGACGCAACATGTCGCAATCCACCGCGGCGAGGGCCACGGCGCAACATTAGGGAGCTTGTCCGCTCATCGTGTCTCGGTATCCGCCCGTCGGGCCACGAGGCCCAGGTCCTTGGCCCCGAGCCTGCCGATGGCCGACAGGATGCGGTAGCCTCCGACGACGGTCTCCCGCTCAGCGGTGGCGAGCTTCACCTGCGCCTTCACCACGTCGGCCTGGGCTTCCAGAACGTTGAGTAGCGTGCGCTGGCCGATCGCTTGTTCTGCCATCATGCCGTCCTTGGCCATTTTTGCCGCCTTGACGGCGGCCCGGTTGGCGGACGCGGTTGCGAGCGCTCCCCGGTATTGCGCCCAGGCAGAGGCTGCCTTCGCCTGAACTTCGGCGTGCTGAACGTCGACGGTGAAGTTCGATTTCCCGAGGTCCTCCTTCGAGCGCCGTACCTCGGCCGCCGCCTTTCCTCCCTGATAGATGGGTACCTTGAGCTCGATGCCCGCCTTTTGCTCCGTCGCCGATCCGTCGAACGCCATTGCGTCGATCGCGCTCACGCGCTCACCTCTGCCAATCCCGATCGCCCCCTTCACGGTCGGCAGGAGCTTTCCCTCGCTGACGGCAACATTGAACATGGCGCCTTCGGCGAGGTGCCGTTTCGCCAGAAGAGCGGGATGCTGCTTGGCGGCAATCGCCAGCGCCTTATCGATGTTGGCGGGCAGTATTTTCACGGGAACTTTTCCACCGGTTAGATTGCCCGGTTCGTCGCCGATGACCTGCCTGTAGGTCGCCTGGGCACGCTTGGCTTCGGCATGGGCGAGGCTCAGTTCCGCCTGCGCCGCAGCGCGGCGCGCCTCGGCCTGAGCGATGTTTGTTCGGGTCCGTTCGCCTGCTTGGTGGCGGGCGATCTCGGATCGCGTGAGTTCCTTGAGGAAATCCAGATCCTGTTTGCGTAGCGCGACGATGCGGCGCGTCAGCACCACGTCCATATATGCCTCGGTCGCCTCGAACAGGATGTTCTGCTCGGTGTTGCGGGTGTTTTCCTCGGCGGCGCGCTGTCGCGCCTTATTGACCTCGACATTGTTGGTCGTCTGCAGGCCGTCGAAGAGGGTCTGATCGAGAACGATACCAAACGTGCCGCGATTGGTCGTCGCACTGGAATTGTACCCGATCCCGCTGCGCCAGGTGATTTTCGGATGCATCGCCGACCGTGCGATGTCGATGTCGTACGCGCTTGCGCGCGCTCCGGCCCGCGCTGCATTGAGCGTCGGGTTGTTGCGGTAGGCCTTCGCCAAGGCACTTGAAAGCGGCTCGGCATGAGCCTCAGCCATGGCAATCGGCGCAATCATTGCAACCAGGGTCACCAGTATTCGTTTCATCGAACAGGAATCTCCGTTGGGAACCCGGATGGCCCGCAAGCGAGATAATCCGGATCGAGGGCACGGAGACGCTCGGCGGACGGCGTCAAGGGACGGCCAACGGCCGAACAGCACTTGGCCGGCGCCATGGCGGAAATACAGCGCCCGAATTTGGTACCGATGGATCCGCCGTCACAAAAAAAGTCGTGCCGTCGCGAATCCTTTTCCGGGTTCCGCGCCTCTTATGACTGAGACGATGGGTCTCGGTTTGCACCGGAGGTGTTGCATGGCATTTTTTCGCAAGAATATAGGTAAGGGGCAGCAGATCGTGCGGATTGGCCTTGGGGTTGGCGCGGCTGTGCTGGCATACAGTTTCCTGAGCGGGTGGATCGCCCTCTTGGTGGGCGTATCGGCCCTCACCTTCGTCCTCACCGGCCTCATCGGCTATTGCCCGGCCTGCGCCGTTGCCGGGATCCATGATCGGACCAAGCCATGAACACAAAGGCGGTGACGACTGAAACTTTCGAAGCCGCCCGCCACGGCGATCGCAATGCGATCGTCCGGCTGCTCGAGCGGACGCAGCCGGATATTCGCCGATATGCCCGAGCAACCTGCCGGACCGCCGATGTCGACGATGCGACACAAGAAACGCTTTGGCTTCTGTCACGCCACGTCGGCGCGATCCGGGCACTCGCGACCCTGTCGAACTGGTTGTTCAGCGTGGTGCGGCGGGAGTGCCTGAGGCTCGCCCGACGTACCGGCATGATCGCCGCCGTAGACGAGGACGCACTTGAAACAAGTCTGGTGCAGCGGCCCGAACATGTGTTGCGGCTTGATCTGGCAGCGGCCTTCGAGCCTCTGCCGCCGCACTATCGCGACGTGGCTCTGATGCGCGACCTCCAGGAGATGACGATCGACGAGATCGCCGCGGCGCTCGATCTTTCGCGACAGGCAGTGAAAGCGCGGCTGCACCGTGCACGCCTGCTGTTGCGCGAATATTTGGCGGAGTGAGCGAGCCGAAGAGATTGTGCGCGAGCGGCTTCAAGGAACAATGGCGCTGCTATCACGAAAACGCGGATTCCTTCGTAATTTTCGGAAATGCCAGATCGACGACCAAACCGCCGTTCGCTGCTTCTCCGAGCGCCACGGAGCCGTTGTGTGCCGTCATAATCTGGGCAACGATGGCCAGTCCCATGCCTGTTCCCTCACTCGCGCTGGTATTGCCCCGCACAAACGGCCTCAGCATTTTCTCGCGCTCCGCGGCCGGGATTCCTGGGCCCTCATCGCTGACCCGCACGATCCGGGCTTGCAGAACCTCGACTACAAGCACTTCCGTTCCGCGTGCGTGTCGCATCGCATTGATGATCAAGTTGTCCAAGGCCAGGCGAATGGCCGGTTCGGAACCGGGGACAATGACCCGCCCCTCTGCTTTGAACTCGATGTCCATGCCCTGCTTCATCACGGATGGCACATGCTCGGCAATGGCCGCGCGCGCGATGGCTGCGAGATCTACCATGGTGAAGGTCAGCGCCTGGCCTGACAAACGCGCCAACTGCAACGATGTCGTGACGATTGATGCAAGCCGCGCCGTGTCGCGAACAAGGACCTCCCGCACGTCCGGGTCCTGAACAAGGTCGAGCTTCAACCGCAATTTGGTCAGCGGCGTCCGCAATTCGTGGGATGCGTTGGCAAGAAAGTTTCGCTGCGCTTCGAACGCGTTGTCGATACAACCGAGCGCCGTGTTGAACGCGGCAACCATCGGCTTCAGTTCTATCGGAGTGTCGCGATCCGATATCCGGCGACCATTGGGAAGCCCGTCGATCTGCTCGGCTGAATCGACAACCCTTCTTACAGGGGTTGCGATCGTGCGCTTGACAGCAACGACAGCGATCGTGGCCGTGGCAACAAGAACAATACCCAGAAGATGGTAAAGCCCCTGCGGCCAAATTTCGCGCAGGACCACGAGCAGCGTTTCAGCATTCGAAAATGTCACTCCGCCGACCACAACGAGTTTGGGTGGATCCTCCGCGTTCAGTTTTCGGAGCCCGAGAAACTGCTGCTGGCCCGCCATGTAAGAAAACTCAGAGGAGAATACCTGGGGAGAGGTCGTATCGATGATGTCTTGGACCGATGCCGGCACGGCACCGTGTATGATGGATTGGGTTCCGTCACTGACAAAGTACCAGAATTCGGACTGCTCTTCGGAAAGCCTGATAATCTTTTCCGCAATTACGCCTTCGACCTCGAGCACAAACTTGCCGGTGTGATCGTAGCTCACACCATCCTGGAGAAGTTCGACGACACTTTCGACTGCGATTTTTTTCCTGCTCTGCCCATCCGTCAACAGGAACACCGCGACGGTGAGGACGGTGCTGATCACCATCATCAGCGCCATGCCCAAGATGAGCACAATGGCCACCGGAAACGCGATTGAATTCGGACGCCTCATTACTCTTGCACCAGCATGTAGCCGATGCCGCGAATGGTCCGGATCGTTGCGCTGCAATTGCCCTCGCGCAGACGCTTGCGTAGCCGCGAGACATGGGAATCGAGCACGTTGGACTCGATCTCCTCGTCGATATTATAGACGGCAGCTTCAAGATTGTCGCGCTGCACGACGCGCCCTGCCCGCCGGATCAACGCTTCCAGAACGGCGAGTTCGCGTCTCGGAACGCTCAGCGCGTTCTCACCGATCATGGCGGATCGATTGATGAGATCAAACGATAGATTGCCGAATTGCGTGCAGCCGGTCTCGTCCAGGCTGTAGCGACGAAGAACCGCGCGCGCCCGTGCAATAAGCTCCATGGGCTCGAATGGTTTGCCGACATATTCGTCTGCGCCCTTGTCGAGCGCAGACACGATATCGGTCGGATCGTCCAATGCCGTCAGAACGAGCGTTGCCGGCCTCGGGCGGAGTTGCCGCAGCGTCGGCAGCAGCGACAGGCCGTCACCATCAGGTAGGTTGCGGTCGATGACCACGAGATCGAACTTGAAGGCAAGCAGTGCCGCCTCGGCATCCGCAAGCGTTTCGAATACATCCGCAACGCCGATCGCGGCTTCCAGCATGGTCTTGAGCGAAGACGCCAGCTCACGATCATCTTCTACGATCAGAATTCGCATGTTGCCTGCCAGTGTCGACTAGAATTGAGTTTTGAAGATGCGAATATTCATGAAGGAAACAAAAGAGGATTCTAAACAACACGACGTAAGTCAGGTCGCAATCATCCTAATCGAAACAGCCCTCGCTAAAACATCCGTCATCCCTGCGGAATTACTCGTAAGAATACACGGGAGGATCGTAATCGCGTCCTCTACGGCGTTCATCGGACATATCAAGACGTTGTACGCAATTAGCATAAGCATCGGTTCCCGGCACGAATCCGTACTCGGCACAACGGTTTCTGTATTCTACGGTTTCGCATCCCGCCAGCACGATCAGCAGGCCCGCTGCAATGAAAAGACGCATAAAATGACCTCGGTTTATTTCTCGTTTTGTCGATGCCTGGATCCCATTGCCACCTTGCGACAATGTTACGAGACACAAGCGTAGTCCGCCTCAGCGGCTGCCAATGGAAGGGATTGTTTTTTCGGCAGAAACGGCTGTTCCGGTTGCCGCGACGGCGAGCTTGCCTCCCCTGTCCGTCCAGGACGGCGGCGCTCCGATGGAGGCGCCGATCATTCCGACCACACCCGGCGCACGCCCGAAGTCCTCACAGATCGCAGAACCGGGTTTCCCACCAAGCGACGTGCGAATGTCATAAACGGACGGCAAGTACAGATCGAAATCTCCAGGTTCTTTGCCGGCGACGACCATTCTTGAGAAATCCTTGCCGAAAGCCGCGGCCAGGTCATAGGCGTCACCAACCTGCGAAACGCGCGCTTCACTCGTAAACGAGTTCGCGCCCTTCGACCAAACGATCGCCGCCGTTTGTTTGCCGGTTCGATCGACGGCCTCCGCTTCGACGGCCAGCCCGCCGAGCCCGAAGGGCAGTCGTGGTATGCCGACCGGCAAGGCAAGCGAACTGCCGATGGAAATCGCCTTGGCGGCACCAGCGACGGACTGCTCGGTCGGGACAATGTCCGTAACAACCGTTCGGACCGTCAGATCTGCGGGCGTACCGAACGGGACGATCCGATATTTTTCGCTCATGGTGATGCAGATCGCGCGGTCAATCGCGTTCGTTACCAGCAGGCGGTCCTTCTGCTTCTCGACACGCTGCAGAGCAGGCGGGGCCAGAGACGTCGGCGCGATGCTCACCGTTTTGACGTCCTTCAGGCCATCCTTGCTGAAATAGACTCTCTTCTTCTCGAACTTCCCCTTCGGAGCACTGAGGTTGCTGTAGGAGGTAAGCGTTCCTGCTTCCTTCAAGGGAACGGTCGTACATCCCCCAAGAGTGAGCATGATCGGCACTATTCTTGCGATTCCCCGACCCCCTGCCACGCCCCTTCTATGGCTGTTCGTCTTCTCATTGCATGTCATTCGCCCAGAACCCTCGTTGTCAAAGACGAGCGCCGATTGGGGTCCTGCACCTTGTGAAAACATTACGAATTCAGCTCAAACGCGCTGACTACCATTTGAATTCAATATCCGGGAAAAATCAGGTCTCTTGCAGCGTAATGTTCCTGCAAAAGAACAATAGGACAAGGATGTACGGTGATTTTACTCGGAGCACATTGATGTACCTTTTTATGTTTTTTAGCGCGATAATCGTATTCAGCATTCTGTTCCTGAGCGCATACTCCATTTACTCGCAGCTCAGCGACGCCAACGATATTTTATAGGTACGTCTGCGCTGAGCGCGGGAAACAAAAAAGGTCGACAAAAGAGTGCTTTGTCGACCTTTCCTCAAGTACCCGCGCATCGGCCGAGCAGACTACTTTCCGGTGGCACTTGCCGGTGGCTGCGTGGCCGCCTTCAACCCACCTTCCTGCAAATCCGCCTCATCGGCCAGAATGGCGGTCGCCTCAGCAAGCAGAACGTCCTTTGCGTTCTTGCGGGCGTTTTCCATTGCGATATCGGCACTCAGGCTGCGTTCGTCCGCATTCAATCCATCGTCCTCACCGGTATCCTCGCCATCGCTTCCCTGAGCTCGAGCCTTAAGACGATTTTCGCGATCCTTCATTTCCTTGCGACGTTCGGCTTCGTTGAGGGAGACAACGCCTTTTTCGCGTTGCGCCTTGATGTCGGCGATGTCTTCGAGGAGGCGCTGGAAATCGGGGTCGCTTGCAATGCGCGCATTATGGCGGTCCTGCAGTGCCGGCAGCAGCGCCGTGACGGTATCGGCCGGCGTATAATCCGCAGGCTTGATCTCTGACCACGGCAGGGCGTTATCATAGCTCGTCTCGCCAAAGCGCGTCGGGTCGGAAAGCCCCGGCAGACTGATATCGGGCGTTACGCCGTGCAGCTGCGTAGTGCCGCCATTGACCCGGAAGAACTGGGCGATCGTCACCTTGAGTTCGCCAAACGCAGGCTTGCTGTTGCGGACCATCTGGTCGAGGTCGACGACGGTTTGAACCGTGCCCTTGCCGAAGCTGGGCTCGCCGATGACGACACCGCGGCCGTAGTCCTGGATGGCCGCAGCAAAAATCTCAGAGGCCGAAGCCGACCCGCGATTGATCAAAACACCGACGGGCCCTGACCAGAGAGGCTCAGGAAACTCCGAGCTTGTCACCACGACCTTGCCGTCGCCACTGCGTTGCTGAACGACCGGTCCAGAGCCGATGAACAGGCCGGTCAGGGCAATCGCCTGGTCCAGCGAACCGCCGCCATTGTTGCGAACGTCGATCAGAACGCTGTCGACCTGTTCCTGCTTCAGCTCTTCGAGAAGCTTTGCGACGTCGCGGCTCGCGCTGCGATAATCCTGCTCTCTTTTGCGCCGGGCTTCGAAATCCTCATAGAAGGCCGGAAGAGTGATCACCCCGATCTTGCGGGTGGTATCGCCCGCCTTCACAGACAGAACGCTCTTCTGCGCCGCCTGCTTTTCGAGGCTGATCTTGTCGCGCACGAGGGTGACGATGCGATGGGCGGCGTCTGCTCCCGCATCGGCCGGCAGAACGTCGAGGCGCACGACCGACCCCTTCTTCCCGCGGATCAACTGCACGACTTCATCGATGCGCGTGCCGACCACTTCCTTTATCGGGCCGTCGTGACCCTGCCCGACGCCGGTGATGCGGTCTCCGACCGCAAGCTTGCCGGACAGCTGCGCCGGCCCACCAGGCACGAGCTCGCGGATCGTCGTGTAGTCGTCGCGTTCCTGCAGCACCGCGCCGATTCCAACCAGCGAGAGCTTCATGGCGATATCGAAGTCGGCCGAAGCCCGGGCGCCAAAGTAATCCGTGTGCGGATCGACCGACGTCGTGTAGGCGTTCATGAACGACTGGAAGACGTCGTCACTCTTGTACTTGGAGGCACGCTCGAGCGCGTTTGCATAGCGCTTGTCGAGCGTTTCGCGAATGGCCGCATCAGTCTTGCCACTGAGCTTCAAGCGTAGCCAGTCGCTTTTCACACGCTTGCGCCACAGCTCGTTGCTCTCGGCTTCCGACTGCGGCCAGGGCGCCTTCTCGCGCGACAGGGAATAATCCTCCTGCTTCGTGAAATCGAAGTCCTGCTTCAGCAGTTCGCGCGCGTAGTTCATGCGGTCGACGACACGCTTTCCATAGACGTTGAAGATCGCAAACGGGATCTTCAGGTCCTTCTTCTTGATGGCGTCGTCGATCTCGTTGCGGTCAGGTTTGAAACTGTCGATGTCGGCCTGCAGGAAGAGCCCACGATCCGGATCGAGGGACTCGATGAAGCTGTCCATGATCTTGGCCGACAAGGCGTCATCTAGCGGAACGGGCTTGTAGCTGTAGCGCGTCAGAAATTTTGCGCTCAACTGTGCGGCCTGTGCCTGCTGCTTCAGCGGCTCCAGAACAGGAGGCGAGGCAACGTCGGCATAGGCGGACGGCGCGATTGCAAGAAATGCACCAAGGAAGACGTATGAAATGCGCATTCAGCGTTGACCCAATTCTTAATGCCGAGTGTCGAAGAGGGATCTAGGTGAAGCAATTATGGCTTTTTGGCAACCGGATTGATCCGACGCCGAGGCCGGCCTTACGTCAAGGCAGGCATCCGCCCGGGACTAATGGAGCGAGCCTGCCGCCCGGAATTCGCCCGGCGCCATCCCGTAAGCGCCCGTGAAAAGTCGGTAAAACCTTGCAAGACTATCGAATCCGCAGGCATAGGCGACCTCGGTGACGGGCAAGGCGGGCCGCTCGACGAGAAGCCGCCGCGCCTGCGAAGTCCGCATCGATGCCAGCGTGCGAGCGAAGGTCAATTCCGCGTGTTCGAACAGGACATGCAGCTGGCGCACGGAAATACCGAGCTCGAGCGCGACCTTTGCCGGCGTCAGTTTCTGCTGGTATTTGTCGCGCGCCACGATCTCTTCGGCGGCATAGCGCAGGCCCGAACGAAGGGCCGCACGCACTTCGGGCATGCCGGGTTTCAGTCTGTCGAGAATGGTCACCGGGTGGGCGGCATGTTCACTGATCCAGCGGCCGTGAATGCGCTTGATCGGCAGCGCATTGAGATAGTTCCAGCGCTCGCGTCCTGCCCGGCTGACGATGATCAGGTCGGCCTCTTCCAGCACCTTCAGATGCTGCATGACGGTACAGCGATCCATGTCTGAAAAGGCGGCGCAGAGCATGTCGGTGGTCTGCGCCTGGGCCAATGCCCAGAAAACCGAGACTTCTTCCCGCTTGCTTGACATGTTATGGTTTTACAACATATTGAAGCCAGATGCGACGGAGACCGCGCCGGTAAGATCGGATTGAGAGCTTTTCGGGAGCAATCGAACCGAGCCGGTTGGCTGGACGTCGCCGATCGGAGTTCAGCGTTGCAACGATGCCCCCACGCAAGTTGCCCAAGAAGGGAGATCATTGAGAATGTTGCCTAAGATCGTTTCAATTGATGAGTGGCAAGCCGCAATCGAACAACAGATTGCCAGGGAGAAAGCCCTCACCCGCGCACGCGATGACTTGAGCGCCGAGCGACGGCGCTTGCCGATGGTCAGGATCGACAAGGACTATTCGTTCGAAGGCCCCACGGGCACGTTAAGCCTTGCCGACCTCTTCGATGGTCGGCGGCAACTGATCGTCTATCACTTCATGTTCGCGCCCGGATGGAAGGCGGGCTGCGACGGCTGTTCCTGGGTCGTGGACGCGATGACCCACCCGGCGCATCTCAACGCACGCGATACGTCCATCGTGCTGATCTCGCGCGCGCCGCTCGAGAAGCTGCAGAAATATCAGGCCCGGATGCAGTGGCAGCACCCGGTCTGGTACTCGTCCATGGCGAGCGACTTCAACCACGACATGGGGGCCACGGTCGCCGACCCGGATGACCCGACCAGGACCAGCGATCGTCATGGCGTCAGCGTTTTCCTCAGAGACGGCGACGATATCTACCGCACCTATTTCAACGGTGCACGTGGCGTCGAGTATCTCGGCAGCATGTGGACGTATCTGGACCTGACGCCCTACGGTCGCCAGGAAACATGGGAAGTGTCTCCCGCGGGATGGCCACAGACCGAACCCTACGTTTGGAACCGGCGCCACGACGAATACGGGACCGAACCGGCCTTCTGATTTTCCCCGCCGGCGAGCATGGAATTGTCGTGCTGCCGTTCCTACGTCTTGTCTTGCCGATTGTCCGACCTCCGTCATTGCTGCGGGCCGGAACAGGGCTCGGGCGCGATGCTGAAGGAATATCGCCGGCCCTGGCTGGAGCGCTGAATGTGGGGATGGATCGCGCCTTGAAGAGGGGCGCTGTTGGGGGCCGCAATCGATGGGAAACGAGACTCAAATCGGCAAGGAAGATCCGGCGCCGAGAGGCAACAGGTTTTGGCGGCGGCGCGGCGTTCGGATTGCATCGATAGCGCTTGCCGCCTTGCTTTTCCTGCTGGTCGCGCCGCTTGCGGCTATTCTCTATCCGACGCTGAAGAGCTATCCCCGAAGCGACTTTCCGGCCGCGACCTCGCAACTGGAGCGCAACAGGCAGGACCTTGCCCATCTGCGGCGCCTGATCGAGGTCGACCGCAGCTTCTCGCCGACCGCCCAGGCCGCGTTTGCCGATGCCCTCGAAGTGATCGAACAACGGGCCGGTGATCTCGACCGCGCCGGTCTGGCGATCGCGGCTGCAAAAGCGGTCGCGCTCGCCGACAATGGGCACACCAGCGTGGTCGGCCTCGTCGGAGGTCACAGCTTCAATGCGGTTCCCATCCGGCTTGGCTGGTTTGCCGACGGCCTGTTTGTGATCGCCACGACAGGCGAGCAATCGCACCTTTTGGGCGGAGAGATCCTTGAGGTAAATGGAAGAGCGACGGAGGCCTTTGTCGATGCGCTTCGGCCCTATTTCGGCGGCCCCGCCAATCTCGCCAAGGAATTCGTCCCGAATGTCGCGATTTCGCCGGAATTGCTCCATGCCGCCGGCCTTGCCGAAAGCCCGCGGGAAAGCGCCTATTTCATCCGTCGCGCGGATGGACGCGCAGCGCAAATCGCTCTTGTCGCCACGCCCGGTGCGCCGGAACCCTTGAACGCCCATGTCTGGCCACGACGCGATTTCAGCCCCTTGTCACAGACCGGTCGCGGCGCCGGGTGGCGGCACGTGCTCGACGGTGTCACGCTACCGGCCTATCTCACGCGCCCCGACGCCAATGTCTGGCACCATTATCCCTTGCCCGATCTTCTCTACATCCAGATCAACCGCGTCAGGGATGCGACGCCGGAGGGCCTGTCGCAGGGGCTCGCCAAGGTGCTGGACGAAGCTGAGAAAAAACCGATACGCAATGCAGTCGTCGACCTGCGGTTCAACAATGGCGGCAATTACGAACTGACCGCCGATTTCTCGCGAAGGCTCCCGGCCATCCTGCCGCCGGAGGGACGGCTGTTTGTGCTGACCAGCGCGAACACGTTTTCGGCCGCGATCAGCACGGCGGCGCGACTGAAGTACTTCGGCGGCCCGCGCACGGTACTTGTCGGCGAGCCGATAGGAGACCGGCTGCAGTTCTGGGGCGAAGGCGGCCGCACGGTTCTGCCGAACTCGAAGATCACCATCCGCTACTCGACGGCCTATCACGACTGGCAACACGGTTGCAGCCTGTCGGAGATCAGGACCTGTTTCCTGCTGAATTACGTCTACGACGTCCCGGCAGGTCCCCTTCAGCCAGACGTCGCGCGCTCCACGAGCTTTGCCGACTATGCCGCTGGCACCGACCCGGCAATGGCCGCCGTCATGAAGATACTCATGGTGGGCAATGCCGATTGAGAAGCAGCTTGTGGGGAGGCAAGGCCGCGGCCGTACGCCGCCGTGGCCGCTGACATCCGTTGGCCCGGCCATTCCCGGCGGCGAAGGATCTGCGGCGACGCTTTCACATCTTCTCGCCCGGCAGTTCGCTGGCCTGCTTGACCCAATCCATGAACTGCGCCTCGTCGAGTTCGTCCGTCTCATAGATGTCGAGATAACGAACATCCGGCTGTTTTGACGTGCCGGGAGGTAAGGGGCTGAATTGCGCCCCGCGGAAGAAAGCGACCTTCACGTATTTCGTCATGCAATGAAAACTGAGGAACCAGACATCCTTTTCCACGCCATAAAAGGGAGAGTTCCACTTGACCGCTTTTTCGACGCCGGGAACGGTCTTGACGACCAGCCGGTCCAGCCGCTTGCCTAGATCGCTTTTCCACCCCGGCATCGCAGCGATGTACTGCTGCACCGGCGCATTTCCGTAGCCCTTTGCGATCTGCGGATTGCCGCCGGTTAGAAGGACGACGCCATCGGCCGATTTTGTCGGCGGCGTCTTGCGTCCGATCTTTGAGCGTGGCGCAAGGGAAGCGGCTTTCGGTGCGTTCTTTCCGACTTTCTTCTCAGACATCCCGGACCTCGACTGTTCCGTCAGTTCGTTCAGGGTCGGATCCACCGTGATGGGCGCGGAGCCCCATACCAAATGGCTAAGCACGATACATAGCCATCCAGCTATGCATCGGTCAAGAATAAACCTCCGGTGTCAGCTGCATTGCGGGCCGCAACTCGATCAGAAAGCCGCTTCGCCAGGTATTGGCCATCGGCACGGCATCCCTCCACAGCCGTAGGGTCATGGCATGCAAACGGTCCGGATCCCCTTGCGATCCCGACCTGTGCGGCAGCGGCTCTCGTGACGAGCCATCATTCGTGATCTCGAGCGTGCTCTCCACCAACACCTTGACCGCCGGACAACACCCATGCCCAAACGGCTGTAGACCTGCTGAACTGAAAAGACGCTCTGCCGACACGGCTGCGCGCGCTGTTGCAGCCTGCTCCGGTCGATTTGCCACGTGGGCCCAAGGCCACGGCCGCGATCCCTTGTCACCAGCAAGCGCCTCTACCCGGCATGTGCCGAACTGGCCGTCGCGGCCCGAACCGAATAGCGAAAGAGCGAAAGCACCCGCAACATAGGCACCCCAAGGTGCGTACTTGTAGGTGGCCTCTGCGCCCGATAGGCCTGCAGCCAAGCCCTGGAGTTTCCCTTTCCAGGTTGTCCGCTGCTTGAGGAAGATATCGATGAAGGCAATGGTTCTCTGCTCCAGCCCGCGGCGCGATGGAAACTCCACGACGATGGCGAAAGCGGTGGCCGATGGTTTGCTTGAGGCGGGCCATCAGGTCGAGACCGTTCATGTCGACGACGTCCTGTCGGCGCTGCTTAGAGACTGTCGCCAATGTCGTATGCCCGATGGCGAATGCGCGATCGACGACGGTTTCCGGCGGGCGTTCTTTGGCTCCTACCTTCCCGCTGACGGTTTTGTCGCCGCAAGCCCGATCTACTGGTATGGCGTCTCTGCGCAGTTGAAGGGGTTCTTCGATCGAATGTTCTGCTACGTCGCCGCGTCGCATCCACAATCGGCGTCCGTTGTCGCGCAGATGACTGGAAAACGGATCGGCCTCGTCCTCAGCTCAGAAGAGACCTACCCCACCGTTTCGTCCAGCCCGCAGCATCAGTTCCAGGAATTCAGCCGCTATACGCGTTCGACCTTCGTCGGCGTCGTTCATGGCCATGGCAACGCACGCACAGATATTTGCCGCGATCCGAGTGACCCGATCGGACGGGCACGCGTGTTCGGTCGGAACTTCTTCAGCGCTCACACCTCCGACTACCAGATCGACACGCCGCGATCAGGTCGCGTCTGGGCGTGAGCCGTCTTGCGTGCGCGCAATATCTTTCGGCTAGGCCAGGCGGACCTTCCGCCGCCTGGCCGCCTTTGCCTCGCTCGCGGCCGCATCGTATTGCTCCCTGAAGTAATCAAGCTCCGGAAAGTTCCGCTCCGCCCATCGGTCGAGGCTGATGAGCGTTTCGCTGAGAGACAGGCCGACTGAGCTCAGACTGTACTCGACATGGGGCGGGTTCGTCTGGTGATCGTGACGCTGCACCAACCCGTTGCGCTCGAGGTCCTTCAACGTCTGGGTCAGCATCTTTTGCGAAATGCCCTCGATCTTGCGCAGCAACGCGCCATTGCGCATCGGGCCCGCCGCGAGCGCCGACATGATGAGGATCGCCCATTTCGTCGATATCAGTTCGAGCGCATGCCGAGCCGAGCAGGATGCGTCGAACACGGGATTGCTCGCAGGCGGGGCTCCAGCTTGCGGGGGCAGTTTCATCATCACCTCAAGGACATGCCGTTGCGGCCGCCGCTCTTCACCCCTCACAGGTAGTGCGCGTGATCGCGCCCCACAAGTTGCGAGTAGCACAGCCGAAGGCATGAGGGCGCGCCGGGCTACGCCCAGGGCGCACCGGCCGCCCATTCCGCTCGGATGGCCTCAATAAAAAGGCGGACCTTTGGAGAAACGTGCTTTCGTGTCGGATAGACGACGCAAACAGGCGGCTCGTCGCGTTCGAATTCTTCGAGCAGGGGGACAAGCCTGCCTTCCCTGATGTCGCGGCCCACCAGGAAGGCGCCGAGTTGCGCAAGGCCCGTTCCGGCGAGGCAAGCGTCGCGAATGGCCTCGGTGTTTCCGAGACGCAAGTTTCCCTGAACACCGACGTCCCGGTCTCCGCCGCCGACCCTGTAATGCCACGGTACCGGTCCGCCTGCGTGCTTGAACCCGATCCTGTCGTGGCGCGTCAGTTCGTCGATGGTGCGCGGCGTTCCGCGCCGCTTTAAATACTCCGGCGCAGCGCAGGTTATGAGCCGATGAGAGGCCAGGACCCGCCGCACGAGGCGACTGTCGGTGGGCCCGCCGATACGAACGGCAACGTCGATGCCGTCGCCGACGATGTCGCGATACTCATCCGAAAACGAAACCTCCGCTTCCACCTCGGGCCAACGGTTCAGGAAGCGCTGGAGAACGGGCAGAATGTGCAGCCTACCGAGGGCGATCGGCACATCGATGCGAAGGCGCCCTCTTGGGGCCTGGTGCCGTTGTGCCAAGGCGAACTCCGCGTCGTCCACTTCTGACAGGATCCTGATCGCATGCTCGTAGAAGAGCTGGCCCTCCTCGGTGAGGCTGACGCTACGCGTTGTTCTATGGATCAGCCGCGTTGCCATATTGTCTTCAAGACGTGCGACACATTTCCCGACCGCGGAACGGGAGAGGCCGAGCCGCTCCGCCGCCAGGGTGAAGCTCTGGTCATCGGCGACACGAACAAAGGCGCGCACATCGCCGAGATGGTCCAGCATCGCAAGATCCTATTGGGGACGATTCGTCCCTTTTGTTTCCATAAGGCCGAAGTTTATCTGAATATCGGAAACAGTAAAGAATGCCTCGCAACGTCCCGGCAACGGGACATGAAGGATTGGCTGGGCGCCACAACGTGCCTCGCCCCAAAATGAAAGAGGCAATTAGATGAAACTCCAGGAAGAAACCGACGGACTCCAAAGGAAGGGAGGCCCTGACCGGGAGAATTGGCTACCGGTCTATGCCGCCGGCCTGTCGACCTTTTGCGTCGTGACGACGGAGATGCTGCCCGTTGGGTTAATGACGCCGATCGCAGACGACCTTCAAACGTCGATGGGGACCGCCGGTTTGACGCTCTCGCTGCCGGCGTTGCTTGCCGCGCTCTTTGCGCCCACCGTGGTACTCTTGGCCGGCAGGATCGACAGAAGGCGCATCCTGACCACCCTTCTCTTGCTGCTGGTTGTTGCAAACATCATTTCGGCGCTGGCCAGTACGATCGGTTTGCTCCTGGCGGCGCGTATCATTGTCGGCCTTTGCATGGGCGGCATCTGGGCCGTTGCCGGAGGCCTTGCGCTACGGCTGGTTCCGGGCCGATCGATCGGTGTCGCAACGGCGATCATTTTCGGCGGCGTTGCAGCAGCGTCGGTTCTTGGCGTTCCGGTCGGAGCCATGATCGGTGACGCGGCGGGCTGGCGCTTCGCGTTTGCCGCGATGGCGGTCTTTTGTGCGATCGTGCTTGTGGTCAATCTCTGTGCGTTGCCTGCGCTGCCCGTCCACCAGTCCGTCCGGCTCAGCCAGTTTGGCCATCAGCTCTTGAACCGCCGGATCCAGCTTGGTTTGGCGATCACGTTCCTGTTCGTTGCGGGGCATTTCATGGCCTACACCTTCATACGTCCGCTTCTGGAAGTTGTTTCGGGCATCGGCACACAATGGGTCGGGCTCATGCTGTTTGCCTATGGAGCCGCTGGTATTGGCGGAAACTTTGTTGCTGGCCCTGTCGCCGACAGGCGTACCGGCGCGACCTTGCTGTGCATTGCCGGTGCCCTTGCTGCTGTCCTCTTCGGCTTTGCTCTCTTCGGAAACTCCGCTCTTGGCGGTGCGGTCGTCCTCATCTTGTGGGGCATCGCCTATGGCGGCGTCTCGGTCTCATTGCAAACCTGGATGATGAAGTCGGCACCCTCCGACATTGAAGTCGCAACGGCGCTGTTCGTCGCAATCTTTAATATCGCCATTGCCGCCGGATCCTTTGCCGGCGGTCGCATTGTCGATCAGTTCGATCTCGGCTCCAACCTGCTCGTAGCGGGCATCCTGCCGTCCCTCGGAATTCTGCTCGGATTGAAAGCCCAACGTGCGGCCACTGCTAAGGCTGACTGATCATCGGACATATATCGAGCGGATCGCACTCACCATCTGTGCGCAACCGGATGGACCGGGACGGCTTTCGTCCCGGCTCCGGCGGATCAGAAACAATCGCTTGAGGAATTTCCTACTCCGGCCGGGGGGAGAGAGAAGCAAAATCATTCCGCACTACTACATAAAATACATAGACTATATGTGTATTAGCCCAGGATTCTCACGCATGATGCTGGCAACAACACGTGCGCCGGACCCGTTCCGCCTGCAACGAATGACAACGCTGGCCAGCCCAGATTTCGACGGAGGATCTCATGTCCAGTTCCATTTTCGGCCAGGCCTATCGCCGCCGCAGCGTGCTGAAATCGCTCGCGGCTGCCGGCGCCCTGCCCTTCATCGCGCCACTTGCCTCCTCGACCGCCCTTGCGTCCGGCAACAAATATGCCGGCCGCACGGTCAATCTCCTGATCATCCAGCCGCATGTCGTCACCGGCAAGAAAATTGCCGAGGATTTCGAAAGGCTGACCGGAGCCAAGGTCAACGTCACGGCGGTGCCCTACGACCAGGTCAGCGTCAAGGCGACGCTGGACGTGCAGTCGGGCGCCAACCAGTTCGACGTCATCGACTATTTCTATACCTACAAGGGCCAGCTCGCCGAAGATGGCGTGATCGAGGACGTGACCGATCTCATCGAGCGCGACAAGGCCGAGATCCAGCCGGAAGACTTCATCCAGACCATCTACGACCAGTACACGCTGCATGACGGCCGTCGCTATGGCTTGCCCTATGACGGCGACAGCCATCTGTTGTTCTATAACCGCGAGCTGTTTGATCGCTACGGCCTGAAGGCGTCGGCAACCTGGGACGAATACAACGAGAACGCCAGGGTGATCACCGAGGCGGAAAAGAAGAACGGCATCTATGGTGCTGCGGTTCTGGGCGCGAAGATCCCGGTCATCATTCTTTCCACCTATGCCAACCGGCTCACCGGCTTCGGCGGCAACTTCTTGAAGGCGGACGGCACCTCGGCGCTCGACAGCACCGAGGCCGTCGAAGCCCTGAAGTCGCTGCTTGCGTCGGCTCCCCATGCGCTGCCGACCCCACTTGAAACCCGCTTCGAAGAAGGGCTGCCCGCGTTTCTCAACGGCAAGGCTGCACAGATCGACTTCTGGACCGATCTCGGCGGCTATGCACAGGACCCCAAGGGCTCGAAGATCGTCGACAAGTGGGGGGTGACGCGCATTCCCGTCGGCGGCAGCAACAAAACACCCCGCCTCGCCTTCAATGCCGGCTTCGGTTTTGCGATCACCAGCGGATCGAAAAACAAGGACGTCGCCTGGGACCTGATCAAGCTTGCGACCGGCAAGGACTACCACCAGGAGCTTCTGGTGCTCACCGGCTCGGGCATCGACCCGGACCGCCAGTCTGGCTTGAAATCTAAGATTTTCAGAGACTTCCAGCCGTTGGTGCAACCGCTGCTCGATGATGGCGCATTGGAAAACAGCCTGGCCTGGCCGACCGCCGTCTATGCGCCAAAACTCGAAAATGCGCTGACCGACGAACTGGCCCTGGCGCTCGCCGGCACCAAAAGCGCGGAACAGGCGATCGCCGATGCCCACCAGGCCTGGACCGAAATCATCGAGACCAACGGCTGATTGCTTGCGGGGTGGCGCTTCCTCCCGGCGCCGCCCCGCCACTTTTTTTGAAACGAGGCAAAAGACCATGAGCGCAAGATCCTTGCCGAAACGCAGGCTCGGCCGAACCGATTTCGACATCACGCCCGTTGGCTTCGGCGCCTGGGCCATCGGTGGGCCCGATTGGGGCTGGGGATGGGGAAGTCAGGACGATACCCGGTCGATCGCCGCCATCCGTCATGCGGTCGAGCGCGGCATCAACTGGATCGACACGGCGCCCGTCTATGGCCTCGGCCATTCCGAACAGATCGTGCGCGAGGCGCTTTCGACCATCCCACGCTCCCAACGTCCGTTGATCTTCACCAAGGCCGGGCTGATCTGGGACCCGGACAACCGCAACGCCCTTCCCGCCCGCATCGGCAATGCCCAATCCATTCGCCGCGAGCTGGAGGCTTCCCTGAAGCGGCTCGGCGTTGATGTCATCGACCTCTACCAGGTGCACTGGCCTGCCAATGACGACACGCCGGTCGAGGAATACTGGGCGACTTTTGCGGAGTTGAAGAAAGAGGGTAAGGTACGGGCCATCGGGCTTTCGAACCACGATCGGGCGCTTCTGGAGCGCGCGGCAACGGTGGCGCCCGTCGATGTGGTGCAACCGCCCTTTTCGGCAATCAAGCGCCAGTTCGCCAGAGCAGACCTGCCGTGGGTGCAGGCGCATGGCAGCGGCGTCATCGCCTACAGCCCACTGCAATCAGGCCTGCTCACCGGCGCCTTTACGCCGGCGCGCGCCCGGGCCCTTCCGCACGACGATTGGCGATCGCGCGACGAGGAATTTTCGGGCGAAGCGCTTCACCGCAACCTGGCCTTTGCCGAAGGCTTGAGGCCGATTGCCGCGCGACACAAAACGACCGTCGCTGCGATCGCTGCGGCCTGGGCGATTTCCTGGCCCGGCGTCACCGGTGCCATCATCGGCGCGCGCGAACCGCTGCAGATCGACGGTTGGATCGATGCCGCAACCCTTGCGCTCACGCCCAGCGACCTCGACGATATCGAGGACATGTTGCTGGCCACCCGGGCCGGCAGCGGGCCGACACGCCCGGATCTGGCCGAGGCCGCATGACCACCTTTGCCGTCGAGGTGCTGGAACCCGCCGGCGCGGCGGGTGTTGCCGGGCGCGGCCACGCCTTTTGGGCGCGTCTCGCACGGTTGGCCTGGATCGCACCGGTCCTCGTCGCGCTGATCGTCACGACGCTCTACCCGACTGTCTTTCTGCTGGCGCTTGCCTTCAGCAAGAGCACGCTTGGAAAGCCGTTCCGCGGCTTCGTCGGCATCAAGCACTTCGCAACGGCGCTTCAGGATCCGATCTTCCTCGCGGCCATCGGCAGAAGCGTCGCCTATGCACTTGCCACCTCGCTGGTGCAGCTTGCGCTCGGCTTCCTGATCGCGCTGCTTTTCACTTCCCTGTTGAAGGCCGGCCGCTTTTTGATGAGCCTCGTTCTGCTGCCACTGATGACCCCGCCGGTCATGGTCGGCATCGCTTGGAAGCTGATCTTCGCGCCGGCAGGCGGGCTCCTGAACGGTACCCTGATCACCTATGGCTTTATCTCCGAGCCGATTTCCTTTCTTGGTCACCCGACGCTCGCCTGGCTGGCGATCGGCGCCGCCGACCTCTGGCAATGGACGCCATTCATCGTCATTCTCTGCTTTGCGGCTCTTTCCACGGTACCCGACAGCGTTCACGAGGCAGCGCTGGTGGACGGGGCCAATGGCTGGCAGCGCTTCTGGCACATCACACTTCCGCTGGTCGCAGCACCGCTTTCGTCGATCTATCTGCTGAAGCTCATTTTGTCGTTCAAGCTCTTCGACCTCATCTACATCCTGACCTTCGGCGGACCGGGCTTTGCGACGACATCGGCCGGCTTTGCCATCTATCGGCGGGCGATCGAACAGTTCGACGTCGGCCGCGCCGCGGCCGAAACGATGATCTATGCGCTTGTCATCGGGCTTGTGACCTTGCCCGTCGTACGGCTGCACCAGCACTTCGAAAGGCGAGAGCTGTGAGACCCGCCGCGCGACATCTGTGGCTCGGCCTTGCGACAGCGCCGGTCGTCAGCTTCTTTGCCTTGCCTTTCCTCTATCTCATCGCGGTTTCCTTCAAGACGAAGGACGACGTGCTCAACGGACGCTTCTGGCCGACGATGCCGACGCTCGCCAACTGGCCGGCGGCCTTCGACGCGGCCAACATCCTCGGTTTCATCCTGAATTCCGTGATCGTGTCGCTGGTTTCGGGCCTCGTCACCATCGCGCTGGCGCTGCCGTCGGCCTATGCCGTCCTGCGGCTGAAGATCGGTGGCAAATGGCTGTCGGACGTAACGCTGTCGAGCTACATGGCGCCGCCGATCGTAGCGCTGATCCCGCTGTTTTTTCTGCTGAAGACAACCGGACTGCTCGATACGCGCGCCGGCCTGATTCTCATTTATGGTTTCGCCAACGTGCCGGTCGCCTTCTGGCTGCTGATGCCGTTCCTGCGCCGGATGCCGATCGAGATCGAACAGGCAGCGGCGATGGACGGCGCCGGTCCATTTCGCACGCTGCTGCAGATCGTCGTGCCGATCATCGCGCCCGGCATCGTCGCGACCTTCATCATCGTCACGGTCTTGTCCTACAACGAGTTCCTGTTTGCTTCCGCCTTCACCTTCTCCGACGCCACGCGGACCTTGCCGGTGGGCATCTCGCTCTTCCAGGGCGACCGTCTGGTGAATTTCGGCCAGATGGCAGCCGCCTCCCTGGCAGGCATCGCGCCGGTTTATCTGGTCGCGCTGTTCATGCAACGCTACCTCGTGAGCGGGCTTGCCCATGGCGGGGTGAAATAAGGATCGCCAACCGCAAGCTATCGCGCAATAGGAGAGTTGAACGCTTGTTGCGCCGCAGCTTTTGGTTTCTTGTCGGTCCATTGAGGCGGCGCGCCGTATTTGGCTGCTATCGCGCCGACCAGGCCCGGTGCCCGACCGAAGGCATCGCATGCGGCATATTTGGGTTTGCCACCCAACCAGGACTGCATGCGTTGCCGGGTCGGCAGCGAGATATTCAATGCCTTCGGCTCCTTGCCGGAAATCAGCACCTGCGAAAACGCGTCGGCGAATTTCGTCGAAAAGCTATAGGCGTCGCCAACTTCCGAAACACGGGGCTTGTCGAGGATCGAATTTGCACCACGCGCCCAAAGCATGGCGGCACTTTGCAGACCGCTGGCATCGACCGCTTCGGCCTCTACAGCCAAGCCTCCCAGGCCGACAGGCAATCGCGGCACGCTGACGGGCAGGACGAACCCCGTACCAATGGTGATGGCCGTGGAAACCCCTGCGAGCGCCTTGTCTGTCGGGACAATATCGGCGATCACGGAGCGAACCGTCAGATCAGCAGGCTGATTGGCAGGAACCATCTGGTACCTGTCGCTGAGCGCGACGCAGAGCGCCCGATCGAGAGCGTTCGAAACCAAATCGCGATCGGCATCGGACTTGATCTTGGAGGCGGCTGCAAAGGAAAACGTCGTTGGCGCGATGCGGACGGTTTTCACGTCGACCAGACGTTGTCCATCAACGTAGAGGCGTTTCTTGGCCACCATGCCTTTCGACGGACCGAGCTTGCCATAGGAGGTCAAAGTCCCCGCCTCCTTCAATGGAACCGATTGGCATCCGATCAGGGTTGCCGAGAGTAGCCCTGCCAGCGCCACCGCGCCGGCCGGGACGAGCGATGAAGAAACCCAGGCAAGCGATTGAATAAAATATTCTTTTAGCACGTTTAATGATCTCCGTTGACATGCAACGGCGACCTTGGGGATGGACAATTGCTACAGAATTACAAGCAGGTTAGAGCTGACACCGAAGGGATGGTGTCTCGAAAACCCTTCAAGCATGGGCGCGGCGGTGACCGCGACCTAAATCCCACGCCTCTCGCGGTCAGAGGTGGACGACCACCTTGGTTCCGCTCGCTGAACTCGTGAGACTGACACGCCCCCCGTGGTTTGAAGCCACCTGTTTTACAAGGCTCAAACCAAGACCCGCGCCCGTGTCCTTGGGAGAAACCCTGTAAAAGGGTTCAAAGACGAGTTCCTGATGCTCGGCAGGTATGCCCGGTCCTTCGTCGGAAACTTCCACGCGCCCATCGCTTGAGACCAAGACGGCAATCATGCCCGAATTGCCGCCGTGATCGATCGCATTTCGGACGAGGTTCGTGACCGCGCGCAACACGGCAGGTGGATTGCCCTTTCGCGCAAGCGTTTCCACGTCACTGTGGAAAGACACCTGATAGCCACCCCCTATCGCCAACGGAGCGAGATCGGCAACCGCCGATCGCGCGATGTCAACCAGATCCATCGGCTCGTCCAGAACGAGCGCCCGGTCGTTGCGCTCGAAGTCCAGAAGCTGCTCTGCCGCTTCTGCGAGCCGGGCGACATCATCCATCAGGCGCGTTCTCTCCCGGCCATCAGGCATGCCATCGATGCGCGTCTGCATGATCGCAATGGGGGTTCGCAGTTCGTGGGCCGCATCGATCAGGAAGCGCCGCCGCTTTCTGGACTCGTCCTCGAGGCGCTCAAGTGCGCCGTTGAATGCGATCAGAACCGGGGCGACTTCGTTCGGGATTCCTGCGAGCGGAAGGCGCGTCCCGTGGAGGCGCGGATCGATCCGCGATGCTTCGTCGGCAACCTCGCTCACCGTCGCGAGAGCACGCCCGACGATGTGAGGAACGGCAAGAAAAATCGCCGGGAGGGCACTGGCGATCAAAGACAGGTAGATTGGATAGGCCTTCGCCAAGAGAGCCAGGGCACCCCAACCCTTGTCCGCCACGCCGCCAAACAGAATCCGGACTTCGCCAGCCGGCGTCTTCGCGTTTTCGATCGTCGCAATCTCGCCAGTGGTTGCGGCCCCCCTGATATCCGCTTCGTCGAACAGGTGGATTACCGAGGGCAGCGCGGCATAGGCGGGCGGAACGGATCCATAGGACGCGAAGGCACCGCTGGTGGTGGCGACTACGAACCACAATGCGCTGTTTTGCGCCTTGAGCGTCGTCAGGTCATGGGTCTCGGAAAGCTGCAGTTGACCATCGCTTCCGCGGCCTACGGCACGGGACACGACCGAGACGACCGTCCCCTCCATGGCCGTGTTCGGCGACATGATCGTGGTTGCCCAGATGCAGAGCCCGATGATCACCGAGGCAACGACGGCGATGATGACGAGGCTCAATTGCCAGCTGAGCCGCCACCAGAGCGACGGATTGCGTCCTGTCGTCTGACCCATCACTCTTCCTTCAGGAGGTAACCGACCCCACGGATGTTGTGAATCGAAACTCCGGCCCCAGCATCCGCCAGGCGCTTGCGCAGCCTTGAAATGTGGGCGTCGATCGCGTTCGACTGGATCTCTTCTTCGTAGTTGTAGACCGCTGCTTCGAGCGTCGAGCGGAGAACGGTTTTGTCCCGGCGCCTCGCAAGGGCCTGGAGCACGAAGAGTTCGCGCCTTGGGACGTCAAGCTTCACATCATCGACGGTCACGGTGAGGTTCAGCGGATCGAGCGCCATTCGTCCCAGCTTGATCTGAAGCTCAGCAAGCGCAGCCGGGCGGCGCAACACGGCGCGCAGGCGCGCCATCAGTTCTTCGACGAGAAAGGGTTTGCCGAGATAGTCGTCCGCCCCGGTGTCGAGACCTTCAACCCGTTCCATCGGCTCGTTGCGTGCCGTCAGGACGATGATCGGCGCGTCTTGGCCAATGCGGCGCAATTGCGGGATGAAGCTCAGCCCTTCACCGTCGGGCAGGCGGCGGTCGAGAAGAATAGCGCCGTAGTCATTCTGACGCGCAAGTTCGGCTGCATCGGCGAGATGGGTCGTATGGTCGATGACGATGCCATATTTGCTGAGCGCCACAGCCAGTGCCGCCGCCAGCTCCCTCTCATCTTCGATCAGCAGTATCCGCATCGGCACCCCATGGCTTCGACCTTTCGAATCTGCCGCAAGAATTACAGCAGCATTACGGAAACCACGGGGCAGCCGAACGTAACACTGCTGCAATCGTTCAGAGCTAGCACACGCATCGAGCCGCCCTCGCTCGTATCAGCAGTGATAGGCGCGGCCTTCAACGAACCGGAAAGGCAGGAAGCATGACGACGTCACAAGTGGAGCGCCCTTCCGGGTCGGGATTGAAAACTGTTAGTTCGCGCCATGAGCATAGGGCCGCTCGATGACCCGCGGGCCCCTGCTGCGCTTCCTCATACGCTCGATCCTGTCGGCACTTTTCCTCGCAGCCTTCCTGGCTGGCCCGGCGATCATTCTGATCCTGACGTCCGATCGAATTGCGATGTAGCGCGCCAACGGATCAGATCCCCGACGTGGCGATCTGGTCGATCCAGCCAGTCAAAACGTCGCCGCGCGGATTGACGGCGGACAACATTGTTCGAACTGCTTCGGGCCCATTCACGACCCTTGGTTGCTATCTTCGCCGGATGTGGGTGCCGGGGTGTTCTTCGCTTCCATCGCCGCTTCGATCTGCCTGATGACCTTGACGGCCTCCTGGAGGATTGCCCGCATCTCATCGTCATAGAGATATACCGGCATGCCGCCGGCGCGGATGATGTCCATCGTTTCGGCAGACTCGCTGAGGCGATTGGGCTGCCCGAGCAGCTCCCAACCTTCCTTGATCGCGACATAGGCCCGGGAGACAAGACGGAGCTTTTCGCCCTCCGTCAGCATGTGAACGTCGCGCGCGGCCCGGGTCAGTTCGGCGATGACGTCTTTCGTGCTTTTCATGGGACACCTTGGCTATGCAAGTACCGCGGTGCAACCGACCAATCCATTCATGGTAACTAATGTATAGATTGAGGAAAACAAGAGCCAACACCTTCACGTAAGGGCAAGCCGAGGCCCTGAAATCCATGCACATCGCGGAAATTCATCACCGGGGACGCACGTCGGATGGCATCAACCGCTTCTTAATCCTTTGTTGACCATAATCTCCGTCGAAGAGCCGAGCCGCCGGCCGTTGCCGCCGGTGGATTGTACCTCGATTGAATCGGAAGCCGCTGTGTCTGAGTATCCTGTAACTGCGTATCCAGAGCCTGCCTCGCCTGCCATCGTCAGAGGCGTGAAGCGTATTGCCCGGTGGGCCGCTCGAGCGGCCGCCATCACCGCCCTTGCAGCATCCGCCATGACTTTCACCAGCACGGCGTCGTCGGCAGAAGTCCGGTCGCTGAAGCTGTTCTTCACGCACACCGGCGAACGCGCGACGATCACCTTCAAGCGTGACGGCAAGTACGACCAGAAGGGGCTCGCGCAGATCAATCGTTTCCTGCGCGACTGGCGCCGGAACGAGCCCGCCCGCATGGACCCGCGTCTTCTCGATCTTGTCTGGGAGGTCTATCAGCGCGCCGGTGGGAAGGACTATATCAACGTCGTCTCGGCTTACCGCTCGCCCGCCACCAACAGCATGCTGCGCGGCCGCTCCCGCAGCACCGGGGTCGCCAAGAACAGCCAGCACATGCTGGGAAAGGCGATGGACTTCTATATTCCGGGCGTGAAGCTCACCCGGCTGCGGGAAGTCGCCATGCAGATGCAGGTCGGCGGCGTGGGATACTACCCGACGTCAGGATCTCCCTTCGTACATCTCGACGTCGGAAACGTACGGGCGTGGCCGCGCATGTCGCGCCAGGAACTCGCCCGCATTTTCCCGAAGGGGCAGACACTCCACCTTCCGGCAAGCGGCGGGGCTTTGCCGGGGTATGACCAGGCGATGGCCGACTACAAGCGACGGGTCAAGGCCACCTCGATCGTCGCTGCAAACAGCGCCGGCCCAGCCAAACTGAAGGGCGGAGAACCGGCCGGCAACACGCTGTTGACCGCGATGCTTCCCACGCGCAAGAGCCGCGGTGAAGAAGCCCTCGAGCTTCAGACCATGCGGAAGGAAGCAGCCGAAAAGTCGCCGTTCTTCGACCTTGCGGCGATCACCGTGCCGCTGCCGACGCTGCGCGCCACGGCTACCGCCGCGACCGTGACGCCCGTCCCCACGCCCGAGCGGGCGCTACCCACAGACGTCTCGGCTTTCATTCCCTCCTCGTCGTTCAAGGTTGCGCTTGGCGTGGGCATGATGCGCCATCCAGCTGCAGGCGAAAGCAGCCTCACCGGCCCGTCGCCTACAAATGCCGAGTGGACAATTCGCGACGCGGCGCTCTTCAAGTGGGCGCTTGCGCCGGCCAAGGAGCTTGAGCGTCTGGCACTTCCGGCGAACCTGGAGCTCTCGGTGGCAAGCGCCGACGATACACCGCGCGTTCTAAAGCGGGCGTCCCAGGCTGGTAAGGAAAACAAGAGCTTCAACAAGGAGCGCTTCTGGTCGGACGGTTGATGCGGCAAGCACCTGTCACCATCTCGGCTTAAGGTTCGACCGGCCGGTCCGGCGTGCCACCAAGGCCGGCGTCACAGCGGCAGACGGCCCGATGATCACGCCAAGCTTTTCGGCCGAAGGAGCGGCGACCCCGCACACCTTTTGCCACGTCTTGTAACGCGGCCGCTCGAGAAAGTTCGCCCGAGCGGCCCGGTTTTCTCAGCGACCGCGGCCGCCGCCACCACCACCACGTCCGCCACCGCCGCCGCGGAAAGCAGCTCCACCGCCGCGACCACCACCTCCGTGGAAGCCGCCGCGGTTGCCACCCTGGAAGCCGCCGCCGCTGTAGCCGCCGCGACCACGGTCAAAGCTCTGGAAGTTCCGGCCGGACTCTTGGTAAAGCCGCCCATAATTGCGGCTCAGTTCGTTCTGGTTGCCGAATTGCCGTCCGGCGCGATCGAAGGACAGATGATCCGGCGCCCGTTGGCGAACCTGCTGGTTGCGGCGCGGTGCGGGTCTCGTTTCGGCACGGTTCTGGATACGCTGTGTGGCTTGGGGCCGGTTGGATGCCGCGCCTTGGGCGGCCTTGCGCAGGTTCTCCCCGTCCGGCCTCTGAACCGGTTGCCAGCCATCCGGCGTGTGCTTCTGCCATTGGCCGTCCTGACGGCGATAGACGCTGCCATCGCGGCCGGCATAAACGTCACCGCCCTTGCTGCCGGCGATAAAGCCCTTGTCGCCTTCCGAGTTGCGCCAGCGCAGGCCGCCGGCACTCCCGGTTGATCCGCCGCTGATGCGTGCGAACTCTCCGCCGTGCTTGACGGCTACACTGCCCCAGGAGCCGTAAACATTCTGCCCGCCCCGCGCGACCATCGCGTTGCCCGTGCGTGGATTGTAGGCAGAAATGAAACCGCGCTCGCCACCGGGACCCGCCACCGCGCCGCCGCGGAACCGTGTCCCCGTGACGGGGTTATAGGCTGCGCCGAAGACCAGGCCCCTTTCCGGGCCATAGGCGTAGCCATAGCGCCCGAAAGTGCCATAGGCCGGGTTGTACGAGGCGCCGAACCCGTAGCTGATCGGCGGCGGATAATACGGCCAATCATCGTCGTAATAGTCCCAATAAGGCGGATAGTACCATCCCGAGCCCCAGACGACTGTATCCCAGGCAAGGTAGGTATAGAGATAGCCGAGTGTGTAGCCGTACCAGATGGCATCCGGTTCCGTATCGTAGATGCGGACATAGGTCGCGTTATAGACCGGAGACGACGATGGGATCGTGTAGATCTCATCGGCAACGGCGCGCGCAACGGCGAAGGGCCCGGTCGGCGTATCGCCGACGAACCAGATGCCGTCCTTCAAGACGAAATACTTGTCCGCGACCTTGATGACCTGCTCGTTGGCATTGACGGCATAGAACATGGACGTGCCTTCGATCGGCTCGAACTTCGGCTCGCCATTGTAGTGGACGTCCACCTTCAGCGATCCATCCGTCGAAACCCGCGCGAGCTTCGGAATGCTCGCCCGCAGACGCGCCATTGCGCTTTCGGACGTGCCGGGGATCGACGCGCGCACAGCCGAGTAAGCGGCGTCGTCGGGCAGGTTTACGAAATCATCGGGCAGGTCAGGCGTGGCAAAGGTCCAGGGACCTTCGAGTGCCGTTGAAGAAAACCACCGTCCGGAAAGAAGCGTGTACCACGTCTTGCTGGCCCGATGGAAAAACACCGAGCTGCTCGTATTGGAAATCCAATCCAGCCCGGTGCCCGCGATCGGTTCGAGGGCCGGTTTTCCTTCAAAGATCAGAAGCTCCGCCGGCTTCTCCGAATAGAAAACTTTCGGAACCTGGTTATCGCTGAAGGGCGTGGGCGGAAGAGAGGCCTTTACCCCTTTCCAGTTGTCGATTTCCGGTAGCTTGGAAAAGACGTCCGGCACCGATGCCGCTTCAACCCAACCGCTCTCCAAGGTCTTTGTTGTCAGCCAGTTCTTTTCGCTCCGCAGATAGTAGTCTGCCGCCTGATCCACCTTGAAGAGGTCCCAATTCGTATTGACCACGAAGGAGAGGCCCTCAACGCCCTTGACCGGAGCCGTCACCGGCTTGCCGTCCGTCTGCACCAGGATGGCCGGCGTCTCACTGACAAAGATCGGCGGCGGATCGGCCTTGATATCGGGGATATCGGCGAGGCGTTGGAAGTCCGCAAGGCTTGCCGCCAGGCGTTGCTGCGACACGACGATCGGATCGGTCGGGACAAGCTTGCCGATGTCGAGCGCGAGGTCAGCGAGCTGCTGTCGGTCCAGTGCGGAGAAATCGAGCTGCGTGGTGCGAACATCCGTCAGCGTAACATTCTCCGTCGCCTCGTCGGCCACAGTCTTGGCCGAAAGCCCGATGATCCCATAGATCGGCTTGGCGTCGGCGGACGGTTTGAGCTCGGTCGCGACAAGGGCTTCGAGCTCCTTGAAATCCTTCCAGGACGTGATCTGCGGCTGGAAGAGCGTGATCGTCGCGCCTTTTTCGGTGTTGAACATCCTTGGCCAGGCCGGCGCGGTGGCATCGGACTGGTTGAGATACTTGCCGGCAACAAAGCCATTTGCCCCGGCATAACTCACGGCACACCAGGAGGCTTCTGCGTCGCATTCCTTGATGTCGACTTCCTCGCCCTGGGGGATCACGCGCATGGCGTCAAATCCGGTTCCCGGGCCCACCCTGAAGTTCACATTTGCAGTCAGGATGGCGGGATCTGCAAAGGCTGAAGTTGAGAAGAACGAAGCGATCGTCAGGTACGCAAGAAGTCTACGCATGATCACATTCCCTTCCTGGGGTGTCTAAGCTGTTCGAAGTCCCTGCATGCTGGAGTGCTACTGAAAAAAAACGGACCGCCACGACAAAGTCGCCCGCGTTCGCAGCCGGTTAAAGTCGTTCAATTTCAGGATCATTGCACATTCGGTGATAGGTGCAACTGCGCAGCACGAAATCCTGGCGCGCACCGGCGCGCCTCGCGATCGTGAGGACTCTTCCGCCAAGCTGCGCTGAGCGTCAGCCGAGGTCGCCTGCCTGTTCGAGAACATCATGCGCGCGCTCGATGATCGGCGCATCCACCATGGTCCCGTTCAGCACGAAGGCGCCACGGCCGTCTGCCTGCGCCGTCTTCGCTGCGTCGATCACGGACTTTGCCCAGGCGATCCGTTCTGGGCTCGGGGAGTAAGACGCATTCAGCACCGGGACCACGGACGGGTGGACACAGCTCGCGCCATCGAACCCGTGGGCCTTCGCCTCACGAGCGGCTGCCTTCAAGGCATCCAGTCGCCTATAGTCCGCGACCGTCAAAAGCATGCCGAAGGACAGCTTGCCTTCCGCCTTGGCGGCAAGGTGGACCATCAGTTTCGGAAGTCGCAATACGTCTGGCAGCGGTTCTGCGCCCATGCTGGTCGCGATGTCTTCGCCGCCAGCGGCAAGGCCGACCACGCGGCTGACGCGGGCAATCGCGCGCGCATCGAGAACTGCCCCGGCATCTTCGAGGAGTGGCACGAAGGCGACCGGCGGCCTGCCGATCTGCCGCTCAACTGGTGCGAGATGCGCTGCAATATCCTCTAGCTCCTGCGGCGACCGGGTTTTCGCGACATAGAGACCGAACGCGCCGGCACGGCAGGCGGCCTCTGCATCCGCCATCCGCAGATCCGGCGCCGAATTGATGCGGACAAAGACGGTCGCACCACCGCGTGCCACCTGCGCCACGGCGTCCTTCAACCCATCCCTTGCGGCCTGTTTCTGATCCGGGGCGACTGAATCTTCCAGGTCGAGGATGATCGCATCCGCTCCGCGTTCGTGCGCCTTGGCGATGAATTTTGCGGACGAGGCCGGGACGTAGAGTAGGGAGCGAAGCCTCATGCGGCTTTACCCTGGAGTATCGTCTCGATCGCGCCGCGATCCAGTCCCGCTTCGGCCAGAACTTCCGCCGTGTGTTCCCCAAGCGCTGGTGCCGGCCGCCGCCAGACGCCCGGCGTCTGGGAAAGCCGCGGCACGATGTTGTGCATCGGCAGGCTGCCGAACTCGTCATCCTCCACATCGACGATGATTTCGCGCTCGGCGAAATGCGGGTCCGACGCGGCATCTGCGATGTTGTAGATCGGCCCGACCGTCGCGCCGGCGTCACGCATGATCTTCAGCGCCTCGTCATGGTCGTGCCGGGCAAACCAGCCGCCAACGGCCTCGTCGACCAGATCGCGATTTTTGACGCGTTCAGAATTGGTGGCAAAGCGCGGGTCCTGGTTCATGTCGGCACGGCCGATGATCTCGAAGATCCTCCGTGCGACCTGCGGCGTCGATCCCGACAGCGCCACGTACTTTCCGTCGCGGCAGCGGTAGACATTGCGCGGGGCGGCCGTATTGGAGGCGCTGCCCACGCGCTCCTTGATCTTGCCGGTCGTCTGATAGATCGCCGCTTCTGGCCCGAGCACCGAGAACATCGGTTCCAGCAGCGACAGGTCGATGACCTGTCCTTTTGCGTAGCCGCGATCGCGCGCAAGCAACGCTGTCACGGTGGCCGAGCTGCCATAGACACCGGCGATCATGTCGGCAAGCGCCAGCGGCGGCAGCACGGGCTCGCGATCGGGAAAGCCGGTTCTGTAGGCAAAACCGCTCATGCCTTCGATGATGGTGCCAAAGCCCGGGAACTGCGCGTAAGGCCCCGTCTGGCCGAAACCGGAAATGCGCACGATGATCAGGTTGGGATTGCGGGCGTGCAGCGTTTCCGGCGAAAGCCCCATGCGCTCCAGCGTTCCCGGCCGGAAATTCTCGATGAAGACATCGGCCGTATCGATCAGTGCCCAGAGCGCCGTCATCGCCGTCTCTTGCCTGAGGTTCAGAACGACGGAGCGCTTGTTGCGGCTATAGGTCTTCCAATAGAGCGAGTGGCCATCATCCTTCCAGTCTCTGAGCGGATCGCCCGCCGGCGGCTCGATCTTGATGACATCGGCGCCGGCATCGGCCAGCTGCAGCGACAACATGTTGCCGGCAACGAGCCGGGAAAGATCCAGAACCCTCGTGCCGACCAGCGGTCCCTTGGCGTCGGGATCGAACTGTCGCTTCGCAAATCCACTCATCGAAGGCGCTCCCCGGTGTCCTTGTCGAAGAGCAGAACCTTGTCGGCATCGATCGTCAGCGTCACATCCTGCCCGGCCGAAAGCAGCTTGCCGCCGTGGACGACGACCGAGATATCCTGGCCGCCCATGTCGACGACGATTTCCTGGTCCTCGCCGGTCGGCTCGACGAGGCTGATGCGCCCCGGCACGCCCGTTGTTCCGAGCGTGATGTGCTGCGGGCGGATGCCGCAGACGACCCGCTTGCCAGCCTGCACCTGTCGCCCGAGCGGCAGGGATACGCCGCCCCGGGTCAAGGCCGTCGCTCCCTCTGTGACTGCCTCGATCAGGTTGATCTCCGGCGAGCCGATGAAGCCGGCGACGAAGAGATTGGCAGGATCGTTGTAAAGATCGAGCGGTGCGCCCGCCTGCTCGATCTTTCCGCCGTTCATCACCACAATCTTGTCGGCCATGGTCATGGCCTCGGTCTGGTCGTGGGTGACATAGACCATCGTGCGGCGAAGCCGTTGATGCAGTTTCTTGATTTCGCTGCGCATCTTCACGCGCAGCTTGGCATCGAGGTTCGACAGAGGTTCGTCGAAGAGGAAGGCACGCGGGTCGCGCACGATGGCGCGACCCATGGCGACACGCTGGCGCTGGCCCCCGGAAAGTTCCCGCGGCAGGCGGTCGAGCAGCTTTTCGAGGCCGAGGATTTCGGCCGCCTGGGTAACGCGCTTTTCGATCTCCGCCTTCGGCGCACCGGCGAGCTTCAAGGCGAAGCTCATGTTTTCCGCGACCTTCATGTGCGGATAGAGCGCATAGGACTGGAAGACCATGGCGATGTCACGCTCCTTGGCCGGCATATCGTTGACGACCTTGCCACCGATGGTGATCTCGCCAGCTGAAATATCCTCCAGCCCGGCGATCATGCGCAACAGCGTAGACTTGCCGCAGCCCGAAGGGCCGACGAGCACGACGAATTCGCCGTCGCCCATTTCCAGCGAGATGTCGTTGAGCACGGCGACACTGCCATAGCTCTTGCCGACGCTTCTAAGCTCTATCTCGGACATGTTTCCTCCCTTTCTTTCCGCCTCGCGCAGTTAGCGCTCGGCGACCTCAAGCCGGCCGATCGACATGCGCCCGGCAGACGCCATGCGAAGGCCAGCCATGCCGTAGCGCAGCGTCCCATCGTCCGCCTGAAGCAGCCGCTCGCCATCGACGGAAAGCGTCAGCTTGCCACCTTCGACAGTGAGATCGACCGCGTAGCTCCGGCCGTATTCGATACGGAACGGGCTGTGCGCGAGGATCTTCGTGCCGTGGTCTTCAAGAAGGATCACGGCTTCGCCGTTCTCGAAACCGGCGGCATAAAAGCGGCTCGTACCCTGAGCCCGGGCCACCACCAGGTGCGAGGCACCCGAGTGCGGCTGAAGCTCGGCCTTGACACTGACGTCGCGGAGATAGGCGTTGCCCGTCCAGGCGTCCGCGTCGGTTGCGGTATGGGCATGGATGCGGCCTTGCTGCAGGCTCCAATGGCCGCGGTTCCAGGTGAAGCGGGTGATGCCGCCCCATTCATGCGCTTCCTTGGACGGGTCGATGACGGCGCGCCCCTTGCCGGATACGGAGAAGTCCGCAAGGAACAGCCGGCCGAGGAATTTCAGGCGCCCGAAATATTCGACCAGGATGCCGATCTCGTCGACCGCCTCGCCGTTGCCGTCGGGGATGGTGAACGCGTAGTCCTGCCAGCCGCTCGCAGACGGCACGTGCCAGGCGCCTGTTTCCTGGATGGCGCCTGTCATGGCGCGGCGAACATAGGGCGCCACACGCAGGTTGCCGTCACCGTTCCAAGGGTCGAGCCAGAGCTTGAACGACACCCTTTGGCCGTCATCGGCAAGCGGCGTGAACATCGGGCGGTAGCGCTCGTCGTCGAAGTCGGAGCGGCGATAGAAGGGCTTCCAGAAAATGCGTCCACCATGCCCGCGCTCGAGACGGTCGAGCAGGATTTCCAGCGATCCCTTGGCGTTATCCGTATGACGCTCCGCCGATGCCTTGACGGCGATCTGGTTGAAGGGCTCGGTGCGGAAGCCATGGGTGGCGCCGGGTGCGTCGAAATCGAAGCGAACGCCGCGGCGCTCGAAATCCTCGACCCAGAGCGCCGGAGCCTCCCGTCCCTGCAGGCGGAGCGCCAGCACCGTCAGTTCACGGGCAAAGGAGGGGATGTCGACGACGTTGACCGTACCGGTTACGCCGGAAGCGACGACGAAATCGTTGATCGGCTTGCGGTACTTGTCCCAGCCCGGCTGCACCTTTTGCAGGGTGCCGACGATCGCACCGGCATTGCCGGCGTTGCAGTCCGTGTCCCAGCCGGCCATGGTGGCGATCTCGACGGTGCGCGGCAGATCGCCCTGACCGTAGATCAGGCTCATGATCAAGACGCCGGCATTCGGAATGATGTGGCAGACGCCGGGATAGCGGTCATAGCCCCAATCCGCCGTCAACATGTCGCGGCAGGCACGCCAGTCGTTCCGGTTGCTGTCGTGGAAGCGGAGTACCGCGCGCGAAACCTTGGCATAGAGGGAGTCGGCCGGGATTGTCGCGAGACCCGTCTCGATCACGTCCTCGATGTTCTTGGCAACAAAAGCCTGGGCGATGGCCGCGGCGCAGAAGCGGGCGCCATGCAGGCCCTCGCCGTCATGGGCGACACTTGCCGCACGGGCTGAGGCTTCGGCTGCCTTCTTCGGGTCGGCCGGATGCACCCAGCCCCAGCTGTCGATGAAAATCTGCCCGCCGATCTGCTCGGCAACCGTCGTGCCGTTCTGGGCGATCGAGCCGGATTGCGGCGCCGGAATGCCAGCGCGCAGGTTCTGGTAGGCGGTATGCTCGGTCGAATTGCCGAAGCCGCCCCACCAATACATGCCGTGTTCCTCGGCCGCATAGTTCAGCCAGGTCTTGCCGACCTCTTCGGCGGTGGCGCCGAGACCGTAGTCGCGCAGCGCCCGGATGAAATAGACCGGACCGTTGGTGTCGTCATCGGCAGCGAAATTCTTGAAATCGCGCAGATATTCCGTCACCTCGCCATAGGTGTCCCGGACGCGTTCATAGCTCCAGATCGTCGGTTCGACAGGTGCGCCCAAGCGCACGCCGATCGCCTTGCCGATAAAACCGGAATAGATACGCTCGAAGATTTCTGTGGTGCTGAGCATCGGATACTTTCGAATTCTAGAGACTGGAAACCTGGGTGAGCTCGGGAGCGGCAAAGAGGCCTGCGCGCGCCGTGGCCCGCGCCATTTCGCGTTTGTGGTCGGCCGCCCGGATTGCGGTCACGGTTGCGGTAAAAGCATCGGCCGATCGGTAGAGATCGAGCTTGTTGACACGGTCGAGCTGGGAGACCATCGCCCGGTCGATGATGCTCTCGCCCTGCATGGCGCCGAGGATTGCGCCGGCCATGACGCCGATCGAGTCCGTATCGCGGCCGGAGTTGATGCCGTCGATGATCGACTTGTAGAAATCACCGTCATTGACGACCGCAAAGCCGAGCGCCAGCGGCAGTTCCTCGATCGCGTGCAGACGCGATGGCTGGTAGGCGTCGGTCGCAATGCCGGCCTTCTGCGGCGTGTGCTGCACGTCGTCGCCCATTGGAGAATAGCGCGCGATGATGCGGTGGAATTCGGCGACGACTGTCGCATGATCCGCGCCCTTCAATGAGCCCGCAGCCTCGACGATATCGGCGATCGCATCACGCGTTCCGTCCTTGGCAACGGCCAGCGTTTCTTTGATGACGGTGTCGAGGGTGGTGCCCGGCACGAAAGCGGCGGCGACCGCGGCGGCGAGTACGCCGGCAGCTTCCAGGCCGAAGCTCTGCTGGTGGCCGGAGGCAAAGGCGATCGCCTCATCATAGGCTGCCTTCGGATCACAGGCGTTGGCGACGCCGATCGGCGCGATGTACATCGCCGCGCCACAGTTCACCATGTTGCCGACGCCGCCCTGGCGCGGGTCGCAGCCGGAAAGTTGATGGCGCTGGAAGATCCACTTCTCAGGATAGAACAGCCGCTCGATCAGCATCGTCTCGCGCTGCAGCTCCGGCACCCAGCGCGGCGTCCAGGCAATTTCCCGCACCATGCCCGAGGCCATATCCCAGGCATCGAGATGGCGCTTCACGTCGTCGTAGATCGACATCACGCAGAGCGTCATCAGCGTGTCGTCGGTGACGATGCCGCTGCCGCGGACACGGCCGTTGCGGGCCGCCTCACTCTGCTTCATGCGGTGCCACTCTGTGTCGAGCGATGTCACCCGGCCATAGCGCTGGCGGATTTCCGCAGCGGAGAGCTTTTCGACCGGCGCCCCGATGGCGTCGCCGTAGGCGACGCCAAAGAGAAGCGCCCGAACCCGTCCCTTAAGGGAGAGCCCTTGAGCATCATTTGTCATTGAGAACCGTCCTTGCATATTCGGTCATTTTCTCGCCGCCGGCAGCGTTCCACTCGGAAACGAACTGGTCCCACTGGTCCATCTTGGCTTCGCCGGCGACGAACTTGTAAACCCAGGCCCGGTAGACGTTCTCCGTGGCGTCGATGTCGGTGGCGTATTCCGCAGGCCAGACGAAGGCGTTGTCCGGCTTGAAGTCGGCGGAGATCGTCTTCAGCGATTGCTGCGCGGCATCGCTCAGCCACTGAACCGGCGGCTGCCAGTTGGCGGCAACGAGGAAGCGGGCATACCAGGTAGCGAGCTTGTCGGTCGGCTTGATGGTTTCGCCGTCCTTGGTGTACTGCTCGCCCTCAAAGCCGAGCCGTTCAATCGCCTGGCCCTCGGGGCTGGCGATGAAGTCGAGCAACTTGACCACCTCCTCCTTGTGCTCCGAGGTCGTTGCGATCGCGAGACCGCGCGCTTCCTTGGAGACGTCCAGCGCCATCAGGCCCTGGCCGCCCGGACCCTTCGGCGGCGAAAGCAGGCTGAGGGTCACGCCGGGATGGGCCTGGCGCATCTTGCCGCCATAGATGTCGATGACCTCTGCGGAGGAACCGAAGATCACCCCGGCACGGCCGGAATAGAACTTGTCTTCCTTCACGTCCCACTTGGTGGTGATGAATTCCGGATCATAGAGACCCTGCTCGCGGAGCGATGCGTAGAAAGCGATCTTTGCCTTTTCCGCGGCCGAAACGCGGGCATGGATCCACTCGCCAGCATCGTTCTTCAGCCAGGTTCCGGTGACGCCAAATGCCTGATTGAAGACGGCGTCGAGCTCTTGAGTGTTGTCGGCGGTGGTAACGCCGTAGCTGTCGGCCTTGCCGTTGCCGTCGAAATCGCCGTCCTTGATCGCCTTGAAGAGGGTGACGTAGTCGTCCGTAGTCTTCGGTGCTTCGACGCCCGCTTTCTCGAGCCAATCCGCGCGGATCACCGGCTGCGGTATGCGCGGCGGGTAGACATAGAGCAGGTAGGGATAGTTCTTCAGCCGCTCGACATTGTGCGGGAAGAGCGCGTCCTTGAGATAGGTCGTCTTCGGCAGCCAGGTGTTCCAGTCCTCCAGCACGCCCTGTTCGGCCATCTTGGCGTCGCCGCCCTGGAAATAGATGAGATCGGGGATATCACCGGACAGAAGCATGGCGCTGAGCTTGTCGGCATAGCCAGAGGACGGCAGGTCGACGACCTGGATATGGATGTCGGTGCCCTTGGCCTTCAGCGCCTCCTCATAGGCCTTCATCAGCTTCACGTCGTCAGGATTGCTCGTCGTGAGATCCTTCGAGACGACGCGGATCGTCACCGGATCGGCGAAGGCGGGCATGGCGACGCTCGCCATCAATGCCATGGCGGTGGTTGCGCCAAGGATCAGTTTTCCAAGCATGTTTGTTCCTCCCAATATGCTATGGCTTTTATGGTTCGGTTCTGCATCGTCAGCCCTTCAGCGCACCGCTCATGGTGCCCTTGGTGAAGAACTTCAGAATGAGTGGGTAGATTGCGAGGATCGGCGCGATCGTAAGCAGGATCATGCCTGCCTTCAGCGCGCGAATGTTGATCTGGCTCGCACCGGTGTAGTTGTTGCTGTCGACGACCCCGACCATGGCGAGCTTGTCGCCCTCGACCACGAACTGGCGCAGCACGACCTGCAGCGGCCATTTTGACTGGTCGTTGAGATAGATCATCGCCCGGAAGAACTCGTTCCAGTGGAAGACGAAGTAGAAGAGAGCGATGGTCGCAAGCGCCGACTTGGCGAGTGGTAGCGCCACGTACCAGGAGATCTGGAAAGGGTTGGCGCCGTCGAGCTCCGAGGCCTCGATCAGTTCCTTCGGCACTTCCTCGAAGAAGCGGACGAGAATGATCAGATACCAGGCGTTCACAACCTTGAAGAGGATCAGAGACCAGTAGCTGTCGAGAAGGCCGAGGCGCTTGTTGATGAAATAATCGGGAATGATGCCGGGCTCAAAGACGATCGTCACCAGCACGAAGACGAAAATCGCGCGCCGCCCCGGCAAACCCGGGCGGGAAAGTGCCCAGGCCATCAGCGCCGTCAGCACGACACCAAGGACGGTGCTGACCAGCGTGATGAAGATCGAGTTCAGGAGGCCGCGCTGGACGGCCGGGTTGTTGACCAGGAGGCTCCAGACGTCGGTCGAAAACCCGTTGGGGACCACCGTCAGGCCGCTCATGCCGGCAACCTTGCCCGGATCCGAAAAGGAGATGGCGAGCAGGTTGAGCAGCGGCTGGACCGTCAGTACGACGAGGAACATCAGCGTCGAGACGATGATCGCATATTCGAGCCGCTCGAGCGGCGTTCTGCGAACGTTGTGGGCGGCCATCACCATACCCCCTTGCCGGTAAGACGTTTGGAAAGAAGGTGGGCGGCGACGATCATCAGCATGCCGAGAACCGCCTTGAAGAGGCCGGCGGCCGTTGCCAGCGAATACTCGCCGGTCTGCAGGCCGATGCGGTAGACATAGGTGTCGATGATATCGATCTTGCTGCGCACCACGTCGTTGGAGAAGTTGATCACCTGGTTGAGGTCGGCGTTCAGGAACATGCCGGCGTTGAGGATGAACAGCGTCGCGATCGTCGGCACGATGCCGGGAATGGTGACGTAGCGGATCTTCTGCCAGCGATTGGCTCCGTCGATCTCGGCCGCATCATAGAGCTCCTGGTCGATGGCGATGATGGCGGCGAGGTAAAGCAGGCTGTCCCAGCCGGCCGATCGCCAGATCTCGGAGAAGACCAGCACCCAGCGGATCGAGCCCGTGTCGGTCATGAAGGAGACCGGCTGCAATCCGAAGAAACCGATGATGTCGTTGACCGCGCCGTCGCTCGGCGAAAGCACCGCGATGAACACGCCGGCGATGACCACCCAGGAAAGGAAATGCGGCAGGTAGATCGCCGACTGGATGAACTTGCGGAAAGCGCCGCCCCGGATCTCGTTGAGCAGCAGCGCAACGATAATCGGGACCGGGAAGACGAAGACGATCTTCATCGTCGAGATGATCAGCGTGTTTATCAGCACCTGCCAGAAGATCGGCGAGGAGAAGAGCGTCTGGAAATGCTTGATCCCGACCCAGATGTTCGGCGGGATGATGCGCAACTGCTCGAAGGCGATCTTGGCTTCCCAGATCGGAAAATAGTGAAAGATCACGAAGAAGATCAGCCCAGGCGCCATCATCAGGTAGTAGGGCCACCATTGCCGCACGTTTTTCGTGACGCTTCGCCGATGGACGTTGGGAACGTTCCCACTTCTAGGCATGGCTGCATCCGCTACAAGATCGTTGCTTACGCTCATTGTTACCTCCCTGCCGCCGTGCGCACAGCTACCGAGGCCGAGACATCGGCAAGCGAACCGCGCTCGACCAGTCGGCACGGCAGAAATATCCGGCCGTGCTCCGGGCGGCCGGCAATCTGATCGAGCAGGCATTCGACCGCGCGAATGCCGATCTGCCGGCCAGGTTTTTCGATCGTCGTCAGACCGGGCCAGGAGAAAGCACCCGCCGGAATGCCGTCGAAGCCAAGAATGGAAATATCCTCCGGGCACCGGAGCCCCGCCTCGCGCACGGCGATCATGGCACCGAGTGCCATCAGGTCGTTGGCGACGAAGACGGCGCGACTGCCTCTCCACGGCCCGGCGAGCAAACGCCCCATGGCCTTTCGGCCACCCTCGACCGTGTAGTCGGATTCCTCCACCAGCAAGATGTCGGGGTCGATGTCGCGCGCGATGCAATGCTCGTGCACGGCGCGCAGGAACCGGGCGCGCGCAAGACGCGACCGCGGGCCGAGCATCAGGGCCGGCGCCGGGTGTCCGCGCTCAACGAGGATATCCATGCCGAGACGGACAGCCTGGGCGATATCCGATCCGACGCTCAAGGTATCCGGAAAACGCTCGGCGCTCGATCCGATGAAAACGAAGGGTAAGCCGAAGCGATCGAGATCATCGAAATTGTCGGCGACCGGATTGATGATCGCGCCATCGACACGGGCGCGCCGCAGGGCGCGAAGATGCGTCGCCTCCGTGCCGGCATCCCAGTCCGACGAGAAGACGAGAAGCGAAATGTCGTCCTTGGCGGCGCGATCCTGGGCGCCGCGGGCGACTTCGGCCCAGAAGGGGTTGGTGATATCGGGAATGACCAGGCCGAGCATGCCGCTGCGCCCCGAACGCATGCCGACGGCCAGATGATTGCGCTCGTAGCCGGTGGCTGCAACGGCCTTCAGCACGCGGTCGCGGGCTTCGTCGGAAATGCTGGCAGAACCCGCCAGAACACGTGCAACCGTGCTCTTCGAGACCCCTGCCCGCTCCGCGACGTCGATAATGGTGGCCCGTTGCCGGGGTCCGTTCTTCATGTTTCCTCCCGGGCCGGAAGCCATCATCAAAGGTAACAGGCCTCAAGCTCGTGGGAACGTTACCATGAGAGTTCACGCATTGGCAAGACACGAAAATCCCGCCTTAACGCAAGGCTCCTTTGTCGCCGATTGCGCGCGACCGATCTCGCCGTGGGCATCTTGCCCCCTCACGCCAGGAACGTACTCGACGGATGCGGGGATATTATTGAGCGATCGCCTCATGATACCAGCAAGCCATTGGCTGAAAACAGACTTCCACACATTGTTTCGAACACGCGCCGATCCGGATCAGGCACCGGGCCCGCGCTTCTGGCTCGCCGGATGCGCGGAGGGAAACCTGTGCGAAGCACGCGCGGACCTGCCGGGCGGTCTGGTCGCGGAGCTGGAAGGACTTGCCGCAATCGAACCGCCCTTCGTTCATCCCAGCACGCCTGTGAACCTTGAGCGCTATCTGTCGCTGCTTGGTGATGATGGGCCTGCCGAATACGATTTCGGCCTTGTCTTTGAGTTGCAGCACGACACTCCTCACCAAGGCGATGCGCGGCTCGTTGGCAACGACTCCGAAGAAGGCGACGGATGGGATTCCTGAGGCCTGGTTCGATCTTGGTTTCCACGGCGTTGCCGACTTCTGGTCGCCCTGGTGCGCTGCCATTGTCGACGGTGAAGTCGCCTCCCTGGCATGTGCGGCGCGGCTCACCGATTCCGGCGCCGAACTCGGGCTTGTGACCGCCAAGGCGTTTCGAGGACGCGGTTTCGGCGCTGCTGCGACGGCTGGTTGGTCGCGGCTGCCGACGCTTCGCTCTCGCACCTTGTTTTACAGTACCGATCGAGACAACGCGTCGTCGAAGCGTGTCGCCTCCCGCCTTGGCCTCCGGCTTCGCGGCGCGAGCTTGCGGATAACGTGAACTTAGCTGCCGTGCCCTCGCCCGCTTCTCTACACCGAATGCAGCGCGATCGCTCGCCGCATCGGTTTTTGGTCAACAACGCTTCGGTCAGAACGAGCGGGGCGCGGGATCCAGAAGCTTCACGCTGCCGGCGGTCACCTGGTAGATGGCGCAGGTTCGCTCTACCGAGCCGTCCTTTGTGAACCGGAAGGTGGCCGCCGCACCGACGAAACCGTTTGGCGCGCGGATGCTTTCCTGATTGATGGCGCCTTCCCCCTGGGACCGCACGAGACCAGCCGCAAGGGCGATGACGTCGAACCCATAAGCCGCGTCCGCACTTGCCGCACGCTCGTAGCGATCGAGGAAGCGCGACGTCATCCGCGAGCCGTTTTCCGGGCCGAAGAGACAGAGGTGGCTTCCGGAAAATTCGGGTCGCTTGTAGGCGGCATTCGTCCAACCGGAAGTTCCGACGACCATTGCATTCGGTTTCAGATAGCCGTTGGCCTTGAGTTGCGACAGAGAACCGACCTCCCCCCCTTCCGATCCGATGAGGAGAACCGCATCAATATCCTTTAGCTTTGCCTTGGCGGCCGCGTCACCGGAAAATGTCGTGATGCCGGTCACGGCGACAAGCGCCGGCTTGATGCCATAGCCCGCAAGACCGCGATCCAGCCTTTGCCGTTCGGCGGCAGAGACATCGCTGGGCAAAAGCACGATCAGCCGCTTGCGGCCGGAGGCAAAAGCATAGGAAGCGCCCTCGACAGCGCTATCGATGCGGTCAGAAACGAAGGCGAAGGTGCCGGCCGGCCGCTCGGCGCCGTTGCCGCGCAACGCGAGAAGCGGCGCGCGGGCAGAGCCAAGTCCCTGGCGGACGGTGCTGACAGGCACGTCCGCAACCGACAGCGCAATCAACGCCGCGTTCTGGCCCGCGAGACGCTTGGCGGCGTCCTGGACTTGCTGCGGCGAACCGTCGGTATTTTCGACCAAAAGCGAAAGCTGGCCACCACCCACCTCGTCCACGGCGAGCGACGCCCCGTCGCGGATGTCGCGTTCGCGCACCGTTTCGCCCGAAGGCGCCATCAGTGCAGTGATAAGCCCGACACGCGTTGCGCCGGTTCCGAAGGCCTCCTGCAACTTCACCGCATGCTCGGATGCGCGCCGGGCATGCCTTGCCTGCGGCGATTCGACGTCGAGCACCTCAGGGGCGGTGGGAGCACCCTGGCAGCCGGCAAGGACTCCAAGCGCCAGCACGCCGAGTGCCAGCCATCGTCGGCACGACGACACGCGCCGTGCCGGGGAAACCACAACGTGGGGCATTTCGATCATACCGGCTGTCTCAATTCATGAAGTGCCGCATTTTGGCGTAGAAGCAATCGCACTTGGCAATGTAGTCCTCGTCACGCCAGCTCGATTGCAGGTAACCATAGGCCTTGCCGCAGGCGACCTTGGTCTCGGACGCCCAGACGAAGGCCGGCCGCGTCGAAGCGATCCAGCGCGGATCGTCGGCAACGGCAATCGCCTCGTCCATGCGCGCCACGACTTCCTTGGTCAGCGTCGCCACGTCCTGATCGACCGTCAGCGCGGACTGGCTGATCTCGGTGCATTGCCGGGCCGCCGGCGCATAGTCGCCGATAAGGTCGGCCGCGAAACTGGATATGGGCATCAGTGCGAGCATCACCCCCGCCAGCATGCTTCTGCTCATGAAAAACTCCCCCTGAATACGCGGTTCCCGGATGATTGCCGAGAACCGCAGAACTGTCGAGATCGACCTTGCGTTAGTGGACGTCCTGTTCCGTTTTCGTCCCATTATTATTGAACAGGATCTTCACCACATCCGTCGAGACGTGGAAATCTTCCAGCACCGCAACCGTATGCCAGCCGCCGCTGCCGACACCATCGGTGTCCACCTGCAAATTGGCGTTGTCACCGCCCGCGTCTTGTACGCGGACATAGTTGTTTTCGAGCGTTGTGTTCGAGGGGAGGCTGCCAAGCAACTCGGATAGATCGACAGCGTCACCATCACCATAATTGTAGTCGGTAATGACGTCTTCGATACCAGGGGCATCGGAGCCGATGACGAACGTATCTCCGCCCCCGCCGCCAGTCATGTGGTCGGCGCCGGCACCCCCATAAAGCATATCATTGCCCCCACCACCAATTATGGTATCGGCACCTCGACCACCATAGATTTGGTCGTCCGAAGCGCTACCTGTGAGCGTATCACTGTAATCGGAGCCGATAAGCCCCTCAATATTGCGATATGTGTCGGTCCCGAGACCCACGCTCGTCAGGTTCACTGTCGTGTCGCTGCTGCCCTGCACCAGGGTGAAGGTTACACCCGCAGTCGAGTCGGATAGGTCGAGCAGGTCATTGTCGGCACCACCATCGATCCTGTCGCTTCCGCCGCCGCCCCTCAGTGTATCGTGTCCGCCGCCGCCGTTGATCAGGTCGTTTCCGCCACGGCCGATGATGGTATCGTCGAGAGCGCCGCCGGTCAGGGTATCGTTGCCCGAGGTGCCGTAGATGAGGTTGGACTTGCCGCTGTCACCCACCACGATGATGCCTGGGTCACCCGGGTCAAATTTCGAGAAGTCGAACTTGAAGTATCGTGCCTGTTCGTTGCCCCCCTTGTTGTCTTCGTATTGTACGGTCCAAACGTCGGTTGCTTCAGGTGCGTTTGCAGGGATCGCCAGATATTGCGCTAATGTCTGCGAGGAATTGGTCGTGTTCTTGATCAAGTCGAAATCGACGTCGGCCTTCATCAAACCGGAAGAGGCGTCGTAGGCCCAATTGTCGGGATTAGCGTCGTTGGCAAATATCACCTGAAATTTTATGCCGTCGACAAAGACAAAGACGTTGACCTGTTTCTCCAGGTCATTGCCGTTCCGATCACCACTGTTCACAGTTGCATAGGTGCCGCTGGGATCAGTCGCCCCCTTGTTGTTCCAGTTCTGAAAGTTGGTGAACAGGCTTAGCAAGCCACCAGATGGGTCAGCGTTGACTGCAGAAGCAAACGTCGATCCGAGTACTACATTGGCTTGCGCGCTATTACCCGACGTGAGCGGGCCGGAATTGTCGGATATCGAGTTGACGGGCCCGCCGATCCTCGTCGGAGCGATTTCGCTTATGGTTACAGAATAGGGCACGGGCCCCGATCCGTCGTTTGCGCTAAGGTTCAGAGTAACCGAAGGGGTGTCATTCACAATCGAAGTTGGCCGATAGACGAGATCATCAAGCAGGTTGATCCCCGCCGCAGGATTGTAAAGTACGGTTCCGGCGATGAGCTGGACGTAGCTATTGCCGTTGAAATAGAAAACTTCGTTTGGCGCAGTCGTCGCGGTAACGGTCACGTTTTCGCCATCGACATCCGTCGGCACGGATACGTGTAGCGGATAGCCATTGGTGTAGCCGGTTGCCTGCTGCGTAGGATCGCTCGGAAGCCAGACGCTGGTGCTGGCAACCACCGGCGCGTCGTTGGCGCCGTTGATGGTGATCGTCACAGTCTCAGTGTCGGTTGCTCCTTTGCTATCGGTAACGGCGACATTGTAGGAGAACGTAATCGTCTCGCCGCTGTCGAGGAACTGCACCAGCGCGTTAGAGACATTGTAGTTCCAGCTAGAACCTGCCGTCGAGAAGTTGCTGGTCAACTCGGCGATCTGCGACGCGCTCAGCACTGCCGAAAGATTACCGCCGGACCATACGGGTGCACCGGCCAGCGTACTCGATACCGTGTGCGTATCACCGATGTCGACGTCGGCATAGCTCAGGCTTCCGCTATCGCTGAGCTTACCCGCAACGACGCTTACGTCCTCCGTGACAGAGCCAGAGTTATCGACAGTCAGAATAGGAGCGTCGTTGGTGCCGGTGATCGTGATCGTCACCGTCTGTTTCGCCGTGCCGCCGTGATCGTCGTCGACGGTCACCTCATAGGTCTGCGTCAGCACCTGGTGCGCCTGCAGCGAGTCCAGCACGCTGTCGGCAACCTGGAAGCTCCAGCCGACCGAATTGCCGGCCTGATCGACCGCACCGAGCGAGAACGTGCCGAGATAACCGCTGCCGCCGGCTACGAAGCTGGCTTTGTGCACGTCCAGCGTATCGGCATCGCTAAACGTCACTTCGCCGGCCTTGGCATGAAGCGTGGCGTTCTCGCCACCCGCGTTGTCGGCGATCTCCGTCACAGAACCGCTTTGGGTACCCGAGGTAATAATCGGCGCATCGTTGGTACCGGTGATCGTGATCGTCACGGTCTGGGTCACCGTGCCGCTCTTGCCGTCATCTAAGGTCACGTCATAGGTCTGCGTCAGCGTCTGGCCAGCCTGCAACGAGTCGAGCACACTGTCAGCAACCTGGAAGCTCCAGCCAACCGTGTCGCCAGCCTGATTGACCGGGTCGAGCGCGAAGGTGCCGAGGTAGCCGTTGCCGTTCGCCTTGAAGCTGGCGCTGTGGGTATCCAGCGTATCGACGTCCGAAAAGCCGATCGTACCACCCTGCGTGTGCGTGGCCGTGTTCTCGCCCGTCGCCTTGTCGGCGATCTCAGTCACAGAACCGGTCTGAGTACCCGAGGTAATGATGGGCGCATCGTTGGTACCGGTGATCGTGATCGTCACCGTCTGGGTCGCCGTGCCGCCCTTGCCGTCATCGACGGTGACGTCATAGGTTTGCGTCAGGACCTGGCCCGCCTGCAGCGAATCGAGCACGCTGTCAGCGACATTGAAACTCCAGCCGACCTTGTCGGTTGCCTGGTTCAGCGGATCGAGCGCAAAGGTGCCGAGATAGCCGTTGCCGTTCGCCGTGAAGCTAGCGCTGTGCTCGTCCAGCGTATCGACGTCGGTAAACGTCACCGCGCCATCCTGCGTGTGCGTCACCGTATTCTCGCCCGTCGCCTTGTCGACGATCTCCGTCACCGCACCGCTCTGCACACCCGAGGTGATCACAGGGGCATCGTTGGTACCGGTGATCGTGATCGTCACCGTCTGGGTCGCCGTGCCGCCCTTGCCGTCATCGACGGTGACGTCATAGGTCTGCGTCAGCTTCTGGCCAGCCTGCAGCGAGTCGAGCACGCTGTCGGCAACCTGGAAGCTCCAGCCGACCTGATCGGTTGCCTGGTTCAGCGGGTCGAGCGCGAAGGTGCCGAGATAGCCGTTGCCGTTCGCCGTGAAGCTAGCGCTGTGCTCATCCAGCGTATCGACGTCCGAAAAGCCAACCGCACCGCCCTGCGTGTGCGTGGCCGTGTTCTCGCCCGTCGCCTTGTCGGTGATCTCCGTGACCGCACCGCTCTGCACGTCCGAGGTGATGACCGGGGCATCGTTGGTGCCGGTGATCGTGATCGTCACGGTCTGCGTCGCCGTACCGCCCTTGCCGTCATCGACGGTGACGTCATAGGTCTGCGTCAGCTTCTGGCCAGCCTGCAGCGAGTCGAGCACGCTGTCGGCAACCTTGAAGCTCCAGCCGACCTGATCGGTTGCCTGGTTCAGCGGGTCGAGCGCGAAGGTGCCGAGATAGCCGTTGCCGTTCGCCTTGAAGCTGGCGGTGTGCGTGTCGAGCGTATCGACATCGCTAAAGCCAACCGCACCGCCCTGCGTGTGTGTGACCGTGTTCTCACCCGTCGCCTTGTCGGCGATCTCCGTGACCGCACCGCTCTGCACGCCCGAAGTGATGACCGGTGCGTCGTTGGTGCCGGTGATCACGATCGTCACGGTCTGGATCGCCGTGCCGCCATGACCGTCATTGATGGTCACATCATAGGTCTGCGTCAGCGAC
>NZ_JACVAO010000024.1:0-86899 GCF_014851885.1 Ensifer sp. ENS02 | reverse complement strand
AGACGCCTAAAAATTGCGCCGCGGCGGGGGTGTAACTCCGGTCGGGCTACGCCCTCCCTTCGTCACACCCCCGCCGCCGAGTCTCATCCTGATTGACGCTGAATCTCACCTTGTTTGTCGCCGCGCAATCGTGTCGTCTAGCACTGGGTTTTCGGGAAAAGTCTCCCGAAACGGAACCGTCAACATGACCAACACTTTCATCCATAAAGGAAGGAAAGGAGGCAACACCCTGACGGGAGTGATAAAGGGAGACAAAGGGACCGGCAGGTTCAAAGGATCCGGTGCAGGCCGCGGCTGTTCAGGAACCGTCGCGATGAAACGGATGTAGCGTAAAGGCTATATCAGGTCCTCGGCTCGTTCATTGTGCCTGATGACTACACCCACCGTGCCAGCGGCCGGACCGACGCCCTATAGGACAAAGCACGAAGTTGCGGTTCGCCAAATCCCTTGTCCACTCCGGCACAAAGCCGATGCCGAGGCCGGTCGAGACGAGCGACACCAACGAGAAAGTGTCGTCACAGCTAGGCAATGTTGCCGGTCAGACCATGGGTATCGAACACCTCGGAGAAATAGTGCTCGCAGAGAGGTTCTGGATCTTCTCACACTTCAGCGCTCCAGTGTCGATCTCGCTGTGAAGGTGAAGCGGGCTCGTTCTTTCTTCAATGCATCACCCGGCGCTCAGATGCCCGCCGCGATTAGAGCCCTGATGTGCCGCATGTCCGAGCCGCAGCATCCGCCGACGACGCGCAGTTTAGGGAGCCGTTTTGCCAGGTCGGCGCAAAGCACGCCGAACTGCTGCGGGTCGCCGTCATCGAGCTCGGTGGCTTCGTCCAGTTCGGCATGGCTGCGGTGAGAAGCGTTTGGTCGGACCATGCCAATCCGGTTGAGCCAGCGCGATGGCAACTGTTTGCAGAAATGCTCGGGATGGGCGCAGTTGATCCCATAGTAGTAAACGTAGCCGCCAGTCGCGGCTTCGACCTCGCAGAGCGCTGAATCGAGGTCCTGCCCGGTCGGCAACCGCCCGTCGGTCTCGACCGTGAATGAGAGTGCTAAAGGCAGGCCAAGGTCGCGCCCGCGGTTGACCATGCCGATGGCTTCACCTGGATGGGTGATTGTGAAAGCCGACGCAATGTCCACACCTTCCTCGGCAAAGGTCTCCAGCTGGGCGCTGTGCAGGCGGGCCGCTTCTGTCGGGGTCAGGAGCTGGTCGGGTGCGTAACCATCCCCTGCCGGCCCGAGAACCCCCTCGATCAGGATATGGTCCCGCCAGGGATGGGCGCCCCGCAGATCGCGGGCGAAGGCAATAGCGCGCCGGTTGACGTCCCGGATCCCTGCGTCGTCGAGCCCGAGCTTCGGCCCCCAGCCGCAATTGGCGCGCCAGGTCGGCGTGCCCATCACAAACCCGCGACTCGCGGCCTGGGCCAACTCGAAATACGATACCGCGTAGCGCCGCAGCATCTCGCGCCCCTCTGGGCTGTCGAGCAGGACGAAGGAGGCGAAAAGCGGCATTTCGGCGCCTTCGTGGAAGATAAGGTCTGTCTCCATGCCACCATCGCTGATGAATGGGTATGGCGACGAAAGCAGGCGGTCAAGTATACCCATGGCATCCACCCCAAAGAACCATTGTAGCAAATTCCGGCGGGGTGATCGAACTTTGTGACGGGGCGCGACCGGCGAACGCCACGCCCCGACGACCCGGCGTCGGACTATCATTCCGGAATGCGAGCAGGATGGACGCTTGGAGCCCGAGAGCCAACTTCAAACCTATCGCCCTGAGTAGAACGGAACCCAGAAGAGGGATGGTTTCGTGTTTTTACTACTCCGACCCATCTCCGTCGGAGAACCGTCTCAGCGCTTGCGTGTCTAAGATCGTTACGGAACGATAGGTGTATTTGACCCAACCTGCCCTTGCGAAACTCTTCATTGCGGAATTGACCTGCTGTCGTGATGCATTCGCCATGACGCCAAGGGCGCTCTGGGACAACGGGATGGCCATGTCACCGAGCCAACCCGCTCGCTGAAGCACGGAGGCTATTCTGCATTCGACATTGCGCTTTTGTAGGTCATGAATAATACGGACGAGGACATCCACGGTTAAGACGGTGTTCAAACCCACCGCACGCCATACGGCGGGATCCCGTGCCGCCATCTGCTCCAATGCGTCCAATGGCACGTGCATCATCCAGGTCTCACCAAGGGCTCTCAACTCAACCCTGCGGGGCTGGCCGGTGAGGAAAGGCCCTTCCCCCGTCCATGCGCCCGCCATTCCGAGATGGATTAGACGCGGGATCGCGTCGGGAGGCGCCGAGTTGATGGTGAGAGAACCGGCGACAAGGCCATACATTCCACCAGCCGCGTCGCCATATCGATAGATGATTTGATCGGGAGAAAATTTCTGCAAATGCCCTTGGCGCAGCAGCTCCGTCCGGAATTGCGCGCTCATATGTGCGAGCCAAGGCCCCTGGCACAGGACATGTTCTGCCTTCTCTCGTGTCAACTCCAACGGGATCCCTCCACATGCACGGTCTGGACAGAACGTTTTTCGCTGATCGAACACAAAATTTCGTAAATTGTCTGGATCCGGACAATCTGTGGTCGACACATGTGCACATGTGAGCTTATCGCCGAGGATCGATGGGGTTACATAAAACTTGAGCTCTTCAATAGCTTCACACTGCTGCCGTAAGGAAATTCCGCGCCCCCGCGATGTCGTCATCGTGAGCCTTCAATGCTGGCACCTCGCCCACAACAGGCAGCGTCGGTTGCCGTCCCAGTTGACGATACCGCAAACCAGTGTTCAGCCACACTCGATGGTGGGGCCAAGGCGATGAAATCTTTTCTCTTGGCGGCAGCATTGTTCACCGCTTTGATGCATTCTTCGTCCGCAAACAGCGCGGACCTTCAACAGCCATTCCTTGTCCCTGAAGCCAATGCCGAAGGTTGGAGCTTTACCGCAAGCCCTTATTTTTGGGTCGCCGGCATCTCTGGTGATTTCGGACAGTTCGGTCTACCCGCAATTCATGTTGTGTCCGATTTCGGCGATATCCTGAAGGATCTCGACGTTGGCTTCATGGCGATCGGTGAAGCGCGTCACGATCGGTTCAGCGTCTTTGGTGACGTGATCTACACCAAGGTTTCGTCGCAAACTGCCACGCCGCTCGGTGTCGTTGCCCGAGGGGTCGACACCACGTCGGAGACATTCGCTGGTCTCGTTGGTATGGGCTATGCCATCTTTCAAGATGGCCGCAGTAACGTCGACGTCGTGGCCGGGGCACGTATCTGGCATGCGAGTACGCGGATCTCCTTTTCCGGCGGGTTTCTGAGTGGAGTTTCGAGCCGTGACAGCGCCACATGGGTGGACGCCATAGCGGGCGTTCGCGGTCGTTACTTCCTGACGGACCACTTCTATCTGAGCGCCTGGGGCCTGGCCGGGGCAGGACAGGCGGATCTTGATTGGGATCTCGCCATAGGAATCGGTTACGAGTTCAGAGACAGGATCTCAACCATCGCTGGCTATCGCGCGCTCGGCGTCGATTACAGCCACGACGGCTTTATCTTCGACGCCGTGCAACAAGGTCCGATCCTTGGACTCGTCGTTCGCTTTTAATGTTCGCCGGTCAATCCGCTTTTCTAATTTCAACTTGGTGGGCTTCCATGTCTCTTGCAAAATTGAGCTGCTCGACGATTGCTGCGGTGTCACTGCTTGCTGCGCTGCCGGCTTTTGCCGACCCGATCCTCGTCAACAGCGACAACTTTGTGCGCGCTGAGAGCGACCTTTATTTCTCCGGCATCGCCGGAAATGGTGGCTTTGGCAAGTTCGATCATACGCGCGAAATGGTACCGCTCGACAAGCAGACTATCATCCGCCTGAACCGTGACACGCTTTATTCTTCCGCCGTGTTCGATCTCGATGCGGGGCCGGTGACGATCAATGTGCCGGACACCGACGACCGCTTCGTGTCGCTTCTGGTGATCGACCAGGACCACTACGCCCATGGCGTATTCTATGGGGCTGGCTCGTACACGTTGACTCGCAAGGATATAGGTACCCGCTATGTCGTGCTGGCCTTTCGCTTTTTTGCTGACCCCAACAGCTCCGAGGACATGAAGAAGGTTCATGCGCTTCAAGATGCGGTAACGTTCAAGCAGTCAGCACAGGGTAGTTTTGAGATCCCGGAGTGGGACAGTAAAAGTCGTGACAACACACGCCGCGCGCTGCTCGATCTCGGAGCTTTGCTCCCAAACACCGCGAAAATGTTTGGACCGCGCGATGAAGTCGATCCGGTCCGGCACCTGATTGGAGCAGCACTTGGATGGGGCGGAAACCCAGACAAGGAAGCGTTTTACCTCAACGTGACGCCGGAAAAGAACGACGGCGACAGCGTTTACCGGCTCACGGTGAAGGATGTCCCCGTCAAAGACTTCTGGTCGGTCACGGTCTACAACAAGGAAGGCTTTTTTACGCCCAACGCGTTCAATGCCTATTCCCTGAATAACGTGACCGCGCAGAAGAGCCAGGATGGCTCGGTCACAGTCCAGTTCGGAGGCTGCGATGGCAAGGTGGCCAACTGCCTGCCGACACCCGAGGGATGGAACTACATGGTCCGCCTGTATAGGCCCGAGATGCAAGTTCTTGAGGGAAGCTGGAAGTTTCCGGCCGCAGAGGAAGTGAAGGAATGAAGCGCCGCACCTTCTTGCAAGGAACCACTGCGCTAATGCTGCTGCCGCCTCTTGAGGCATTCGCGCAGGATGACATCGGGGCCATCGCCAGAGAGGTGTATATTTACACCTATCCGATGGTGAAGAACTACCTCACCATGTACCAGTACGCACTGGAGCCGGGTGGCGGCCAGTATAAGGGGCCGCTCAACACACTGGTCAGCGTCGCCAGGGTTTACACGCCCGAAGATACGGCAATCATCACGCCGAATTCCGACACCCCCTATTCCTTCATTGTCTTCGATCTGAGGGCTGAACCTGTCGTCGTGACGATGCCACCGATCGAGAAAGACCGCTACTACTCGCTTCAACTCATCGACCTCTATACGAACAACGTCGACTATCCAGGCACGCGGGTGGACGGCAACGACGGCGGCGATTTTCTGATCACCGGCCCAGGCTGGAAGGGCGATATACCGACGAGGATCAAGCGCGTGGTCGAAATGCCGACCACGCTTGCCATAGGCATTATCCGGACGCAGCTTTTCTCGCCCGACGATCTTGAGAACGTGGAGCAAATCCAGGCGGGCTACAAGGCTACGCTGCTGTCAGTCTACGCGGAAACGCCGGCTTCCGCTCCTCCGCCATCCGTTGACTGGCTTCCAATCTCAGACGATTTGATGATTACGAACTACTGGGCGCTTGCCGCATTCCTGCTGCAGTTCGCACCACCTTATCCCGGTGACGAGACGCCACGGGCTAACCTTGCCAAGCTTGGCGTCCAAAAAGGAGCGACCTGGTCCGGAGCGGATCTTTCACCAGAGACAGTGAAGCTCATGAATGCCGTGGCGGTCGCGACCGAGAAGGAGATTCGAGACGAGGCCGCGCGGTTGACAGATTCGTCCAAGTTATTCGGCACGCCGGAATTCATGAAGGGCAGGTTCATGGTCCGCGCCGCGGCGGCGCAAGGCGGCATCTACGGCAACTCGGTGCAAGAGGCACTCTATGTGATCTATGCCGTCGACGCACAGGAGGCGCCACTTGACGGACGTAGAGCAAGATACACTCTCACCTTGACCCCTGAGACGCTGCCACCGGTCGAGGCCTTTTGGTCGCTGACCATGTATGACAGACCGAAGCAGTTCCTTGTCGACAACCCTGTCGATCGCTACCTGATCAACTCGCCCATGCTCGCGAGCCTTCAGAAAAGCGCCGACGGAAAGATCGTTCTGTATTTGCAGCACGAAAGCCCAGGAGCAGCGTTGGAATCAAATTGGCTCCCAGCGCCGAGCGAATCCTTCTATGCGGTCATGAGGCTCTATCTGCCCACGGCGTCAGCGTTGGACGGGCATTGGAAGCCGCCCGCGATCCAGGCCGTTCCGCAATAAATGAGATCATAACGATCTTCAGCCGCGTTGCCGATACCCAGAAACCACGAACGCCTCTAGCGAAGTCGATTAGCCTTAGGGCCCGCTTCAAACGAGACACCCAACCTTGAACTTGCGACGCACAGCGCTGGCACGCGCGCGGGAGTGCGGTTCACCGAGGCGAGGACTCGATCAATGGTGGCGGCTGTCACCTGGCAGGGAGCTGAGGTCTAGGCGGACTTGGCGGCTCCAGTCACCCTCGAAGCCCTTCCAAACGCCTTAGACCGGAAGCAAGGCCCGTCGAAGAAACATCCATGGCGTCAAGTGTCGCCCTCGGTATATTGTCGAAGTTCCGATCACCAAGGCCATTAAATTGGATCAGATACTCGCCATACGAACCTTCGTCCGCGTTGCCGAAGCGGGATCCTTCGCAAAAGCCGCAGACACGCTGAACTTGCCCCGGTCCTCCGTCAGCAAACTCGTACAGGATCTCGAAGCGCATCTCGGGACGAAGCTCGTAGAACGAACGACCCGAACTGTGACTGTGACCACGGAAGGCGCCGCCTATCATGAGCGCGCACTTCGCCTGCTCGCGGATCTCGATGACATGGACGGCACTGTCGCCGGCTCGCGCAGCACCCCCAAGGGAAGACTGCGTGTGGACGTCGGCTCTGTGCTTGCGAACCACATTATCATACCCTCTCTTTCGGATTTCCAACGGCAATACCCGGACATCGATCTCATGCTCGGCGTCAGTGATCGCTCCGCCGATCTGATTGGGGAAGGGATAGATTGTGTAATCCGCGGCGGCTCTCTTGCAGACTCAAGCCTAAAGGCCCGCAAACTATGCGAACTCGATTACATTCTTTGCGCGGCACCTACCTACCTGGAAGGTCGAGAGCTACCGACGCGTCCAGACGAGATCGAGGCGCATCGAGTCGTCAGCTATTTCTCAGCATCGTCAGGAAAGCGTTTTCCGTTGCGGTTCCTGCGAGGAAATGAGCGAACTGAATATGTACCGACATCCAACGGCATTTCGGTCAACGAAAGCACTGCTCACTTAAATTCGCTCGTGGCCGGGCTGGGCATCGGTCAGAGCTTCGGCTTTCTGGCAAAGCCGCATATCGAGCGCGGCGCTCTCGTCGAGCTCCTCCCCAGATGGAAGCCGGAAAACCACTCACTGCATCTCGTTTATCCGGGAGATAGGTTTCCCAATCCGAGGCTGCGGGCCTTCGCCGATTGGGTGACGGGCGTTTTCGAGCGCGTCGATGCCAGGCGCAGTTCTGCGACCGAGACCATTCATCCAGATGGATAATGTCTCCATCCCGAGCGGCTTCTCGCCGACGGGGAGACCAACTACGTTCGTCCCATCGGAAGGCGACGCGGGCGAAGGCCAAAGCCCCCTACGAACATTTCAAAAACTTCCACAGGCCGCGCATTCGGACTGGATCCTTTCGCGCGTGCAGCATTAGGAGAATAAGATGACGAACAGACTTGCAAACAAGATTGCCGTGGTAACTGGAGCAACCAGCGGCATCGGACTTTCGACTGCCAAGCTCTTTGCAGCCGAAGGCGCCCGCGTCTACATTACGGGCCGCCGCAAGGACTCCTTGGACAAGGTAATTGCGGAGATCGGCGAGGCTGCCGTTGGCGTGCAGGCCGACTCATCGAGCAACGAAGACCTGGACAAGCTTTTTGCCCAGGTGAAGTCGGAACACGGACGCCTTGACGTCCTTGTCGTAAACGCCGGTGGAGGCAGCATGCTCCCGCTTGGGCAGATCACCGAGGAGCAGGTCGACGATACCTTCAGTCGCAACGTGAAGGCCGTCATCTTTACCGTGCAAAAAGCGCTTCCACTGCTGGGTCACGGCTCGTCGGTCGTGCTAACCGGTTCGACCGCCGGTACCGAAGGTACCGCCGCCTTCTCGGTCTATTCCGCTTCCAAGGCCGCAGTCCGCAACCTGGCTCGCTCCTGGGCGCTTGACCTCAAGGGTACCGGCATTCGCGTCAACGTGGTTTCCCCGGGGGCCACACGCACCCCCGGCCTCGTTGAACTGGCTGGCAACGACAAGGAACAGCAGCAGGGTCTCCTCGATTATCTCGCTTCGCGTATCCCGCTCGGCCGGGTCGGCGAGTCCGAGGAGATCGCTAAGGCCACCCTGTTCCTTGCCTCCGACGACGCAAGCTTCGTCAACGGCTCCGAACTCTTCGCCGACGGTGGCCAGGCCCAAGTCTGATCGGCCGCGTTTTAGGGGACCGCAAGGACTTTCGACGTATGACCAAGTGACGCAAAAGACGCGCGGCGTATGGTGAGTTTCAAGCCTCACGATATGCCGGGCGCTATCCTCTTCCAGTCGATATTTACGCAAACATTTTAGCCCAGAACGTGAAGAGTACCGCAACTAGGGTGCACAGAGGTCAACCATGGCCCTTCGCACCTGGGTCACCGGCGTTGACCGCTCGGGGCAGGTAGCGCGAGCCCGGGCCTTGTTCTTGCCTGACTGAAGATGGCTCGCGCAGTTCATCCTCCATCCGGGCTTAATGGCGGCGTAACGGGTTATACGCTTCACGACCTTGCCAGTGACCGTTGCATGTCACTCCGCAAACACCTTATGCCGAGCTTGAAATTTAGCTCCACCTAATATCTACTAGCTGTAATTGCACTGTGCACCGCTCCAAGCTTTTGATCATGGGATGGCTTTGCTGAGGATGCTTCATGTTTTTGGTCCGCACCGATCTCGATGAAGCCATCCAACGATGGCGCGACATCATATTCGCATCCTTGCCATCCGACCGACTTGGCGCGTACGTCGCTTTGCGCAAGCATGATCTGACGATCGAACTTCACGACGTCGAGGAGGATAGTGATCTTCTTGTCTTTGCCTCCGAAGGCGTAGCGTTGGCCGAACGATTTCGTTTGGCTTACCCCTATGTCGTGACATATGCAGGCAATCCCGGCTATCCGCTAGAATATCTGGTTTGGCTTTCATTTCACATGCAAGCAAACTTCGATCGGCTAGGTGTCCTCGAAATGAGTGCGACTTATGAGGACCAGGGCGGCGAAGTCGAAAGCATGTCTGCCGTTGCGATGGGCTTCTCGCACCAGACGGATCTTGAAGAATTTATAGATCGGTTTGATGGTCCGGACCTGAGCCAGGACCCCCACTTCGGCCACGAGGTGTATGTCTCCGAAGTCAGAGGCCCCTCTCCATCCCTGGGTTCGCCGATGATCCCGCCTCCGCTGGACGCCGGTTGAAATCGAGGATCCTTGAAATAGCCCGGCGGTTGCTGCGTAACTCGAATTGATTAGCCAGAGCCCCTATAAATTCATTGCTATTCAGCGTCTCACTTGCAACAATATACCTGTAATTGCGCACCCACAAAGCACACGTTAAAAATGAGATCCGTGCTGGTTTTTATTGCCGCGCAATTCCTCAATTTACGAACGCGCACCTTGATTGAGCCTCCGCCCCCTGCGGGGGCTCAATCATCTGCGCCGACCTCCGAAGTCTCGACGTTTATGACTTCGTGAGACGGTGCGCGTGTGCGCTGGTGGTGATAGAAGCTACTCTATTTCCGGAGGCAATGAGGCGGCTCGCAACAGATATGCAATGAGAGCAAGGATCAGCACCAGGACGCGAAAAATCGCATAGCCCCCAACGGTGTCCTTGCTGCAGGGTGCCACGAGGCGGCCGACATGAATTAGTTTATCATATGGCCGTCTTGTAGCTCGCGGAAGACCTGGCCTGAACAACCGGATGGATTCTCTGGGACTGCACTCTTCGTAGGCACCATAGACCGAGGCGCGTTCCTAGGCACCCACGAGAACGATTACGCCGAGTGGGTGATAAAACAATAGCAGATGAGCCAGCATGAAGTAAAAGCCATACCCCTGCGACCCCAGGAGGAGATCTGGTTCTCCAGATTCCGGAGGTCCAGGTGACACCTTCTGGTTCTTCTCATTGGCTTTGCCAGAACTAGATGGATTGATATCGAAGAGTTTCGCGTCCACGCTTGTCCGAACGTAAACATCATAGTCGTTTATCTGCAGCAAGCCGCCGTCAGTAGGCGTGTAAAGCTGCGTCCCGAATAACGCGAGCATATCGTAGGGGGAACAGGACCAATGGTCTTTGAGCGTCGAGAGTTTTTTGGTTCCCAGTTTCGGAACACACGTTATGAACTTGGTTCCCCCGAGGTCTCTCCTCCCGAATGGGCCGTCCAGTTGGCGACTATCGTGCGTAGACCTCGGAACAAGCGTATAGCTACCTCCCACGGTATCTGATCCGTCCTCCGTCCAGCTTACATCTTTGACGTCAAAGGCTGCCTCATACCATCTCCCATCAGGACCTTGCTGGCGGAATGCGAGGTAATGAAAATCTGCTCCTTGATTGTCGTTCTCTGGCACATGCGTGCAACCCTCAAGAAAGCCGCTTTGAGGCTTAATCTCCCACCACCCGTCCGCCAGCCAGCCCCCCCACGCGCCACTGTAGATCACGGCGACCTTCACAGTCGCGTTCCCAATGTTGGATATACATAACCGGCTGCCCGAAGCCTCCACTTGCTCAGCTGGCCAGCAAAGGAGCGGAATAGAGAGAACGAAGAGCCGGAGGAACACGAACGAAGATATTGCACGCATTATCTTCATAACCCGGCTCCATTCGCACGCTCGGAAATTATCACCCGAGGCGAAGGGCTGAACAATTCGCCTATTCGATGTAGCCTTGACGTTGCGCCTGGAGCTGTTTTCGCGACGCCACGCGCCGAGCGGCGAGTTTAATGAAAGGTGCGATCTCCGGGCGGGGGGATGGAGCCAAAGGCCTTCGGTTGCCAAGTGCATTCAGAGGGCGGTTGAGCAAACCTCACACTATAAATAATAACAACTCGTAGCCGCCGTCGCTGGCGGCTGTCTCAAACAATCAAAGCTCGACCTCGCAGCCTAACCCCATCTTTTTCCCGCTTCCAGATGAAGGCGCCTTCCCCCGCAACAGTGGTCGCGGCGCTTCCGCTGTGAAGCTAGCCCATAGTGTCTACTTCAACTTCCGTGGAAAAGCGGCACTATGTGAAGCTCGGACCAAATCTGTTGACCCCTTAGACCAGCGTCTTTTGTGCATCGCGCCAGTTCAGTCCGACAAGCGATACTCGCCTCGCTCCTTTTTCATGGAGGAATCGAATGGACGTCGTAGATTTTCCAAGGATTGCCGCGTGGAGCCTGCTAGCAGGGCTTGCCTTCGCAGATGCTCACGCGGCTGATCCGGTTTATGAATGTCGACGATTGGCTGGATCTGTCGAGGAGCCGAACAACAAAGAGCAGATCGGGGTCGATCTTCCATTTATCGATACGTCCGCGGCGACGACAGCATGCGACGAGGCGGCGCGTTTAAACCCGCAGGACCACGCAAGCGAATTTCGGCGAGCCCGCGCCTACATGGCGCCAGGCCCAAAGCAGGATATCCGGTTTGCGCTGTATACGTTCTCAAACGCTGGTGGGCTGGCGAGAAGGAACGAAGGGACGATCGGCAAGGATGTATCCGACTGGTATCGCCAGGCAGCCCGGAACGCTGTCACGCCAGCCACGTATGAGAAAGCAGCAAAGGCCGGCGATGTCGAAGCACAGCTCGTGCTTGCATTCCTTCATCAGGAGCCACGTTTCGGCGCTCTTGATGAAGCGAAAAGCCACAAGTGGATGAAGGCGGCCGCCGAGCAAGGGAATGCAAAGGCGCAATGGTGGATGGGGCAGAAGGCTGAGGCGCGTGGAGAATTCGAAAAGGCGCGGGAATGGTATCAGCTGGCAGCCGACCAGAACGACCCGTCCGGCTACTTCAGCATTGCAATGCACTACAAGCTCGGAAAGGGTGTACCCGAGAACAGGGACGAGGCCGACCGCCTGTTTGAGATTGCCGCGGAACTTGGCAGCAAGACTGCGGCCGAGCATTTGGAGACAGCCGCACATTCGCGGCGTGAGCGAAGCCTGATGGCTGATGGAAAGACGATCGTGGTGCCAGCCGACTACACGGAGCCGGACGAGCGAGAGATCGGGCTAGCCTTCATGCGCGCCTATGCCCAATACGGAAAGCAGACTGGGTTTCGCAGTTTCACCTATGGCCTGTTCGCCGATACGGCGTGGGAAATTGAGATCAACGGGATGCACAAGGAACGCTGCGTCAAAGGCGGGCAAGGCTATACATGCGCTTTCGTGGCAGATTTGACCTACCGTCGCTCGAAAGAGATGATCTCAGCGCTCGGCAATACTCTACAGGGCCAGGTTATGAGTTCAGCCGCCGACATGATGACGCGCAACGGGTCCAAGCGACAGGAAGAGGTTTTCATTCTTGGCTCGGAAGGGTGGTACTCGCCAACGCTTCAGATGCAGGCGCAGAAAGGAATGGTTGCAGCGATGGGAACTGTTGCTGAGGCCGTGGGCGGCACGGCATGCGGACTAGACGCGGTTAGCGGCGGCGAAGGCTGCTGAGGACCTTGGTACGGGGTTGCCGCGCTTTCGCAAATTGCGCCGCCATGAAGCGGCTCTCGCACGCTATGGGGGCTCATGATAGCGACGATTTCCTTCCGAAGTAGCTCCACTTTTTGTTGTGAGGCCTGCTTCGTCGTAGTCGGCATGGTTGCACCTTCGTTCTGGTCCTTGACTATCTTTGTTCCCCGTAATTTTAGGGGTTTCTTATTGACCGAAGCGACAGTAAACGGCCTCGCGGCGTAAGCGAAAGGTTGGCCGGCTCAATTGGCTCACGCAGAAATGCGATACTTGTGCATGTCTGGTGATGCGATGACGGGCAGCAAATGTCCGTTCTATTTGGTTCCGCCGCAGGGCGCGGCGTAGACCGACGGTAGGGTTTCCAGACGATTAGCTAGCTCTGGCACAGCCAGCCGGCTGAAATCACAATTCTCTTATGTAGCTACGATATGAATATTTCTCGTCAGCATTTGGAGTGGCAATGCGAGAGAAAAAGCTTCGTGAGACCGAAACCATCTCCGAAACGATCCGGGAATTGGCGGTCCCGGGGATGAGGCCAAAAGCGCTGATCGAAGCCGTCAAGGCCAGACATCCAAGTGCTTCGAAAAAAGAAATCGCTCGAGCGGCGTTTCTCACCATCATCCTGTCTGCTGAGTATGCGTCGGAGGACGCCCAAGCGCTCCACGATCTAGCAATCGAGACATCCGACGGAGACGGCGCTGAATAGGGAAGTCGATCGGTGATTGGTGAAAAGAGAAGGATCCGGCCGCATCACCTCTACGGTAACAATGAGGCAGCCTCACATTAGGCGATGGTGAGCAACCCCTTTTGGACGGCTGTGGTCGCATCCATACTGGCGCCGCGCTCATCTCCAAGGAAACCGCCAACCCCTTTAAGGTCGCGGGCATTCAAATGAAGCTCATACGTGGTCTCCAGGGTTCTCTTCCGGTGCTGGCCGGAGAGAGACGTTCTCACTGTCGCCGAGTAGAGCCCGGGAGGAATGTTCAGCCCGTCAATGTGGACATCACTCTGCGCTATGAGGCCTACGATTTTTCCTCGCCTCGGCATTTATACTCCTCGCGGATTTCTTCGGAGCGGCGCTGCTCTTATTCCACGGCGCACCAGTCGCGAATATGCGAGATTGCAAACCGCATCTGAAGCCCGCGATATTCTACGACCAATTTGTCCGCTTCGCGGCGCATGAACTTGGCAACGTAGTTGCGAACCGCACCCGCCTCGTCGACCACTTCGAATACATACGTATCAGGTATCGATAGTGATGGGTTTGACGGCGCAAATCGCTAGATCCTGTATCCAGAGCCCCTCTAGGGCCGTCGGAAGAAACATTTTCGCCGACGTCCCCTTAAGCCCAACCCCTCGCATTGCCCGTGCAGAGCGACTGTGCTATAGGTAGAATATAGACATTTAGGAACCATGGTCGACAAGAATGGCGCTGAGCATCAAAGACCACGACACTGAACAGCTGGCCCGCACCCTTGCCGAACGGACCGGCGAAAGCATCACACTCGCAACCAAGCGCGCGCTCGAAGAGCGCCTGCGACGGCTTGGCTCTGACTTGCGCAAAGCCGCTCTCCTCGAGGACCTCGAAGCGATCCAGCGACGCTGGAACGCTCGGCCCGTTCTCGACAGCCGCACAGCCGACGAAATTCTCGGCTACGACGAGAACGGACTGCCATCCTGATGGTCATCGATACCTCCGTCCTTGCCGCCATCGCCTTCAATGAGCCGGAAGCGGCGGCTTTCCGCGAGCGCATTGCAGACGACCCCGTCAGGCTCATCTCCGCCGCGACCGTCCTAGAGGCTGCCATGGTGATCGAAACTCGACTTGGGGAGGCCGCAGGCGCCGATCTCGACCTCTGGCTCTACAAGGCAGAAGTCGAAATCGTCCCAGTTACAGCCGAACATTCCGATCGTGCGCGGCGCGCCTGGCGTCGCTATGGTAAGGGACGTCATCCGGCCAGCCTCAACTACGGCGACTGCTTTTCCTATGCTCTTGCGGCGCTTTCGGGAGAACCGCTCCTCTACAAGAGCAACGATTTTTCGCAAACCGACATCGAGGCGGCGTGAGGACGAATTCCTGGTGGCTCGAAGCGGCCCAGCAAAAGCGCCCACGGACGTGTCGGCGACCACACAAAGCGGCAAGCGGAGCCAGAGCGGAAAATCCTGCTTGATCGACGAGGTATGGCTGTGCGCCGTAGAAGGCATTCCGGGTTCGGAGCGCCGCGTGATGTCGGCACACGGCGATCTCTATATCAACGGCCTGCCGAAATGAGCGAACCCGCCTCAGAATCCGTCCTCAAACGCGCTGAAGAACTCAACGCGCTCGACGCCATCCTGCCCTTCGATCGCCGCGGTCGGCTTGCGGCCCTCCTAACCAACGACGATGTCGCCACGCTCAAGCATCTGGCCAGCGAGGGCGAAGTCATTTCGTTTCGAGCCCTGCTACTTGGACTTTTGGAGAGCGGGACGGCTCGGCCTCCCACCGAGCGCCGGAGATTTGCGAAGCGCTTCGTCGCCCCTCAAGCTTGGTTAATTCGTTCGCCGCCGTTGGAAGTAATCTGGCGGGACCTGTAGCTCGATGGTTAGAGGCCGCTCAATGGGTCGCAGGTTAGAGTCCTGCCGGGCTCACCATGCCCTTAGGATCGAAGTCCGCCGTCCATGCTTTTTGGGTCCCGCCCGATTGATCTCTCTTGGGCGTCAATCCGAAGTGCTGCAGTGTAGCCGCTTTGGGCCGAAAGAAGCCATCGCGCGCTATTGGCCGCTGATTTCAACCAGTCTCGGGTGCTGATAAATAGTAGGACGGCCAGCGTGATCTCGCGGCAGCAACGTGACGTCAATCGGTCGCCCGACCCCGTTCTAAAAATAACGGCGATCGCGTCCCTGAGGACTTTTGACAGGCCGGGGACATTTAGTCCACCCAGACTCTGCCCGACTAGCACGACTCTTTTGTTCGCCGGGTTTTGAGCTGGGGACCTTGTCGCCAAACCACTTCAGGATGGCGTGCACTGCGACTGACGCGCTGAGGCGCCAGTCGTAGAGGAATTGCAGGACCGAGCTTAAATATGGATGGCCTGCCCAACGGTCGGAGCCCCACCGCGATGAATGATCAAGTCCGTCGGCCTGATTGCACTGAAACCGCCTGATCCGTTGCCGCTGGTCATCAGGTCAAGCGGCCATCGAAATCAGTAAGCCGGTGCGGCAATGTCGGGTCCAGACAAGTTGGCGACATTTGAACATCCGCTATTCGCGGAGTATTCGAACGACGCTGCGAACGGACGCGTGGCAGGTGTTCACTTCCAACGCTTATGACGCTCAGACAAATGTAGGTACATTCTAATTTAACGTGCGACACGCCAATGATTTCAATGGTTTCCCCTTGGATATTTTGGCATGTCTCGACGCTATTCACAGCTGAATCTGGCCGATCGACGCCGCCTCTTCCACTTTGTCGAACGAAAAGGACAGCCATAGTCAGACCCTCGGAGGCGCCTTCATTGACCGCAATATAGTTCCAGTGCCTGCAAGTTTAACGCGGTCGACTGTCAACGTGGATTTCACCTTGACAACCGCGTCATGAGACATCACTCTCGCAACTAAGATATCAGTTTGCGGAATGATATGTCTCAAATTGTCGAAATTCCTGCCTTACCCCTTGAAGAATTGCTTCGTTCCTTTCCGAAGGAGGGACCGGGCAACACCACGGCCAAGGTCTATCGGCTGCTTCGACAATTGATCGTCGAAGTCAGGCTTCTGCCCGGACGGGCGTTGCCCGAAAAGGAAGTGGCCGCGATCCTCAACGTCTCCAAAACCCCGGTGCGTGAGGCGATCATCCGGCTATCCGAGGAGGGCTTGGTCAAGGTCGTGCCACAGGGCGGCACCTTTGTCGCGACGATCGAGGTGCAGCGCTACATCGAGGCCTGCTTCATTCGTTTTCGCCTCGAGTCGGGCGCAGCGGCAGAGGCCGCCAAGCGGCATACGCTGGAAGATCTTGGCCGATTGGAGCTCTCTCTCAACCAGCAGATCGCGGCTGTCGCAAACGAGGACTACACGCGTTTCTTCGAGCTGGACGAGGACTTTCACCGGGTGATCTTTTCGACGGCGCGGCTGAGCGGCGTCTGGGCCTTTGTCAATCAGGCCAAAGGCGAGATTGACCGGATGCGCCATCTGAAGATGGTGTTCGGCGTGCGCAGGACCGGCGAGGTCATCCACGAACACCGCGACATCATCGATGCGATAAGGGCCGCATCTCCGGATGAAGCGGTGGCCGCTATGACCCGGCATCTTGGCTCTCTCGAAGCCAAGATCACAGAGCTTTCACGCGATCCGAAACTGTGGAGCTACATCGAATCGATCAATGCAACCACAACAGAAAAACGGAAACCACGGCGCAGCCTGACCTGAGGTAGGCGCCGTCGGGAGGAAAACTGAAATGTCTGCAGTGGAATTGAACGACGTAGTGAAACGCTACGGCGCACTCGAAGTCGTGCACTCTGTAAACCTGAATGTCGAACGCGGGGAGTTCGTCGTTCTCGTCGGGCCGTCGGGATGCGGCAAGTCAACGACCTTGCGGATGGTGGCGGGCCTGGAGGAGATTTCCGGCGGAACGGTCTCGATCGGCGGGCGGCTCGTCAATCGGGTCGCGCCAAAGGACCGCGACGTAGCGATGGTGTTCCAGAACTACGCGCTTTATCCCCACCTCAATGTCGCTGAAAACATCGCCTTCGGCCTGCGCGTAAGGCGTGAAAAGAAGGACGCAATCGAAGCGGCCGTCAAGGAAGCGGCGGCTATCCTCGACCTCACGCCCTACCTTGCACGCAAGCCCGCGGACCTGTCGGGTGGCCAGCGGCAGCGCGTTGCCATGGGGCGGGCGATCGTCCGCAAGCCGCAAGTCTTCCTGTTCGACGAACCTTTGTCGAACCTCGATGCCAAGCTTCGCACCCAGATGCGCGCAGAGATCAAGCGGCTTCACAAACGCATGGGCGTCACCAGCATCTACGTCACCCACGACCAGATCGAGGCGATGACGCTGGCAGACCGCATCGTCGTCATGAACGGCGGCCGCGTCGAACAGGTCGGCACACCGATGGAGCTTTTCCTCAAGCCGGCCAATGCCTTCGTTGCAAGCTTTCTCGGTTCACCACCCATGAACCTCCTGCGCGCAACAGTCGTTTCCGTGGACGGTGAACTGCAGGCGCGCATAGACGCTGCCGACGCGGAAGCCGCCCTCCTCAGATTACCGATGGCAATCGTTACATCCCTGCGCGCCGATCAACGTATCCTGGTCGGCCTCCGGCCCGAGCACGTCGCGGTCGGCAAGCAAGCGAGCGGAGACGTCCAGGAAATCGCCGCGACAGTCGACCTCGTGGAGCCGCTTGGGTCCGAGGCTCTTCTGCACACCAGGATTTCCGGCCAGCCGATCGTCGCCAAGATCGAAACGCCCGCCGATGTCGAGGCGCTCTCGCAGATCGGCAAGCTGCAGATACCGGTGGGCCGTCTCCATGTTTTCGACGCCGAGAGCGGCAAAGCCGTCAACGGTCATGCGTGAGGCGAGGATGACATCGATGATCGCCGGATATTTCAAGCGCCTTGGCGAGGACCTCCGGAAAGACTGGCAGCTTTACCTGCTTATCCTTCCGATGCTCCTTTGGTTTATGCTCTTCCTCTACAAGCCCATGGAAGGGCTGCAGATTGCGTTCAAGGATTTCAGCCCGTTCCGCGGTATCGCCGGAAGTCCCTGGGTGGGTCTTGAGAACTTTCGCACCCTCCTTGGCGACCAGATCTTCATCCGCGCATTCGTCAATACGATCACCATCAGCGGCCTCGGGCTGATCTTCGCCTTCCCCGTACCTATCGTGCTCGCCATCATGTTCAACGAGCTCCAGAGCGAGTTGGGCCGCAGGTTTTCCCAGACCATCGTCTATCTGCCCCACTTCATCTCCGTGGTGATCGTCGCGGGCATTGTGATCAACCTGCTGTCTCCCACGACAGGCGTGGTCAACCTCATTCTGTCGAGCCTCGGCCTTGACCGGGTCTACTTCCTCACCCAGCCGGAATGGTTCCGTACCGTTTTCATCGGATCGAACATCTGGAAGGAAGCAGGCTTCGAATCGATCGTCTATCTCGCGGCGATCGCCGGCATCAGCCCGACGCTCTATGAATCGGCCCGGGTCGATGGCGCATCGCGCTGGCAGATGATGTGGCGCATCACGCTTCCGTGCATCCTTCCGACGATCATCATCATGCTGATCATCCGCATCGGCAACCTCGTCGAGGTCGGGTTCGAATACATCATCCTGCTCTACCAGCCGGCAACCTACCGCACCGCCGACGTCGTCTCGACCTACGTCTACCGGACGGGTCTGCAGGGTACGCAGTACGACCTTGCCACCGCCGCCGGCCTCTTCAATGCGGTCATCGCCTTCGCTCTCGTCTTCGCAGCCAACCGGATCAGCCGGAAGGTTTCGACAACCTCGCTCTGGTGATCGTCATGGCTAGCTTCAATCTCTATTCTCGCGGCGACCGGATCTTCGGATATGCGAACGCGACCCTGATCGGGCTCTTCGTCCTTTCGACGCTCTACCCGTTCATCTACATCCTGTCGGTATCGATCTCGTCGGGTGCCGCAGTCACCTCGGGTCAGGTCGTGCTGTTGCCGAAGGACCTGACACTTGCGGCCTACGAATTCGTTCTTTCGGATCGGCTCTTCTGGATCGCCTACGGCAATACCTTCATCTACACCTTCGGCGGCACGGCGGTCAGCCTCGCGATCATGATCCCTGGCGCCTATGCGCTGTCGCGTGCCCGCCTAAGGGGGCGCAAGATCCTCAACATGATGGTCGCGTTCACCCTGTGGTTCAACGCCGGCATGATCCCATTCTTCCTCAACATGCGGGATCTCGGGCTGCTCGACTCTCGGTTGGGCATCATCATCGGTTTTGCCTGCAACGCCTTCAACGTCATCTTGCTGCGCAACTTCTTCGAGGCCGTGCCGAAATCCTTCGAGGAGGCCGCCAAGATGGATGGCGCCAGCGAGTTCCAGCTGCTTTGGAAGGTTTTTATCCCCTTGTCCAAACCGGCGATCATCACGGTTGCGCTGTTCTGCATCGTTTCCAGGTGGAACAGCTACTTCTGGGCCATGGTGCTGTTGCGCGGCGAGGAGAAGATCCCGCTTCAACTCTACCTCAAGCGGATCATCGTCGATCTTACCGCCAACGACGAGTTCGCAAGCAGCCTGTTGACGTCTCGTTATTCGTTCGAGACCGTCACCGCGGCGATCATGATCGCTTCGATCATTCCAGTGCTGCTCATTTATCCAAGCATCCAGAAATACTTCAACAAGGGCATCACCCTTGGCGGCGTGAAGGAATAACGGCCGTCTCAGTCAGTTCTGTTTAAGGAGGAGAATGGAATGAGATATATTCGAGACACGTTGGCGCTGCTTGCCACCTGTGCGTTGCTGCAATCGGGCCCTGTCTATGCGCAAGACGCTTCGACGAAGATTACGGACGACCCGCTCGAGCTGACGATCCATTTCCATTTCCGTGACAAATACGTCTACACGGAAGACTGGCCCGTCGAGAAGAAGGCGGCCGAATGGACCGGGATCCACGTGAAGAATGTCGCCTCGCTTGCGACCAGCAGCAGCCGGGATGCGTTCAACTTGCTGATGGCCTCCGGCAACCTGCCGGACATCGTTGGCGGCGACGTCACCGGCGGGCTGAAGGACGACTTCATTCGCTATGGCATGGAGGGCGCCTTCATGCCCCTGGATGACCTGATCGAGGAGAACGCCCCCAACCTCAAGAAGTTCTTTGATGAGCATCCTATCGTGCGCCAGGCCATCAGCGCACCTGACGGTCACATCTACTTCATCCCCTACGTGCCCGAAGGCGAGTTCTCGCGTGCCTGGTTCATCCGCCGGGACTGGCTCGACAAACTGGGCCTGAAGGTTCCGGAAAACGTCGACGAACTCTATGCCGTTCTCAAGGCTTTCCGCGAGAAAGACCCGAACGGCAACGGCAAGAAGGATGAAGTTCCCTACTTCGCGCGCGAGCCGATCGAAGCAGTCCGACTGATCAACATGTGGGATGCCCGCGTGTCCGGCTCGGAACGCTACGGCGACTTCATGATCGAAGACGGCAAGGTCGTGCATCCCTGGACAACGCCGAACTATAGGACCGGCATTTCCAAAGTTGCGCAGTGGTTCAAGGAGGGCTTGATCGATACGGAGGTGTTCACGCGTGGAGCTCGGGTGCGTGAATACATGCTCGGCAACAATATCGGGGGCATGACGCACGACTGGTTCGCAAGCACGTCCAACTACACCGACGCTCTGAAGGACAGCGTTCCAGGCATCGACTTCGCGCCGATGCTGCCGCCGAAGACCGTGTCCGGGAGGCGCTTCGAGGACAGCCGGCGTGCGACCGTTCAGCCGGCAGGCTGGGCGATCTCCTATTCGAACCAGCACCCGGTCGAGACGATCAAGTACTTCGACTTCTGGTTCTCCGAAAAGGGCCGGATCCTGTCGAACTGGGGCATCGAGGGCGAGACCTATGACATGGTCGACGGCAAGCCCGTCTACAAGCAGACCGTCCTTCACAACCCCAAGCCGGTGAACGCCCAGATGTGGGAAATCGGCGCCGGCGTGCCGCGTGGCTATTGGGCCGCCTATGCCTCCGAGGAGCAATGGACGAACAAGATGGCTCTCGACGGGATCGCCATGTACGAGAAGGAACCAGGGCTTCTGCAGCCTGAGTTTACCGGCGTCTCGATGAACAGCGACGAGCGCGCCGTTTACGACAAGTACTGGCCGAGCCTTCTCACCTACATGATGGAAATGCAGCAGACCTGGGTCCTCGGAGCCCAGGATGTGGATGCCTCCTGGGACGGCTACGTCGCCCGCCTCGACCAACTCGGCTACGCCAAGGTCTCCGAGGTGATGCAGGCGGCCTATGACCGCCAATACGGAAAGAACTGATCCGATTATCGGGCGCGACCGGGTCGCGCCCGCCTCTATCACGTATTCAAAGGACGTCATTTCGATGCCCAAAACCGCTGAAGCACCCCGCCTGCAATATCTCGATGAGCCAAAACCGGGGACCCTGACGATCGGCTATCAGCCGGCCGGCGAAAGCTCTGTCGAAAATCCGCCCCGTTTCAGCTGGCTGCCGGCCCTGAACGACGATGCGCGCTATGTGGTGCGGATCTCGAGCGATGCGGGCTTTGCGCCCGAGCGGACGCTGGTCTTCGACAATATCGCCTGGAACTTCCTCACCCCGGATACAGCGCTCGAACCCGGTTCCTACTGCTGGTCATTTGCCCTTTGGAACGATGCCGAAAAGCGCGCGGCCTCCGATTGGAGCCGCGTGCGTGAATTTACGCTCAAGCCGGGCCTTCCCGAGACGGCCTTGCCGCGCGCGGCAAAGCGGCGCGACATCATGGATCTTCGCCATCCCCGCCTGTGGCTCAATCCGGATGGCATCACCAACTTCCGCGGCCGGTTGCAGGAGGATCCTGATTGCTGCGGCTGGAAGACCTTCTACGTGAACTCGGTGGAGCCGTGGCTCTCGCGGAGCCTGATCGCCGAACCGCAACGTTACCCGGATAATGTGCGCACCGCCAAGCTCTGGCGGCAGATGTATATCGACTGCCAGGAGGCGATCTACGCCATCCGGCACCTGGCGATTGCAGGTGTCATCCTGGATGACGCAGACATGATTGCGCGGGCCAAGGACTGGCTGCTGTCGGTCGCGACCTGGGATCCGCAGGGAGCAACGGCCCGCTCCTACAATGACGAGGCGGCATTCCGCGTAGTGACCGCGCTCGCCTGGGGCTACGATTGGCTATACGACCATCTCGATGACGGTGAGCGAGAGCGCGTGCGTCGTGTGCTCCTTGCGCGGACACGCGAAGTCGCAGACCACGTGATCTGGCGTGCGCGCATCCATGTTTTCCCCTATGACAGTCACGCAGTGCGCTCGCTTTCGGCGGCCCTCACGGCGGCTTGTATCGCGCTGGCCGGTGAGGAAACGGAAGCCGAGTGCTGGCTGGACTATACGGTCGAATTTCTTTTCACCCTCTATTCGCCCTGGGGCGACAGCGACGGCGGGTGGGCGGAGGGTCCACACTACTGGATGACCGGCATCGCCTATCTGACGGAAGCCGCCAATCTCATCCGAAACTTCCTCAAGGTCGATCTCTATCGGCGGCCGTTCTTCCAAAAAACAGGTGATTTTCCGCTCTACACGAAGGCGCCGGGTACGAGGCGGGCCTGCTTCGGAGACGACTCCACCCTCGGCGATCCGCCTGGTCTCAAGGTTGGCTACAATGTCCGCCAGTTTGCCGGCGTCACCGGCAACGCCCATTACCAGTGGTATTTCGAGCGGCTGAAGGCGGATGCCGCCGGTACCGCCATGGAATTCTATAACTACGGCTGGTGGGACCTCAATTTCGACGAGCTTGTCTATCGGCACGATTACCCGCAAGTCGAGGCAAAGGCGCCTGCCGACCTGCCGCCGGTCAAGTGGTTCAGGGAGATCGGCTGGGTTGCGATCCAGAAACACATGGACGATCCCGATCGCCACATCCAGTTCCTGTTCAAGAGCAGCCCCTTTGGTTCCTTGAGCCACAGTCACGGCGACCAGAACGCATTCCTGCTCTATGCCTTCGGCGAGGATCTGGCGATCCAGAGCGGTTACTATGTCGCCTTCAACTCGACCATGCATCGCAGCTGGCGCCGGCAGACCATATCCAAGAACGCCGTCCTCATAGGCGACAGCGGGCAATACGCCGAAGGCGACAAGGCGATCGGCAAGAAGGCGGGAGGTCGGATCACGGCGGTGCGCGAGGAGCCGACGCATGTCTTCATCAGCGGCGATGCCACGGCGGCCTATCGGGCGAACAATCCGCTGGTCCTCAGGGTCGAGCGAGACATCCATTTCGCCAGCAGCGACTTTCTCGTCATCGTCGATCGCGTCGAATGCATCGAACCACAGCCCCTCAAATGGCTAATGCACTCCGCCCATCAAATGGACGTGGGCAGCAACAGTTTTCGTCTGACCGGCGAACGGGCGGGGCTCTACGGGCAGTTCGTGTTTTCAACCGCAGGGCCGCCGCAGATACGCATGATCGAAGGTTTCGAAGGCGTCGATCCAACCGAAATCGAGGGCCTGGCCACCCAATATCACATCGAGGCAACGCTTCCAGCGTCCACCAAGCAGACCCTGGTGACGCTTCTCGTTCCCTATGCCCTTAGCGAACCCCGGCGGGTCTTTCACTTCGTCGATGACCAGGGCTTCAGCGCCGACCTCTATTTCACCGATGTCGACGACAACCAGTTGCGCATCATCATCCCCAAGAACTTCTGATCGGAAAGGAAATGTCATGAACGGACTGAAGGACAAGGTCATTTTAGTAACTGGCGGCGGCCGCGACATCGGCAAGGCCTGCGCCGAGAGGCTTGCCCGCGACGGCGCGAAGGTCGCAATCACCTACCTTGGCTCGGCGGCTGGCGCCGAGGAGTGCGTGACGGCGATAACGGCTTCCGGTGGCAAGGCGATCGCCATCAAGGCGGACATGACCGTGGCCGCCGATGCACAAGCGGCTGTCGACGGGGCAGTTGCCGCGTTCGGTCGGCTCGATGGGCTGGTGCATGTCGCCGGCGGACTTTTGGCGCGCAAGACCTTGCAGGACATGGACGAGGCGTTCTTCCGGCAGGTGATCGACGTCAATCTCACTTCACTCTTCAATGCATCCAAGGCGGCCGTTCCGGCGATGGCCGACGGTGGCGCGATCGTCACCTTTGCCTCACAGGCCGGCCGCGATGGCGGCGGCCCTGGTGCGTTGGCCTATGCCACCTCGAAGGGGGCGGTCATGACCTTCACGCGTGGTCTTGCAAAAGAACTCGGACCAAGGATCCGCGTCAATTCGGTTTGCCCGGGCATGATCTCTACGACCTTCCACGACACGTTCACCAAGCCGGAAGTGCGCGAGCGTGTCGCTGCCGCAACCCCGGTCAGGCGCGAGGGCCGATCGGACGAGGTCGCCAATCTGGTCGCCTTCCTTGTCTCCGATGAGGCGTCGTTCATCACCGGCGCCTGCTACGATGTAAACGGCGGCACGCTGCTTTCCTGATATGGTCATGACAGTGCGATTTCCGATCCATGGCAAGCGCGTCGCCCTCATCGGCACGTCGCTTGTCCAGCAGAACCACCACGCAGGCGACAGGCACATCCACTCCTGCGCCCGCGGGTGGGCGACATGGGCGGAGGTTCTCTCCGCCGGCCAGCTCGACATTACGGTGTTTCACGATCCGCGCGTATTTCCCGGCTGGGAGCCAAGCGGCAGGATCGGCGTCACCCGTGGCTTCGGCGGACTGAACGCCGGCGTTTCGGGGCAGAAGGCCCGGGACATCGCACAGCGTCTCGAGGAGGTCTTGAAGCTCGATTTTGACCTGATCGTCGTCGATGCCGGCACGAACGACATGATGGTTGAGACAAAGGAAGTCATCCAGTCTATCCGCGAAGCGGTCGTTGATCGACTGATAGCGGCTGGAAAGACGGTGATCCTGCTGCCAATCCTGGCGCGTGGCACGCAGAAATGGGTCGCCGGCGGATCGGAACGGGCAAAAGCACACTGGATCAACCAGAAGAGCCTCGCCTTTGCAGCCATGAGACCGCACTGCCACGTCTTCGACTGGAATTCCGTCTGGGTGGACCCTTACTCTGCCGATGGGGCGCCACACGATGATTTCTCCGACGACGGCACGCACTTTTCGGTTCCGGGCGGTTACGCGGTCGGCAAGGCGTTGGCAGCCTATCTTAGTGGCTTCCTCGCTCCACCCGCTCCTCGAATATGGGCGCAGGACGACCGTTTCGATGCAGTCAACAACCCGATCGGCAACATCCTGCCAAATCCTCTTCTTGCCGGGAACGGAGCGTTGGCCGAGGGATTGGCCGTTTCTCACGGTCGAACGACTGCAAGCCGGATCATCTGCCAGCCCGACCGCATGGCGAACTGGCAGGAGGTCGGTGTGGCGATCGACGGGTGCCGCGTGGATCTCCTGCCGGACGCTTTCGTTAATCCGCTGCCGGCGGGCACCTGGGTGCAGGCAAGCGTCCAGGTGGAAGTGCCCGCGCACGGTGACTGGCGGGACATTTCGCTGATCCTGGAAGATGGTGCGGCGGAGGGCCTGGTGTCGCAGGCGCTCGCTCCGTTCGATCTCGGTGATGGAAACCTCGCACCCTTTCCGAGGGAGGCGTGGTCGGGCGTGTTGAGGACACCTCCGATCAAATTGAAGACGCCGATGCAAGATCTCCGGCTTGGGCTCAACCTGCAGGTTGGTCCGACAAGACAACCATCAAGCATGCAGTTTTCAAGCCCCGAGTTGCGTCAGGTCATGCCTCCACAGAGCCAGCTGTTTTGACGTGAATGGCCATGGCTCGTCGCAACACGCGCTGAACGCGGCCCACAGAGGACCAAATCCGGAGGCGATACTCCAAAATCCCATGAGTTCCGATTTACGTGGCAGGGCTTTTGGCTTGGCCTGGAATGCGTTCTCGTGGTCTTTCTGCTAACCTCGACGACCAGAACGCGCAGAAACTCGCGCCCACGGCAAGCGCTGCAATGATCGCTCCAACCCACGGCAGGGCGTGGACTGAGAGGTTTGCAAGCGCGATCCCCCCAACTGCCGTCCCGAGCCCTACACCGATGTGCATTGTCGACAGGTTCAGGCTTATGCCGGTATCGGCCGTCTCCGGCCCGGCTGAGTTCAAGAAGCTTTGTACCACCGGCGAGATCATCCAGCTGATGCAGGCCCAGATCATCAGCACGCTGAACATCACCCATGAGCTGCCCTCGACCAACGGTATCGCGACAAGGGCGAGCAGGTAGGCCGTCGGCGTGAGCAAAAGGACGTTGCGCGGCGAAAACCGGTCGGCAAGCCAACCACCGAGATAGCCACCGCTCACGCCGGCAATACCAAGGACCGCAAAGGCTATCGCGATGTTTTCCGCGGCAACGCTGGCAATCTCAACGAGGTAGGGGCCAAGAAAGGCGAACAGCACGAAGTGCCCGCCAATCATCAGAATGGAGACAAACTGGCCCGCAACGAGAGGCGGCTTTCGCAGGTGGTCCAGATACCTTGGAAGCGCGGCTTTACGGCGAGCGGAGACCGGAACATGCCGCCAGCTTGCCAACCACACCAAGCCGGCAAGCAGGGACAGTGCGATGAAGACGCCCCGCCAGCCGATAAGTCCGCAGATGAAAATTCCCGCGGGAACGCCGAGCACCAGCGAGCCACTGATCCCCATGAAAATGATGCCGATGGCTCGACCTTTCATGTCTTTCGCGACCAGCTCGGTCGCCAACATCGTTGCCAGAAGGCAGACGGTCGCGCTCGCCATGGCCATGCCGATGCGGGCGACGACAAGCGTTGCGAAATTGGAGCTCGCTGCCGCACAGAGATTGCTAACGACGAACAGGCCCAGAGCACAAAGAAGAAGGCGCCTGCGCTCGATCTTCATCGTAAGGACGAGCGCCAAGGGCGCCGTCAAGGCAAACACGATCGAAAAAACGGCCGTCAACTGCCCGGCAAGCGCGATCGAAACGCCAAGCTCGCCGGCGACATCGGAGACGATGCCGACTATGATGTTTTCGGCGGTTCCTGTGGCAAATGTCGCAAATGCGAGCAAGACAACGATAGGGTTCATGCGCCCGTTCTCCCTGCATGATGACCCATGCGGGCACGAACCAGCGATCGCCCCGACATGGAATGGACATGTCGGGTTTCGAGGCAGAGCTTCGGTTATCCCTATGGCAGCTTGACTAGCACGTCGGTGCCCGAGCCGGAAGCCCCTCTCGGCCACCTATACGAGCACTGCGCCGTCAGCCACCCGCGTGCCGTCGCGGCCGATTGCACCGCAGAGGCCAGGTCACGACACCTCCCGCAAAGACAGCGACCCAGACGACGACCGGTTGCAGCGGCAGCCTGACGGCGTGATACAGCCACTGCCAAGGAGCGACTTCCGGCGCACTCAGGCTGTCCAGCGCATGCTTGATATTGGCCGGAAAGACGAGCACCGCATAAAGGGCGAGCGCAATGCCGGCATATTTGCGAAGAGCCGGGATCAGCAGACCGATCGCTCCTGCGATCTCGCAAAGTCCTGTCAGCAAGATCACCTCTGGCGCGTCAGGCACCCACGAAGGGGTGATGGCGACAAAGGGCGCTGGAAAGGCCACGTGCAGAACGCCCGCCGTTCCATAGAGCGCGACCATGCCTGCCCTGCACCTCAACCGCCAGAGATCAACGCTCGCCATCTGCCGCGATCCGCTCTTCGAGCGTCCTTGCCACGGCGCTCAGATCGACTTTCCGGCCACTGATATTTTCGATCGCCGCGACGGCCAGATCGCTTGCGACATAGTCCGACTTGTGCCCGAGGTTGTGCACGACCATAAGCCTCGCGCCGCGGATATCCCGGGCCAGGTGCCGTGCATGCACATTGGGTGAGACAATCCTGTCGACATCGCCGGTGATGATGACCGTCGGCGCCTTGATCTTGCGGTATTTCCGACTTGCCGTCCGGGTCCAGTCGTTGAGTGCCGCCACTTCCTGGGCATTGTGCCGGAAGGCTGCGGGCCTGAGGGCCTGCAGTGTCCGGGCTTCACGCAGATAGTTTTCGGCATTTTGTTCGGCGCAAATGTCGCGCGGGTCGCGCTGCCGATCGCAAGAAGGCCGATTGGCGGGGCGATCAGAGTGCTGAAGAGCGCACCCGACACAGGAACGGCTGCTGCGTCATAATACCAGGCGACGCCGCCGTTCCAGGGGTAGACGGCTGGCGACAGGAAGACGAGACCGACAACCCTTTCGGGATGACGCACGGCAAGGGCCGCTGCGATCGCGCCGCCAAAGGAGTGGCTGACAATGATCGCCTTCGGAATCCCGCGCCTTGCCATAAGACTTGCGATGGCGTCCGCCTGTCCGTCAGGCAGTATGTTTTCAGGTCCGCCGACATCCGAGCCGCCATGTCCCGGCCGATCGACGAACAAAAGTGTCGCTCTTCCTTCGAGCTTCCCGCGAAAGGCATACATCGGGTCGTAAAGACTGGCGCTGGCACCGTGGATGAAAACGATCGGTGGCAGGCTCGTCTGCTTGCCGGGTTTAAGAAGTACGCTGTTCAGACTGAAGCCGCCGACATCGATGCGAACCGGCCGCGCCTCGTCCGCGATCGCCCTGAGCGGCTCGAAAATGGTCCCGATCAAAATCAGCAGGCTTAGGACTACCTGAAATCTTGCGCGCGCTTTCATGTTGCTCCTGAAGAATAGCGACCTCCAGGAATATACGTGTGAGAAGCGCAATCGGTTTTGGTCTCTAATCCGGTGTGGTTCGCGACAGCATCGAACACTATCCAACCGTCTATGCGGCGGAACTCCGTCGCATCGCCGAGAGCAGCGTCAAGGTGCGATGCCGAGTGACGTGTCGCGAGCCCGCATTCCTACCGGCTCGCCGGCGCGCGACCATAGAGCAGAAGCATCAGGATAATCACCACACCGTAGATGATCTGGCGCCCGGCTTCGGGCATCTGCGTAACGGAAAGGATCGATTGCAGGAGCGTGATCAGAATGACGCCCGCCACCGTACCGAGATAGGATCCCTTCCCGCCGAGGATTGACGTTCCTCCAAGGACGACCGCCGCAATGGCCGGAAGAAGATAGGCATCACCCATGGATTGCGCGGCCTTAGAGGCATAGCCCGCGAGCAGCACCCCGCCAAGGGCCGAAAGCCCGCCCGAGGCGGCAAAGGCAATCATGACGATGCGGCGGGTGTTGATGCCGGAGAGATAGGCCGCACGCTCGCGATTGCCGATGCCGTAGACCGCGCGCCCGAAGCCCGTCCGGCGCAGAAGAAAGACCATTGCCGCGCCGATCAGCGCCCAGATGAAAACCACGTTCGGAATACCGGGAACCAGAGCACCGGTGGCGAGATAGCGCATGGCTGCGGTGGCGGAATCCTGTGGCGAGAAACCGCCCGTGTAAACCACCATCACGCCTTGGGCGACGGCATTGGTCGCCAGCGTCACGATCATCGAGGGGATGCGCAGATAGGCAACCCCGACGCCGTTGATGAGCCCGATGCCGATGCCGCACAGGACGCCGAAGGGAATGGCAAGCGCTGTCCCGACCGGACCGTAGGCCGCGGCGGCACAGGCCATCATCGCGCCCGTGGCAACAGTCCACGGCACCGAAAGATCGATCTGGCCGAGCAGGATGACGAGCATCATGCCGGTGGCGATGATGCCGAGGAAGGACGCCACCTTCAATTGTTGCAGCAGATACTCCGGCGACAGGAAGCTGCGCGAATAGAGGCTGCCGAGCACAAGCAGCAGCAGGATGCAGCCGAACGCAGTGACCACCGCCGGGTCGAGATTGCGTATGAAGGTCGATTTGCGTCCGGTTGCGCCAGTCATTGCCGTCTCGCTCACAGGAACCACTCCAATCTATTGCGCACCCTGAAGAGCGCAAGGGCCCCGAGGCTGATGGCCGCCAGCAGGATCAATCCCTGGAACAGCGGTTGCCAGAGCGGATCGAGATCGAAAACGAACAACAGGTCGCCGATCGTGCGGAATGCCAGCGCACCGAAGACCGCGCCGATGGCGCTGCCCTTGCCGCCGAACAGCGAAACGCCTCCCAGCACCACGGCTGCGATCGAAAACAGCGTGTAGGCGTTGCCGCTGGCGAGTGCTGCGTCGCCGGTATAGGTAAAAAAGGTGAGAAACAGCCCCCCGAGAGCGGCGACCAGACCCGCAAGCGTGTAGGCGAGCAACTTGCCGCGGCGGATCGGCATGCCGGACATGTAGGCGGCCGTCTCGGAGGAGCCCACGGCATAGGCTGCACGCCCATAGACCGACCGGCTGAAGGGCACCCATATCACGACGACTACCGCTGCAAGCGCGACGAGGCTCGCCGGCACAACTGCGAAAATCCGGCCGGTCAGGGCATCCGCGAGCCCCTCGTTGACGGATCCGCCGGGAAAAGGCCGCAGCAACAGGGCAAAGCCGAAATAGACCGCCCCCGTTGCGATCGTCGCCACGATCGGCTGCAGCCGCCCATAGATGACAATGGCGCCATTGATCGCGCCGCAGGAGGCCCCAACACTCAGGACGACGAAGACGCCGAAGGCCGTCTCAAGCGGCGAGCCAACGACCAGCCACGAGGCCAGGCAGTTGGTGAGAAGGAAGATCATGCCGACCGAGAGGTCGATGCCGGCGGTGATCACCACCATGGTTTGAGCCATCGCGACAAAGGCAAGCAGCACGCCTTTGTTGGCGGCCGTCTGGATAACGTTGGCGGTGAAGCCGGCCGGATGGTTCGATGTGTAGATGATGAACATCACCACGAAGATCGCAACCGCCGCCAGCGTGCCCCGATGCTCCGTCAGTCGGTACCGCCAGTCGTTCATTGGATGGGCTCCCGGTGGCTTGGGTCTGCGGACGGAATGTTGAGTGCGCTCGCAATCAGCGCGCGCTCCGTTATCTCAGGGCCCGCCAACTCCCGTTTTACCGCCCCGTCATAGAGCACGAGGACCCGGTCGCAGCAGCCGATGAGTTCGGCATAGTCGGTCGAATAAAAGAGGATAGCCGCGCCTTCGTCCGCCAGACGCCGCAAGAGCTGGTAGATCTCCTGCTTGGTGCCGACGTCAATGCCGCGCGTGGGGTCGTTGAGAAGGACGATGCGCGGCTGCCGCATCAGCCATTTCGCAATGACGACCTTCTGCTGGTTGCCGCCCGAAAGCGCCCCGACCGGCGCGTCAATGTTGCCCGCCTTGATGGACAGCAACGTCATCATCCGGTCGATAGCGCTCTCTTCTTTGGCGCGATCGATGATCCCGCCGCGCGTCAGCCGGTCGAGAGAGGCGAGCGAGAGATTGTCACGCACCGTCATCGGCAGCATCAGCCCCTCGGTCTTGCGGTCCTCGGGAATGAGCGCCATGCCGATGCCGTGCCGGCGCGCCTGCGCAGGGCTGCCGATGCTGATCGCTCTGCCGTCGACGAGAACCGTGCCGCGCAGCCCGCGCAAGACCCCGAACAGCGCCAGGAGGAGGTCGCGCTGTCCCTGCCCGTCCAGCCCGCCGAGACCGACGATTTCGCCTGCACGCAATGAAAACGAGATGTCGTGAAGACGGTTCGCCCAGGACAGATTTCGCGTCTCAAGGACGGGTGCCGCTGGTGCAAGCGGGCCCGGCTTGGGTGGATAGACGCTATGATATTCACGACCGATCATCATCTCGATGACCTCGCTGTCGCTCCTCGTCCCTGCCGCGTAGCTTGCAACCTTGCTGCCGTTTCGAAACACGGTGCAATCGTCTGCCAGTTCCGCAATCTCGTTCATCCGGTGCGAGATGTAGACAAGCGCCAGCCCTTCAGAGCGCAGCCGCTTCAACACGGCAAAGACCTTGGAAACATCGGCCGCCGTGAGCGCCGACGTCGCCTCGTCGAGAATGAGGATGCGTGGCTTGCGCGCGAGCGCCTTGGCGATCTCGACGATCTGCTGGCGCGACAGCGGCAGGTCCTTGACCAGCGCCAGAGGGTGGATGTCTGCCGCACCGGCGCGCGCCAGCGCCTCTTCTGCCAGACGCCGCTGGGCCTTGCGGTCGATCATGCCGAACCGGGTCGGCGGATTGAAAATGACGATGTTGTCGGCAACGCTGAGTTCCGGGATCAGCGACAGTTCCTGGAAGACGCAGGCAATGCCGGCGGCGTTGGCGGCGGCCGGTGACGCAAACGTCACGGGCTGTCCATCGAGCGTCATCTGCCCCTCGTCGGCGGCCACAACGCCCGCCATGATCTTGATGAGCGTCGACTTTCCGGCACCGTTCTCGCCGAGAACGGCTTGAATGGCGCCGGTCCTGACGGACAGTTCGGCATTTTCAAGCGCCCGCACCCCGCCGTAGCGTTTCGATATGCCTTCCATGCGAAAGAGCGGTGCGCCGCTTTCCATTGCGCTCTCCGGAAAACCGTTGTTGACGACAGGGCACTGCACAGCTGTGCGGTGCCCTGATCCTGATCGAACTACTGGTTATCCTTGCTCTGCTTCATGATCTCCTGGGCGGAGAAATTGATCCCGCAGGTGGGGAACGAATTGCCGACGAAGAAATTGTCGGACTCCGCCTGGAAATAGTCCTGGCCTTCCTTGAAGTTCGGATCTTCGACGATGGCCAAGGGCAATTTGACCGACTGCGGCACCACCTGGCCCTCGAGCGCGGCAATCGCCGTCTTGATGGCGACGGCCACTTGCGCGGGTCCGGTTCCAGCCGACGAGCATTTCAGGCCGTCGGCGGCATGTGCCGCACAGAACTTGCGAAATCCGTTTTCGGTTTCGCCGCCGAAAGGCACGAAGGGGTGCTTTGCGTCGATCATCGCCTGAACGATGCCGGTGTCGCCGCCCTGCCCGGTAATGCCGTCGAAGGGGCCGCTGGTTGCGATTGCGTCCGCAGTCACCTTCTGGGCGACGCCGTCGTCCCATTTGCCCATGACCTCGACGACCTCGAACTTCTTGCCCGACGCCTGGAGCTTCTCATGGATGCCGTCGTGCCTGTCGGTATCGACAGACGTGCCGGCGACACCGCGCACCTCAAGCACCTTGCCGCCATCAGGCAGATGTTTGACGAGCCAGTCGCCCCACAATTGCCCGAGCCCCTTCTGGTCGACGTTGACGTTGATGGCGTCCTCGGTGTCGAGGATGTTGTCGAAGGCGACCAACACCACGCCAGCTTCCTTCGCCCGCTTGATGACCGGCGCAAACGCCGTCGGATTCTGGGCATTGACGACGATCGCGTCATAGCCGGAGTCGATGAAGTTGTTGATCGCCGAGATCTGGGCCGGCACATCCTCGCCCGTCGAAACGACCTTGAACTCCTTCAGTTTGGCTGCGACGTCGGGTTGAGCGGCATAGGCCTTGGCGGTCTGCACCATCTGGATACGCCAGGTGTTGGCGATGTAGCCGTTGGCAAGTGCGATGCGATACGGGCCGTCCTTTTTCGGGAACTTGAAGAATTTCGTGTCCGCCGACCACGGCGCGAAACATTCCGGCTCGGCTGCAGGCCCTGAAACGATTTCCGGATCTGCATAGGCAGCAGATCCCAGCATGAAAAAGGCAGTGGCGGCAACGATGCCGCCAGCGAGTGACTTCACCATCGACATTTCCTCCCATTGGCGCGCCACTTGTTTGTTCTCCAGCCCGGGGATGAACTCACCCTCGAGCGGCACGAACTCCTGCGGCACCGGCACGCTGGATGCCTGCGTTCACCATTGACGAGGCGCTCTGGTCTCCTCCCGAAAACACCGCTGTCTCTTAATTAGGTAGCGCTACCACATGCGATTGTAAAGTAACATTTGCGGATTATTGAGAACCGAATATCACCGGTTTAAGATCAAAATCAGCGTGATTTCGGCGTCTTCGAAGGAAGCCTATTCCCTTCCGCAATGATAGCGCTATCATATCGCGACGCTTAAGAATGCGTTCTTTGCCGCATGAGAGACCCCATGGCCGAGGATTTCGAGATCGTAGACCCGCGCTTTGCCCGGCTGGTCAACCACAGCGCCCGCGTGGAGCAACTTTATACGGGGTGTCGCTGGACCGAGGGGCCGGCCTATTTCGCCGCCGGGCGCTATCTCGTCTGGTCGGACATCCCCAACGACCGGATGCTGCGCTATGACGAAACCGATGGGCATGTGAGCGTCTTCCGGCAGCCGTCGAACTTTTCAAACGGCAACACCACCGACCGACAGGGCCGCCTGGTAACCTGCGAGCACGGCGGCCGCCGCGTGACCCGCACGAACCATGACGGCAGCATCACAACCATCGCCGATCGCTGGAACGGCAAGCGGCTCAACTCACCGAACGATGTCGTCGTGCGCTCCGACGGGTCGATCTGGTTTACCGATCCTGCCTACGGCATCGAGAGCGATTACGAAGGCCACAAGGCGGAAAGCGAAATCGGCGCCTGCCATGTCTATCGCGTCGACCCGGCGACGGGCGCGGTCACTGCCGTCATTAAAGACATGGTGCGGCCGAACGGCCTTGCCTTCACCCTTGACGAAAGACGGCTCTACGTCGTCGACACCGGCCGGACGCACGGCCCTGACCTTCCGGCGCATATGCGTGTCTTTAATGTTGATGAAGCGGGCTCCGTGTCGGGCGGCGAGGTCTTTGCCGATTGCACCGCCGGGCTGTTTGACGGCTTCCGTCTGGATGACGAGGGCCGGATCTGGACAAGTGCCCGCGACGGCATCCACTGCTATCACCCGGACGGCACTCTGCTCGGCAAGGTCAGAGTGCCTGAAAACACCGCCAACTGCGTGTTCGGCGGGCCGAAGCGAAACATCCTCTACATCTGCGCAACCAGTTCGCTTTATGCCGTTCGGCTGATGGTCAACGGCGCACGTCTCTACTGAGGCAGGAGGTCAATCATGCCGTTCGGGCGGATCACCATCGTACGAGAGGTCCTCGGCGACGATCCTTCGGTCAAGAAAGCTGCGATCGCAAGCAAGGTCGTAACGGCGATTGCCGAAGCGACCGGGCTTGCCGAGCGTGAAATTTCCGTCGTCTTCGATGAGGTCGACGCAAGGAACTGGTATGTCGGCAACACCGATGTGGAGACCTTGCGCGCGCGCAACCGGCAGGGATCGACGTGACGGACGACATCGTCTCCAGAGACCAGGGGCGCAAGGCAAGCCGGCGCGGCAGTGGCAGGCCGACGATCGCCGACGTCGCCAAACTGGCCGGCGTCGCGGCGATCACCGTCTCGCGCGCGCTGCGCGACCCATCGCTCGTTTCGGCCGAACTGCGCGCCGAGATCGATACGGCGGTGATCCAGCTTGGCTATGCGCCCGATCCCAATGCTCGCGCGCTCGCGTCCGCGCGAGCCGATGTGATCGGCGTTCTCGTGCCGTCGCTGACGAACATCGTCTTCGCCGACACCCTTCGAGGCATCTATGACGGGCTCGGCGACGGCCCGCTGCAGATCCAGATGGGCAACACCCACTACTCTCCACGGGAAGAGGAACGGCTGATCCGGATGTTTTTGGGCCAGCGGCCATCGGCGTTGATCGTGTCCGGTATCGACCAGACCGAAACGACCCGCAAACTGCTCGAGAGCGCGGATTGCCCCATCGTGCAGATCATGGAATATGGCGAGGATCCGGTCGATATGCTGGTCGGCTTCTCCCACTTCGATGGCGGCAAGGTGGCCACCAATCATCTGATCGAGGCGGGATATCGCCGCATCGGCTTCATCGGCGCCCGAATGGATCCACGCTCGCAGCGCCGCCTCGCCGGCTACCGCTCGGCGCTCGAGGCCGCACAGTCCTTTGATCCCAAGCTGGTGACAACCACGTTGACGCCGTCTCGCGTCTCGCTCGGCGGGCAGCTCCTGGCCGACGCATTGGCAAAGGTCGCCGATCTCGACGCCGTCTTCTGCAACAATGATGACTTGGCCATGGGCGTGCTGTTTGAATGCCAAAGGGCAGGCATCGCCGTGCCGCACCGCATGGCAATTTGCGGCTTCAACGACCTCGACATGATGCACGTCGCCTATCCGTCGCTCACCAGCATCCGCACGCCGCGCTATCAAATCGGCCGACAGGCTGTACAGATGGTGCTTGATCGACTGGCTGGCCTGCCAATCGCATCGCCAATCGTTGACCTGGGCTTCGAGCTCAAGGTACGTGAAAGTACGATGCAATGACAACGCACCGCGCTGGAACCGAGCGGATCGGAACATCCGGAAACTTGCCGCAGACACCTCATCGCCTCGTCAATACCTCTGCTTCGAAGGCTGAGGCCTTGGTGGTATCGTCGGGCGGCTAGCTACCGCCCACTGAAGCGTCCGCAAATTGCCACCATGAACTGAGCTTTAGTGCCGATGTGCGGAATGTTCACCGAGCACGGCTACGGCAACGTCGAGTTCGGCCTAACTGCGCTTTGTTCGCGACAATGATTGTCGAGGATGGGTGGTGCTGAAGCCGAGCGCGACGATCAGGCAATTGATTAAGCGGCCCGTTCGTCTGGATTTCATCCTAGCCGGCTAAGGATCTTCACCGCGGCTCGATGGAGGTCGGCGTTTGCAGCCATCAACACGGTGTCGTACCGTGTCGCATCCGCAAGAGGCTGCCCATCCCAGTCGGTCACGATGCCGCCTGCAGCCAGAATAATGGGCATCTGTGGCAGGATGTCGTAGTCGAAAACATTGCTTTCGACGAGTAGGTCGATGCCGCCCAGCGCCAGCAGCCCGGCCGCGTAGCAATCGTGAGATATGCGGGTGAAGCGTACCTTGGCAGTCAAGGCATCGAAGCGCTCGTGGCGCGCGCGGTCGAACTGCTCAAGGGCCGAGGTGTAGAGGATCGCCTCGCCGAGCGCGGTCTTTTCGCTGGTGCGGATCGGCTCCTCATTAAGGGTCGCGGAGGAGCCTATGCCGAACCATCGTTCGCCGGTGATCGGCTGATTGATCATGCCGAGGACAGGTTTGCCGCGATGGAGCAATGCGATCTGTGTGCCGAAGGCGAGCGAGCCGGAGATGAAGGACTTCGTGCCGTCGATCGGGTCGAGCACCCACACCCATTCGGCATCCGTTCGGCATGCGCCGAATTCTTCGCCCCTGATCCCGTGGTTGGGAAACTGCGCCTCGATCATGCGCCGCATCGTGGCCTCGGCGTCGCGGTCGGCAATGGTGACGGGGCTGGAGTCTGCCTTGGCGTCGACGACAACACGCTTGCGGAAGTGCGGACGGATGACGCTGGCAGCGGCATCGGCCATGGCGTGCGCAAGTGCCATGTAGGGCGGTGGGCAGTCAGGCTCATGGGTCATCGTTCTATCCTCAAAGCTTCGGCAGCAATCTGATTGAGCATGGTTCTTACGGTTTCGAGCTGCCGATGAGCGGCGATGGCCTCTTGGCGCAGCCGCGCGCCAAGGTCGGTGGTCCCGATGTCCGTGAAACTCGCGGAGCGAGCCGCGATGAACGGGTCGCTTTCCTCCGAGGGGAAGCGCAGGGCGGGCGCGAAATAGCCCTCCTCTTCCTCGAGCCCGAAGCTTAAGACCTGCGCACGGTCCTGGCCAAGCAGAAGCAGGTCCACGAACATCGCATGCAGCGGCAGATGGCCGGTGCCAGTTTGGCAGGCGAGGTGCGCCCAGCCGTCGCGATCTTGCTGGACGAGGCAGTCTTTGACATGCACTTCGGTCACATAGGGTGCCTGTGCGGCAAGCGCCGGCAACGGCAGCTCATAGGCATTGATCATGTTGCCGAAGTCGAACAGCAGGCCAAGGCGCGGATTGGCGACAGCCTTTACGATGCCGATCAGCTCCTCCGACTTCAGGTCCTCGTGCTGTTCGAGCGTGTAGCGAAGCCGCCCCTCGGGATCGAAGGTCTCCAATCGTCGCAGATCAGCAATCGTTTGTGAGACAATTTCCGAGACGCGTCCCTCGTAGCGCGGATAGCAACGCAGCGACGTCGCGCCAGTGGCAAGCGCGATACGTACCGCATCAAAGAGACCTGTCTCCTGCGTCGTGCTGGTCTCGATATGGAGCTCCAGTCCGAACTGCTCGACTGCGGCACCATATTCAGAAAGCGCTGCGTCTGACATACCGGCGAGACTGGCTGCCTCGCCGTCCTCGACATGGACCTTGAGGCCGACGAGCCGCTGCTCATAGGCGAATTCGGCAAGCTGCAGCGGTGTCACTCCGCCAAAACGCATGTTGAGATGAAAGGCATAGGCGTGCGCAAACAGCGGCGCGTTGCGCGCCCGCTCCGCCAGCCGGGCGCGGGCCGGGCCGGAAAGGGTGGCAATTTTTGCGCGCCAGTCCGGCGACGCCAGATCGTCAAACGTCGTTTCGGTCAAAGAGCCGGCTCCTTCACAGGCGACTTCAAAGCTGAGGGAACATCAGGCGGCAAGCACCAGAAGATCGCGATGCGGCAGGCTGACCTCTACGGTGGTGCCAACCGAGGGCGGCGGCCTGTCGGGCTGGTTGAACGTATCGAGCGAAACGAACTGGCCCCCGACCGCCACTTTGATGCGGATCACTGAACCGAGAAAATGCACTGCTGCAATTTCGCCGGAAAGGACGACGCGATCGCAGTCGCTGCGCCCCAGTTCGACCGATTCTGGACGCATCGCCAGGCTGATGCGCTCGCCGGGCCGACCATTAAGCGGCTGGTCCAGCGCCACCGGGACACCACCAAGCCGCACCTTGCCGGTGGTCGCATCCAACACGTCGGCGTCGAGAAGATTGAGCGTACCGACGAATTGCGCAACGAAGCGCGTCGCCGGCCGGTTGTAGATCTCGAACGGCGTGCCGAGCTGGTCGGCGACGCCCTGGTGCATGACCACGACGCGATCCGAAATGGACAGCGCCTCCTCCTGGTCATGCGTCACGAAAATGGCGGTGATGCCGAGATCGCGCTGGATTCGACGGATCTCGTCACGCAGGCTAATGCGAACCTTCGCGTCCAGAGCCGATAGCGGCTCATCGAGCAGCAGCACTTGCGGGCGCGGCGCCAGTGCGCGCGCAAGCGCCACACGCTGCTGCTGGCCGCCGGAGAGCTGGAACGGATAGCGCCCCCCGAGTTGAGGCAGGCCAATCAGATCCAGCATTTCACCGACGCGCCGTGCAATGGCCGCCTTGCCCTCACCCGCGACCTTGAGGCCGAAGCCTATGTTTTCCGCCACCGTCAAATTTGGGAAAAGTGCATAGGACTGGAACACCATGCCGATATTGCGCCGGTTGGCGGCAAGCCCTGTCACCTCCCGTCCGTCGATGCTGATCGCGCCTGATGTCGGCGTCTCGAAGCCGGCGACCATGCGCAATACCGTGGTCTTGCCGCAGCCAGACGGGCCGAGGAAGGAGACGAACTCCCCTTTTTCGATGTCGAGGTTGAAATCCTTGACGACACGGGTCGGGCCAAAGGATTTTTCCAGGTGATGGATATCTAGAAAAGCCATGGTCAACGCCTCACGGTGGAGAATTTGGAGAAATGGGTGACAAGCTGGATCAGGGCCATACAGGCCCAGGTGATGGCGAAAGCGACAACGGCGAGCGCCGAGGGTTCGTAGGCGCGGTTGCCACCCATCCAGACCATGTAAGGGCCGAACGAGCCGACGTTGAGCAAGGCGGCAAAGACATATTCGCCGATGACGATCGCGAAGGTCAGGAAGGCGCCGGATAGCACCGAGACAAAGACGTTTGGCAGGATGACGACGGCAAGGATCCGCGTCCAGCCGGACCCCAGGCTCTGGGCCGCCTCCGTCAGGCTGCCGACATCGATGGTGCGCAGGCCCGTGTCGACGGAGCGATACATGTAGGGCAGCGACAGTGTCGCATAGCCGAACAGAAGGAGGAGATTGGTACCCCACCAGCTTCCTGTGAGCGGCAGGACGGAGGATGTATTGTAGATGCGGATGTAGCCGAAGACGATGACGATCGGCGGAATGACCAGTGGCAGCAGCGTCAGGAACTCGACGACCGGGCGCAACCCGGGAAACCGCAGCCGGACAAAATAGGCCGTCGGCACGATGAGCAGGATTCCAAGAACGATCGTGAGCAAGGCCAGAACGACGGAGTAGCCGAAGGTTTGCTGGAACTGCGGATCGGCCAGCACGACGCGGTAAGCTTCGAAGCTGTAGCCATCGCGCTGCATGCGCATGGAGAAGTCAAACATGCCGACGAGCGGAAGGAGGAAATAGAGCCCACCCAAAGCGACGGCGAGCCAGGACCAGACGCGCCTTTCCCTCATTTGACCCACCTTTCCGCGCGCATGCGCAGGAGGATATAGATTGCGTTGGCAATGGCGGTGAGAAGGATCATGGCAAAGGCGATCGCATAACCCAGATGCGGATCATTGAGCACGTCACCGCGGATCTGGGCGAACAGGACGATCGGCGCGATCGAGAGCGATGAGCCGGTCAGCGCAATGGCGGTCGCAACTGCTCCAAAGGCATTGGCGAAAAGCAAAGCCAGCGTGCCGAGAAGCGAGGGCCAGAGCACTGGCAACGCCACCAGGCGCCAGTACTGAAAACCGTTGGCGCCGAGACTTTCGGCCGCCTCTCGCCATTCGCGGCGCAGCCCCTCCAGTGCCGGCGTGATGATCAGCACCATCAGCGGGATCTGAAAATAGAGGTAGGTAAGGGCCAGTCCGAGGAAGGAGACGATGTTGAAGCCGGCGCCATAAAGATTGATGCCGAACCAGTGGCGCAGCAGCATCGTCACGAAACCAAGGCGGCCGAGGGTTGCGATGAAGGCGAAGGCGAGCGGCACGCCGGCGAAATTCGAAGCGACGCCTGAGAAGGTCAGGATGGCATTGCGAAGGGGTCGCGGAAGGCCGCCGAGCGTGATGGCAGCGGCAATGAGGAAGCCGAACAGACACCCGAGCGCCGCTGTCAGCAGGCTGAGCTCGATCGAGATCCAGAAGGCCGATCGTATGGATGGCGCAAGAAGCTTACCGAGGTTCTCCAGCGTCATCTGTCCCTCAGCGTTGCGGAACGCGCCGAGCACGATGTTGAGCGTGGGCAGGATGAGGAACAGCGTGGCGAAGACGAAGAAGGGGGCGACCCCGAACCAGCTGAGAACCTGTCGTGGCCGGAAGACGGCCGGCAGGGATGCGACGCTTGTCGTCATCGGATTTGTCCCTGGGAAAATTGCGCCAAAGGGGGGCGAGAGGCTTCACGACCGGTGAAACCTCTCTCTCAAGCGGAGGATTACTTCACGTTGGCGCCGACCACCTTGTCCCAACCCTCGACGATCGCCGTCTTGTTGGCGGAAAGCTCGTCGACCGTCGGGAAGATCGCCTTTTCATAGGCTTCGGCAGGCGGCAGCTTGTCGAGCAGCTCCTGCGGGAACTTGCCAGCCTTCAACATGGCATTGAAGCGCGCCGGGTGGCAGTAGCCCTTCAGCCAACCGGTCTGGCCTTCGTCGGAATAGAGATATTCCATCCAGAGCTTGGCGGCGTTCGGGTGTGGCGCGTAGGCCGAGATTGCCTGAACATAGACCCCGGCGACCACACCGCTTGCCGGTACGACGACGTCCATCGGCGGGTTGCCCTTCAACGCGTCACGCCAGGCCAACAGATTGTAGTCCCAGGCGGCGACGATCGGGGTCTGCCCCTGCGCGATCGTGCCGGCCTTGCCGAGCACAGGCACGAAATTGCCGGATTTGTTCAGTTCCGCAAAGAGCTCCAGGCCCTTGCCGCCCGATTCCGTTCCAGGCTTGGCGCCCCGCGAGATGCCTGCCGACATCAGCGCCAGGATGGCCTGTGCCGAAGACCGTGGATCGCCGGTGAGTGCGACAGCCCCGGAGTACTCCGACTTCGACAGATCCGACCAGTCGGCCGGTACAGTATCAAGCAGGTCCTTGTTCACACCGAAGGCCATGACGCCGTAGTAGTCGCCGTACCAATAGCCTTGCTCGTCCTTGATGTTTTGAGGAATTTCGTCCCAGGTCGCCACCTTGTAGGGTTGAAGGAGGCCCTCCTTGGCGGCAGCCGGCGCAAAAGCCAGGCCCAGATCGACGACGTCAGGCGCCTGCGAACCCGTGTTGCCCTTGTTCGCGCGGATGGCTTCGAGCTCGTCGGCGGTACCGGCGTCGGGGTTCAGTTCGTTGACTTCGATGCCCGGATACTTCGCCTTGAAGCCGGCAATGACGTCTCCGTAGTTGCACCAGTCGTGCGGAAGCGCAATGACGGTCAACATGCCTTCCTCCGTTGCGGCAGCGACCAGCTCTTGCGATGCCTCAGCCTGGGCAAGACCCGGCAGGGCCGCCGCCAGGGCGAGTGTGGAGACGAAGGCGCGACTGGTTGCACGCGATAGAAGCTTGTTCATGAATTCCTCCTGTTGACCGTCGACGACGGATCGTGGGCGATGGCTGCTTTTTGTCCTTGCATCCGGTCGTCGGCACCGCCGCCTTTCCCGGTTCCCCCGCACCTTGTCTGCGTCCTGCGAAGGGCTGCATCGGTGCGTTTTCGTGTAGGGACAGGATGTAACAATTGGACGACGAAGAAACGTCCATTATGGTGCATTCTACTGTACCAATTTTTGGAGGCGCACCGGTGGTCAAACAGCTTGAAGGGCCAATCCTGCCTTTCCTTCGCCTCGACGCGGCAGTCGCCCTGCCGAAATTCCGCCAGGTGCAGGACCAATTGCGCATGGCGATCCTGAAAGGGCACCTGCGCGCCGGAACACGGCTCCCTGCAAGCCGAATCCTTGCCGAGGAGTTGGGACTGTCGCGCCAGACGCTGGTGCGGGTGCTCGATAACTTGAAGGCGGAGGGCTATCTGGAGGCACGACAGGGTGCCGGTACTTTCGTCTCGGCCGCCTTGCCGCGCCAACCGGCAAAGCCGCTGTCGAGGCCGACCCGCCACGATGTCGCCGACCGCGCGCCGCCGCGGCTATCGCGAATTGGCGACCTGTCATGCCGGATGTCGGCCGATATCGGCCAAATGGAAGACAGGCCTTTCCTCCCCAACCGTCCGGCGCTCGACCGGTTTCCCTTCGCTGTGTGGAGGAAATGCTGGAACGCCGTGACGCGCGGCGGCAAGGCCGTGGCCATGGGCTATGGCGACGTCGCAGGCGAACTGGTGCTTCGCCAGAGGATCGCCGAATATCTGGCCCTGCACCGGCGCGACCCTTGCGATCCCGAACAGATCGTCATCACGCCCGGGGGGCACGCCGCCTTCACGCTTTCGGCTTTGGCGCTTGCCGATCCTGGCGACGGGATCTGGTTCGAAGATCCGGGGCCGGTGACCACCAGCAACCTGTTTCGCACGCTCGGGCTGCAGCTGTGTCCGGCCGATGTCGATGCAGACGGCATGGATGTCGAGGCTGCGATGGCTCGCTATCCCGACGCGCGCCTCGCCTTCGTCATGCCGTCGCGCCACCACCCGCTCGGCATCACCCTATCGCTTCCACGCCGGCTTGCCCTGCTCGAATGGGCGCGCGCGAGCGACGCCTGGATCATCGAGGACGACTACGACAGCGAATTCCGCTACGACGGCGCGCCTTTGCCTTCGATGCGCTCCATCGACAGCGACGACCGGGTGATCTACGCGGGCAGTTTTAGCAAGGCGCTCTATCCGGGCATCCGCGTTGGCTTTCTCGTCCTGCCACCCCAACTCGTCGGGACATTTCGCACGCTCTCGGGGCTGATCCACCGCAGCGTCCCGGTGGAAACCCAGCTCGCACTCGCCGAGTTTATCGGCGGCGGTCACTTTGCCAGCCATCTGCGCCGGATGCGGGGCCTTTACGCCGAGCGCCGCGAGGCTTTCATGTCAGCCGGACGAGATGCGCTTGCCGGACTTGCCCGCATCGACTGCTCCGAAAGCGGGCTCAATGCACTCGCCTGGCTGGAGGGCGGCCGGGAAGACCAGGCCTCCCACCGCGCCGTGCTCGATGCCGGACTGCAATGCTATCCCCTGTCCGACTACACGATCGCGACACCTCAGCCGGCTGCGCTCATTCTGGGCTATGCCGGCGTTCCGGCGGATCGAATGAGGCCTCTTCTTTTCCGGCTGGCCGATGCGATCGCCCGATCGCAAGGCCGCATCGGGCGATCAGGCGATTGAGGAGCCTTTCGACCGCCATGGCCCAATCCTCCGGATCCTCGTCATCGCCGCGAAGCCGCCGGGCGACCACGTAGCCGATACCGCGCAACATGACGCACCGCCCTTTCCAAGGATCATTATTGCCGGACGGCGCGAAGCGGCTTTCCACTGCGCTGGGTGACGCCAACGCCGGGGGCGACGCCGACTGCGGCGTTGGAAGCCGCAAGCAGTGGCTTGCCGCGCACCATGTCGGAGGCGCGTTCCGCCAGCATGATCGTCGGCGCATTGAGGTTGGCGTTCGGCTCTGACGGAAAGACGGAACTGTCGATCACCCTCAGCCCGTTGATGCCGCGGACCTTGAGCTCGCTGTCGACGACTGCCATTCCGTCCTCACCCATACGGCAGGAGCCGCAAGGATGGTAAGTGCTTTCCATTGTCTCGCGCACCCAGGCGTCGATCTCGTCGTTGCTTCGAACATCCTTGCCCGGCGCCATTTCCTCGCCGCGGAAGCGGTCGAAGGCCGGCTGGGCGATGATTTCGCGCGTCAGCCGCAGGCAGCGGCGGAAGCCCTCGCGGTCCTCCTCGCGGTCGAGATAATTGAAAAGGATATCCGGTTGCTCATGGGCTTCCGGAGAGCGTAGCCGGACATAGCCGCGGCTCTTCGGCTTGTTCGGACCGGTCAGCACCATGAAACCGTGGCCGTCGAGCGGCTTCTTACCGTCGTAGCGCATGGCGGCCGGCAGAAAGTGGAACTGGATATCCGGCCATTGCAGCGACGCGTCGGAGCGAATGAAGCCGCCGCTTTCGAAGTGGTTGGAGACCGAAAGCCCCTTCTTGAGCAAGAGCCATTCGGCCCCAATCAAAGCCTTGCTGAAAAGCCCCATCTTGCCGTTGAGCGTGATCGGCTCCTTGCAGGCATACTGGATGTAGACCTCGGAATGATCCTGCAGGTTCTCGCCGACCCCTGGCAGATCGTGCAGCACGGGAACACCGGCCTTCTGGAGCACGGCGGCTGGCCCGATACCGGAGCGCTGCAACAGGTGCGGCGATCCGATCGGTCCGGAGGAAATCAGCACCTCGCGGTTGGCGCGCACGACATGGCGCTCGCCGCCGAGCTCGTACTCGACGCCAACGGCGCGCTTGCCTTCGACAAGCACGCGCCGCGTCATCGCATGGGTGATGACCGTGAGGTTTGGCCTCTCCATCGCCGGCTTAAGATAGGCGTTGGCCGTCGACCAACGCACCCCGTCCTTGACGGTCATGTGCATCGGGCCGAAGCCCTCCTGCATGTGCCCGTTCGGGTCGTCTGTGGTGATGTAACCCGCCTCGCGGCCGGCATCGACGAAGGCGCCATAGAGCGGGTTCTTCATCCCGTTGCCGGCATTGGTCGCAAGCGGACCTGAGGCGCCGCGATAGCTGTCGCCTCCGTCCTGCCAGCTTTCGGCGCGCTGGAAATAGGGCAGGCAGTTGGCGTAGCGCCAGCCGCGCGCGCCAAGTTCCTCCCACTCGTCGAAATCGCTGGCGTGGCCGCGCATGTAGACGAGCCCGTTGATCGAGGACGAGCCGCCGATGACCTTGCCGCGCGGGCAATGCACGCGCCGGCCGTCGAGACCGGGCTCCGGCAGGGTCATGTATTTCCAATTGTACTTCGTTCCGTTCATCGGGATCGAAAGCGCCGTCGGCATCTGGATGAAGATCGACTTGTCGCTGCCGCCGAATTCAAGAACCAGCAACCTGGTCGACGGGTCCTCCGAAAGGCGGTTGGCGAGCACGCAGCCGGCCGATCCTGCGCCGATGATGATGTAGTCGTAGGTGTCGCTCATGGCGGTCTTCTCCAGGCGTTACGGGTATTGGCCCCAACCACGGCCACGGGCAAAAAGCCGCGTGAGCACGTAGTGGGTGGCGCCTGCGGCAAGGCAGGACGGCACGGAGGCGGTCAGGTATTTGAAGGCCGGCAGGCTTGCCAGCGTCTGCGGATTGAAGACGGCGACATAGACGATGAAGCCGACCGCAAGGGCAAAGAGCCCGATGGGGTTGAAGCCCGCCCAGAACCGATAGGGTCCGTTTTCCTGCGGTCCGTGCAGGCTGCGCATGTCGAGCTTCTGGCCACGCAGGAAGAAGTAGTCGGCGATCCCGATACCGGCGAGCGCGGAATTCAGCGCCGAAGTCCAGACGAGGAAGATGAAGAAGCCGTCATACATCTGCGGGTAGAAGACCACGAGCCCGAACGGGATGAGGCAGAAGAGGAACAGGATTGCGCCCCAGGAAATGGCGCGAACCGATGCGGTTCCGACCTGCCTGAGGCCGACGATCGACGTGTAGAGGATGTTTGCCATCGAGGTCATGTTGGCGAAGGCGACGAAAAGCAGCGCGACGATGCCGATCATCGGACCGGCGATCTTCGTCATCCAGATCGTCGGATCGCTTTCGCCGAGTGCGACTGCTGCAAGCAGGCCGACAATTTCGCCGAGTGCTGCCGCCCCGAAGATACCGAGAACATTGGGCCAGAAGGCGGTGCGCTCGTTCTTCGTCAGCCGCGCCAGATTGCCGATATAAGGCCACCAGGAGAAGCCGGCTGCCAGATTGACCTCGACCGCGACGATGAAGTTCAGCGTCTTGTCCTCGAAAGGCGGCGCAAGGGCCGGCAAGGCCAGAAGCTCGCCGATCGAATGATGGCTGAGAATGAGGTAGAGCATCGCCACCATCAAGAGGACCAGCGCCGGCGACACGACCATGTTGAAGAACTTGATCGAGGTCGGCCCCTTGGCGACGATGAACCAGGTGAGCAGGATTGCGCCGATCGCGGCGATGATCATCTTCGCGCCCGTCGGATTGGCGGCCTCACCGGCGCTCAGCGCCATCAGCCCGTCGATCGAGCGACCGAACATCATCGCGAGAACCGCAAGCCACCCCATGGTGAGAATGACGACGGCGAGCACATAGACGACGCGGCTGCCGTTGTAGCCAAACTGGCTGCGCAGCGCCACGAACTGCTCAACGCCGTAGCGGCCGGTCATGGTGGTGGTGGCGAGCGCCGTCAGCACGACGCCGACGATGTTGCCGATGATAATGGCGGCGATACCCTCCTTCGGCCCGACGAAGAGGCCGACAGAGCCGCCGATCAGAAAGGCCCAGGTGGCAATCGCCAGTGCCGAATTGGCATAGGTGAACTCCCAGAAGCCCCAGAGCCGTTCAGACGGCAAGAGGGGCGCATCGCCGCGCTCGGCGGCAGCACGATTACGGGCGGCCTCTTCCTGTTCCGTCTTCAAAGTGGAGAGATGTTCGAGTGCGACATGATCGGTCATCTCAAGCCCCCCAGAGCCAGAAGCCGACGACCAGCACGAGCGTCAATACCGTCATGCCGGTGTAGTCGAGCGCAGTCATCGTGCCCTCGAAGCGGTCGCCCGCCTCGATATCTTCATAGATGCGGGCGCGCCGCGCCAGTTCGCTCTGCCAGGCGATATCGTTGTTTTCCATCGTCGTTCCCCTTTTCGCGTCGCGCCTTCTGGCGTCTTTCCGCGAAGTCCATTGCGGCTCCATCAGCCGCCGATCTTCGGAAGCGGATAAACCCGCTGCCGGCTACCGAACCGTGACGGGCTCGGAATAGAAGGGCAGTCGGTCAATCCTCGGCGACCAGCTGCCGTTTTCGACAACACGCCGCACATGGGCGGCAATCTCCTCCATCGGCGCGAACCAGACGTCACCGCGCGTGAGAACCTGTTCGAGGAAGCGATGCACCACCTCCCAGCGGGCAAGCCGGCCGGTGGCAAAGGGATGCACGACCGGCACCCACAGCGCGCCGTGGCGATAGGCCGCCTCGAACTCCTGCGAAAAGGCGGCAAAGCCCTGCTCCGGCGCGCGGATTGGCATCATGTAGTCGAGGTCCATCGACTGGACATATTGCGGCCAATCGTCGAGGCCCCAGTGCGACGGCAGCTCGACGAGGGCGCCGGCGTCGCATTCAAGCAGATAGGGAATGTCGTCACCCATCAACGAAGCGTCGTAGGCAAAGCCCCGCGACACCAGGAGGTCAGCGGACCGGTGGGAAAAATTGTAAAGCGGCGCCCGCCAGCCACGCGGTCGCTTGCCGCTCGCCTTCACGATCACCTCGATGCCGCGGTCGAGCCAGTGCGCCTCTTGCTCGTCCGAAAGTTCGCGGGGGTGCTCGTGCAGGAAACCGTGATGCGCCAGCTCGTGGCCGCCTTCCAGAATGGCCTCGATCGCCTGCGGATATTGCTCGATGCACCAAGCCGGCACGAAGAAGGTCTGCTTGATGCCCAGTTGCCGATAGCTCTCGACAATGCGCGGGATCGCGACCTTCGGCCCGTATTGCAGCATCGAGATCGCCGATACGCGGCTGTGGCCATCCTTTGGATGGGCGATATGGACGAGGCTGTCGGCATCCATGTCGAAGGTGATGGAGGCGGCGCATTTGGCGCCGTTCGGCCAGGGAATGGGATTGGCTATCATGGCATGATGCTCCCGCCGTTGCTGCCGATCCCCTGGCCGGTGAAGTAGCGCCCGCCGGAGCCGGCGAGAAACCGTGCGAGTTCGGCGATCTCCTCGGGCTTGCCGAAGCGCGCAAGCGGTATCGCCAGTTCCCTGGCACGCCATTCGGCGCTCATGTTCGCCGCCCCAAGCATCTCGGTATCGATCGGACCGGGGCAGATCGCATTGACCAGCACGCGCGGCGCAAATTCCTTTGCCCAGGAACGCACCAGACCGAGCACGCCGTGCTTGGACGCGACATAGGGCGAAAAGGTCTCGCGGCCGTAATAGGCCATGTCGGAGGCAATCATGATCAGCCGCGCGGGCTCCTCAGCCGTTCCCCCCATCAGCCCCAATGCCATCTTGCCGACGAGGAAGCTGCCACGCAGGTTGATGGCGATGACCCGGTCGAAATCCGCAACGGGTGTTTCAAGCAAGGGCGCTTCATGAATGACGCCGGCGCAGTGGACGACGATATCCAGTCCGCCGAACGTCCGTTGCACCACCTCGCCGATGGCGGCGACCGAACCTTCGTCTGAGACATCGCAGGCAAGCGTCAGGGTTTCCGTAGCCCCTGCCTGTACGGCCGAAATCGCCGTCTCGTCCGGTTTGCGAATATCGGCAAGCGCAACCCGAGCTCCTGTCGCTGCGAATGCCAGGGCGCAAGCAGCCCCAATACCGCGATAGGCGCCGGTGACAAGAACGCGCGCACTCATGCCATCACCTCGCCGCGGTCGAGCATCAGCGCCTGGCCCGTCATGTCCCTTGCGCCATCGGAAGCGAGGAAGAGATAGGGTGCAGCGAGGTCTTCCGGTTCCAGGAGGCCCGGCAGAACCTGGGCTCCCACGATCTCGTCCAGCAGGTCCTCCTCGCTGCGCCCGGTGCGCAGCGACATGTTCTTCAGCGACAGCATCGCCGCCTCGGTGCGCACCCAGCCGGGGCAGACGGCATTGACACGAATGCATCGTCCCCCAAGTTCCTTGGCCATCACCCGGGTGAAGCCGAGATTGGCATGCTTGGAGGCGATATAGGCGGAGAACTCCGGCACCGCGACACGGCTCCAGATCGACGCGGTGACGACGATGCGGCCCCCCTCGCGCATGTGAGGCAGCGCGTGGCGGGTCACATAAAAGGTGCCGTTGGTGTTGATGTCGGTGATGCGTCGGAACGTGTCTTCGACACCGTCGTCTTCGTCGGTCACCGGCGTAATGCGCTCGAGCCCGGCATTGTTGACGAGCACATCGATGGGACCCAGCGGCGCGAGTGTCGCCTTAACGGCAGCACTGTCGGTGATATCGCATTCGAGGGCCTCGATCCTGCGACCGAAGCGTTCAGACATCTCGCGGGCGGCCTCGTGAATTCCACGGCCGGAGGAAAGAATGGTGACCTCTGCCCCGGCGGCGGCAAAACCTTCCGCGACCGCGCGGCCGATGCCGCGGCTGGCGCCCGTCACCAGCACGTGTTCGCCGGAAAAATCGTAAGCGATACGACCCATGGTCTCAGCCTCTCTTGGCGTGCATGACGCGGCCGATGAGGTTCATCAGCACCTGGGCGGCGAGGATCGAGGTCGAGCCTGAGTGGTCGTAATCCGGCGCAACCTCGACCAGGTCGATGCCGACGATGGTGCCGCGCCTGGCGAGTATCGAGAGGATCTCCAGCACCTCGTAATAGATGAAGCCGCCATGGGACGGCGTGCCGGTGCCCGGCGCAATCGAGGGATCGAAGCCGTCGATATCGATCGTGACGTAGTAGCGGGCTCCGGCCGGCACGCGCGAAGCAACCTTCTCCGTGCCGAGCGCGCGGATCTGGCGCACGGACAGGATATCCGAGCCCATTGACCGCGCATTCTCGTAGCCTTCCTTGGCCGTCGAGGAAACGTTGCGGATGCCGAACTGCGAGAGCCCGGAGACATAGGGCTTCTCGGCGGCCCGGCGCATGGGATTGCCGTGGCCGTAGCGAACCCCGTGCCGCTCGTCGACGAAGTCGAGATGCGCGTCGATCTGGACGATATGGATCGGGCCGTGTTCAGCACAGTCGTCTTCAAACGCGTTGATGCAGGGGATGTTGACCGAATGGTCACCGCCGAGCACCACCGGAAGCGCGCCGGCGGCCAGGATCTTGCGCACGCCGAATTCGATGTTGGCATGGCTCTTCATCGTGTCGGTGTGGACGATGTCGGCGTCACCGATATCGACGATCGAAACCTTGTCGCTCGGCAGGTAGGTGACGTCGTCCTCGTGATCGTAGGCGCCCCCATGGCCGAAGGAAAACAGCGTCGATGCCTCGCGGATGGCTCGCGGCCCGAAGCGGGTGCCGGCGCGCCATTGCGTACCGCAGTCAAACGGCGCGCCGAGGATCGCCACATCCGCATCGATCGCATCCCAGTCCGGCTGGTAGGGATATTTGCCGAAGGTGCAGATGCCGACGAACGGCAGGTTCAGCCGCCCGGTTTCATAGGAATTACCCGCCATGTCTCTCCTCCTCAGGATGAAGGGAGTGTGTGGAAGGTCGATACGCTTAAAAATATCTATGATTGGATGTTTAGTTATGACTTAATCAATGAATGATCAACAAGGTTCGCCATCGCATCCTCAATCTGTCGCTCGGCGATGCAGAGTTGAGATTGTTGCGTGTCTTTGCCTCCGTCGTGCAGCATGGGGGGTTTTCCGCCGCGCAATCATCACTCGGGATGACGCAGGCGACCATCTCCACCCATATGCGCCACCTTGAGGAGCGGCTGGGCTTACGCCTCTGCAGCCGCGGGCGCAGCGGTTTCCTTCTGACCGACGAAGGACGCCTCGTTTATGAGGCGACGCTGGATCTTTTCGGCGCGCTGGAAAAGTTCCAGAGCCGTGTCGGCGAAGCGCAAGGGGAACTGACCGGCAGCCTGACCTTCGGCACTGTCGACGCGATGATTACCAACCGGGATCTCGATCTCCAGGGGGCGCTCGCTGCCTTCCACCGACAGGCGCCGCGTGTGCATCTGGAGATCGACGTCGCCGCGCCGCAGGTGCTGCATCAGGGCCTTCTAAATGGTGGTTATCAGATCGTGCTGATGCCGACGGTCGGCAGCGCGACGCCGCATTTGCGCACGCAGACCGTTTTTTCCGAGGTGCAGAAACTCTATTGCGCGCAGGGTCACCCGCTATTCGACCTGCCCGACGATGCGCTCACCGACGCAGTTCTGGAAGCGCAGTCTTTTGCTGGTCGCACCTACATGCTTACCGAGACGATCTGTGGGGTAAACTTCCACTGGGCGGCGGCCACGCCGCACATGGAGGGCACGCTGCTATTGCTCCTCTCCGGCGCCTATATCGGCTTCTTGCCCGACCACTACGCCGACGAATGGGTACGCAACGGTCGCCTGCGGCTGCTCGCCCCCGAGCGCATGACGTTCGAGGACATGTTCCACATCGCCCATCCCCGCAGCAAGCCCTCGCGTGCCGCCGAGACGCTTGCCCAGGCGATCCTCGCAAGCGCGCGCCCCGGCTAGACTCGATGGCGATTTCGGGGTGATCCTCGACACGCGGATTGGATGTGTCGGACGACTCAATCGTGGTAACGATCTGTTCGGTGAACTGCGGCAACGCCCATAGCGAACCTGAATCAGCCGGCGGCACCTTTCCGCTAGCGCCCTCGGCATGATCATGTACCCGACGCGCAGGGATTGCAGCAGCGTCATGCTGAAGGCGCCGATATAGATGACCTGGCTGGCCTGATCGAGCGCTTTCAGCGGTGGAATCGGACCGCCCCGATAGCCAAACTCGCTGCCCAGATCGTCCTCGATGATCAGCGCCTCGTGGCCGGAATGTCGGACATAATGCAGTCATGCAGGTAATCGGCGAAGGTGTCGCCATTCTGTCGGACAGCGCAACGGTCGCCATGGCGGTGCCAAGAGCAATGGCGGCATCCATCAGTATAACCCCGCACGCAAACTCGACGGCATGCCAGCTTGCTGCATTCGATGAAGGCGGGCGCATTGCCCATAAGCTGACGACGCGCTCTACAGTTCGAGGCTCGGCGTGCCGGCCGGACCGGGCGAGCGAACGTATGACAGAACGCTTTCGCGCGCTATTGCCCGAGCCATGCGGCACAACATGCTTGAGCAGCACTCGAAGCTGACGCTCCGGGGTTTCGATTCCATCTGGCAGGGCAATCACAGACGGCTCACGCCGCATAAGCGGGTAGGACGGGATGCGTTCTCCCGCCCGCCTCAGGCAAATTTCTGATCGATGGCTCGAAAGCCGAAGAGGGCTTTCCTCGTTGTTTGGTATTGGACACGATGTTGTCCACGGCAGGCGCTTCCGTGCCGGGCAAGGTGCGCGATCTCTGATCTGTCAGCCCGTCTTGTGTATCCCCAGCGCGTCCGCGATGGACTTCACGCGTCTGCCAAGCTTGATGTAGAGCTGCACGGCTCTCATGCGGTCTTCGTACGAATACATGAACTATCTCCTGTTAGTCCAAGAATTCGTCCGCACCTCCAGGGGATCAGTTTTTCATTTCGCCCGACACTGCGACTGCGTGAATGTCTTCATATCGTCTTCCTCGGTTCAGTTCGGCTGGCTAACTCCCCGTTCGAACCTCAAGAGCGGGCGAACGCCAGCAACGGTCCTATGTCGTGGTTATCAGCCGCCCGAAGGGCCGCAACATAACGAGCGCGGGTCTCGCCCGCATCCACCAGATCAGCTCTGCCCCAGGTAAAGGGCGGCCGGCCAAGCCGACGTGCCAGCAGATCACCAGCCAGCCGGGAAAATCTGCCGTTCCCGTTTGGAAAGGGATGAATGGCCACGAGCATATGACTGAACCGCACGGCGATCTCGTCGGGTGGAAAAGTTTCCTGTTCGACCCAGTAGCGTACGTCGTCGACCACCTGCCTGACTGCCACTGAGATGCGATAGGCATCGATACCGATATTGCGAGGCGTGGTTCTGTAGTCCCCAGCCCAGTCCCAAACGTCCCCAAACATGCGGCGATGCAGCTCACAAAGAAAAGCCTGGTCGAGCACGTCCCTTTTTCGCGACGTTGCCCACCGCAGGCCCTCGCCGATATTGACTTGCTCGGCCTCATTCAACTCGTGCCGCAAGGTGATGTAGGAAGGGATGAGCCGCTCCCGCTCCTCAGGGGGTAGAGGGGTGTTTGCCTCGTCGTCGTGCTCGAATAGAGGATCTTCAGCCATGGATCTCAATCCTCATCCCAAAGGCGCCGTGCAGCGTCGGTAAGCAGGGATTCCACGAGCCGCCGACGTTCTGCCTCCAGGTCCGACTTAAGCAGCGCCTGATTCTCCAGCCGCATGGTGTGGTCGAGCCTCGTCATATCCTCGCCCACCTTTTCGGCGGCACGCTCGTAAAGGATATCGTCGAGCGGTTTTATCGGCACGAAAGCGTAGACGAACGTGCAGTTCATTGCCGCAGCGGCCTCACGAAGGGTCTTGATTGTTGTCGCTCCGGAAACCTCGGCCTTCTCGATGGCCGGTATGCGAGACGGAGCCGCTCCCATGCGGTGGGCAAGTTGTCGGGTGGTCATACCAAGAGCTTCCCGGATGGCCTTCATCCAACCGCGAGGCGGCGAGATGATTTTGAGTTCTCGCACGGGCGCGAGACGTCTTTCCAACTGTTTTCGCGCGAGCGCGGCTTGCTTTCTGTTCATATATTTATGTCCATAAAGAAGAAAATTATCACAAATAAATGATCATGGTCAGCTTAATAGAACATATAAAGATAATCAATATTCCCATTCTTGATCATATATCCATGAGCAGTGGCCGCAATTTCAACGTGACTCTCTGGTCGCAGTGAACGCTTGCCGGCTTTCCAACCCGACATCAACAGCTGCATGGCGCCTTTTACCGCTGATTATTTCTACGCTACGAGCTCCACCGCCGGCTCGCGGACCGCATCTCGACCTTGCAATGGGATTGGAGGGTCTACACGTCATGCGCGTTTTTCTGATAACGGGCCTGTTGCGTTTCCGATGAAGCGACATTTCCGCCTGCTGACGGCAGCAAACTTTTGAGAGCTGCTTGATTGTGCGGAACCGTTTGGTTCAGATGCTCGACCACCAGTTTCGAGCCGCTGGAACCGCCACCTTCTTAGAACGCGTCGCGAACTCTTCGCGCAGGGATGGTCAGTATGGTCCAATATCAAGACTGGTGCGACTACAACGACGGGGCTCTTGGAAAAGACTACCTCCGGGTCATGACTGCGCACGGGGCCGATGTTGCGCCGTCCAAATGACAGCAAAAGCCCTGCCCGCTCACTACGTCGCCGAGGAACGGATCGCCAGACCGCTTGCAAGGATGGGTAAGAGCAGCGTGGCCAAGATAATCACCGATCTACTGCCGAAGATGCCGCAGATCCGCTCCGGCGACCTTGGTGCGACCGAAGGGATCAATGCCTATAGCGGCTACAAAGCGCCCATGTCGTTTTGCATTTAACCGCAAGACTCCGACAGCAATAGTTTCAACAAGATAGCCTGGCACTAAATTTAAGAGTTGGCAGTTAATTGAGATTGCCCCTTTGGAGACCGGTAACTTCTCGAGGGTCCGGCGGCGCAAAGGGGGGTGGCTTGGGTTTGAATATCGAAGGCACGTTCGGGTCTGGCTGTCGGAATGGTGCCCTGAAGCGATCGCGAAGTCCGCCGTTCAACGCGGTCGTCCGGACCTGCGTGAGCATGTGAGCGCCGTGGAGCGACCATCGCGTCTGCTGCTTCTTGACCATCCGCTTTCCAACAAGCGAATTACCGCCGACTCGGCAAGTGTCGTAGGGACGCGAAGCCCAGCCGGGTAGCGCTTTCCATAGTTGATGATCGCACCGCGGTTGGAACGGATGTAGGTCGGGAGCTGCGAGCCAAGGCTGTGAAGCCGTGCAAACTAGAATTCACCTTCCCGCTGCGACTGCTTGAGACTGACCAGGAGTTGCTCTAGGTCGCGGATCGCCCAATCGACGCGACCGTGCCACAGACGCCACTTCACGGCCGTGACGTCCCTGTCAATGGTAAGCAGTACATCGGCACGGTCAGAGTTGGAGCGGCAGAGGTGATTGGCGATCTGCTGCATCGGCTGGATCTTCATGGCGATGTGGAACAGTCAGATGTGAGCTGTCGGCTTCGGCATCGCCCGGGGCAGGCGCTTGAGGATTTCGGCGCCGTCCGAGATCACGGTGACGTCGCCGAAACCGCGATACCCTTCCTGCCGAAGGGCATGCAAAGTTCGATCCCGGATTGCGGTTTGGTCGGTGCTGCTCGTCGCGAAATAGCGGCCGCTGACATCACCCCGACCGCCGTGGCCGCATCGGGCCACAACGAGCTCGAAGTTTCGCCCTGAATTAGGATCAGCACTTCGGACATGAGCCGTGTCGATGCTGATGACGAATTCCTTGCGTCGGTCACCGGGAAGCTGCATTTCAAGCGAAGCGCGTTCCATCTTCGACAGCGTCACTGTTATCCTGCGCTACATAAAGTCGGTAGATGGACGGGCTTTCGAGGAGTCGGGGCGGCCGGAACGCTGGTGCGGGTCGTTTGCGCCGCCTTATGCGCAGCACTTAGAGCTGGCGGAGGAACTACAGCAAGAGATTTTAGCAGCTTGTTCGGCCAACCAGCGGTCCCGAGGCTTGCAGCTCGCAGGCCGTGGCGTCAACGCGACCTGGAGAGTGCCGTCTTCCGCGACAGGAGTATTCGCGCAGAACAACTGCATCGGCCCGACGCCATCGCTCACCTCGAAGGTCAGCTTGGCGGACCCGTCGAGACGGACGTGTTCGGAAACCTTGCGGACGATGGCCGAGAACTTCCCGGCCGTCATATGGGTCCGCTCGCCCTCCTCGATGTCCCATAGCTGCACGAAAATCTCCGACCAGGCTTCCGGATTTGCCCCGCAATCAAGCGCGGAGAACTGGCCAGCCTTGACCTCGGTCACGTGATAGCCGGGCTTCACGGGCTTTCCGTCATACAGGAAGACCAAGGGCAGGTCCGGTGTCTCTGCGGCTCTGCCGAGCAACTCCCCAAGCGAGATATCGGTTTTGTGGGATTGGCTATTGTCGATCGCGCTCATTTGCGGTTATCCTAAATTTCAATGATTCAAGGATTATTGAAATATGGATGATCGTCAAGCCCTCTCCTCCTTCGCCGCGCTTTCACAGGAAACCCGACTTTCCATCGTGAGGACCCTGGTCATCGCCGGCCCTGAAGGTCTGGCCGCCGGCGCGATTGCCGAACGCATGGGCGTCTCTCCATCAAACGTCTCGTTCCACCTCAAGGAACTCGAACGATCAGGCCTCATCTCCCAACGCCGGGAGTCGCGCTCGATCGTCTATAACGCAAGTTACGACACGCTGGCCGATCTGGTGACTTTCCTGATGGAAGACTGCTGCGCGGGGCATCCCGGCATCCGCGGGTCCGTCGAGCGATCCGCCAGTTGCTGTTCAAGCGAAGCATAGCCCGTCAAGGAACACGTCATTGCATACGATCAAGGTTCCGGCGGGCATCGTCTCCGCTCTCGGTGTCACGCAGATCATCGGCTACGGCACTCTCTACTATTCCTTCAGCATCCTCGCACCCGGAATGGCCAAAGACCTTGGCATCAGCCTGGAGCGGGTCTTCGCCGTCTTCTCGGTCTCGCTGTTCATCGGCGGCCTGTCTGCTCCGTTCATCGGCAGGCACATGGACAAGATCGGTGCGGCAACGGTGATGACGCTGGGGTCGGCCCTTGCGGCGTTAACGCTGGTGCTTTGTGCATGGTCGCCGTCTGTGTCGCTCTTTGTCCTTGCGATTGTCCTGCTCGAAGTGTCCTCCGGGATGGTCCAGTATCAGGCGGCCTTCGCAACACTGGTCGAAAGCGAACCTCGCATGGCGTCCCGCAGCATCACCTATCTGACACTCATCGGCGGCTTTGCCTCCACCATCTTCTGGCCGATCGCCGCGGCACTGACCGGATATCTCACCTGGCGGGAAATCTATCTGGTGTTCGCCGTCCTGAACCTTATCGTCTGCATGCCCCTACACTACTGGATCATGCGTGCCGGAAGGCTGAGTTCCAAAACGGACGAGACAAGAATCCGCGAGGTCGTTGTCGGCGCTCTCGAACCCCAGGCGCGTCGCCGTGGCATGCTGCTGGTCTCCTTTGCCTTCTCTCTTTCGGGCTTCACCCTCGCCGCGATCCTTGCCCACATGGTGCCGATGCTCGGCGCGATCGGACTTGGCAGTGCGGCGGTCGTGATCGGTTCCTTGTTTGGTCCGGCCCAGGTCATGAGCCGCCTGATCAACATGGTCTTCGGAAAGAGCCTGTCGCCGCCCGCGCTTGCGATTGTCTCTGCCGCTCTCATGGTCACTGGCGCGGTAATACTCGGGGTGTCAGGTGATTGGCTGCCAGGTGCGGTGGCTTTCGCCATCTGTCTTGGCCTTGGGTCAGGGATCAACAGCATCGCTCAGGGGAGCTTGCCCCTCTATCTCTTCGGGTCCGCTGGCTACGGCGCGATCACGGGCAAGATGGCTGCGGCAAGGTTGGCGACTGGCGCGGCCGCCCCGTTTGCGTTCGCGGCCGCTATGAACCACTTCGGGACAACCCTCTCGCTTTTCGTGATCGCCGCGCTGGGTACGCTTGGGATCCTGGCGTTCGTCGCTGTCGCCTCATCGGTGCGTCGCGACCGCGTTGCCTGATAATGGAAGAGCGTACATAAGAGTCCGCGGATCATTGCCATGAAAGCCGAGCCTCCGTGAACACTCCGATCAAATCGACGACGTCACGCAGTCATCCGGCCGCTTTCGGCGGCGGCGCCATCATCGGCGCACTCGGCGGGTTGATAGGGCTTGGAGGGGCAGAATTCCGTCTGCCGCTGCTCATCGGCGCATTCAATTTCGCGGCCCTCGAGGCGGTGATCCTGAACAAGGCAATGAGCCTTGTCGTCGTGTCTTGCGCCCTGCCGTTTCGAGCCGGCACGATCCCTTTCAGTCAGATCGCATCGAATTGGCCGATCGTACTGAACCTTCTTGCAGGAAGCCTGATCGGTGCCTGGTTCGGCGCAGGATGGGCCGCACGGTTGAAATCTGAGACCCTCTACAGGGTGATATCCGTTCTTCTTGTCGCAATCGCCGTCGTGCTGGTGCTTGGCCACAGCACCTCGGCGGGTCAACCGCTTCTGACCGGAAACTGGCAGATTGTCGCCGGAATATCCGCCGGCTTCGTGATCGGCATCGTTGCGTCGCTGCTGGGCGTCGCCGGGGGCGAGTTGCTCATTCCGACGTTGGTTCTGCTCTTCGGCGCGGACATCAAGCTCGCCGGTAGCCTCTCACTGGCGGTGAGCCTTCCCACAATGCTGGTGGGCTTTACCCGCTACAGCCGCGACCAGAGCTTTTCGGTTCTGGGTCGCAACAGGGTGTTCGTCCTCATCATGGCCGCGGGATCGGTGGTGGGGACGTTTGTCGGCGGTCTACTCCTCGGCATTGTCCCGAATTCGGTCCTCCTTCCCGCACTCGCCGTGATCTTGTTGCTGTCAGCCGTGAAGGTCTGGCGGCACGGCTGACAGGATTTCTTCCCCAGATCAATTTGACGCGCTTTTCGAGTTCGGCCCCGTGGCCTCAGGCGACGGACCATCCGCCGTCCACCAGCAGGTTCGCGCCGGTGATCAGGCTCGCAGCCGGCGATGCAAGGAAGACTACGGCACCCACCACATCATCGGTTTCCCCGATCCGGCCGAGTGGAATGTGATCGACCGTCGCTTTGCGATTTTCGGCATCGGATAAAAACGGTGCTGTACCATCCGTGTGGATGAATGTCGGCGATACGGTGTTTACGGTGACATTATAGCGTGCCCATTCGGCTGCAAGGCAGCGCGTGAGGTGATTAATTGCCGCCTTGCTCATGCAATAGATTGCCTCACCGCGCAGTGCGACCGTACCGGCCTGTGAGCTAATGCTGATGATCCGGCCACCATTTCGCGCGATCATGTGAAGGCCCACTGCCTGTGTCATCAGGAAGGTGCCCTTGATGTTGACATCGAGTATCTCGTCAAGGTCCTTCTCCTCAACGAGTTCCGCAAGATTGCCCGGGGCCACGCCTACATTGTTGACGAGGACGTCGATCCGACCGAATGCAGAAACCGCCGCGTCGACGGCTTGTGCGATATGGGCCTTGTTGGGAATGTCCAGTTCAACAGGGAGAACCTTTCGTCCCGCGCCCTCGATTTCGGCGATCAGGCCCGCTGACGCTGCGACATCGCGGACCCCCAAGACAATATCTGAGCCTGCTGCAGCACAGGCAAGTGCGCAAGCACGTCCAATGCCACGGCTCGCGCCCGTCACCAAAGTCACCTTGCCCTCAAGGCTGAAATCCGGCGCACTCTTCCGCATCATTGCCTCCCTCGATGAAGCTCAATTATTGCAGCGTCGGCGTGCGGATGCCAGTTGTTCTGCTCATGTCGCGCACGTGAAGTCCGTCCGACGAACGTCATGCTCGTCGAGAACGACCTTGGGGCAGTGGTGCGCGGGCTCTAGGCTTGGCTCGGTGGGGAGATAGAAGCTTCCGGCTCAGTGCGGGCGCGATGCCTGACCGATCTTGGTCTCATTGATGAGTATCGGCCTGGGCGTTTCGATCCATGCTTTCGCCAGACCTATGGAAGGTCGATCTCACCGTTCACCACGTGGTTGAGACCAGTGCCCTCCGCCGTCAGCGTCATGCGCACCTTCAGCTTCTCGCCGCCGAACTGCCCCTCGCGCACGGCCTCTTCGATCTTACGCTGCGAGGTGACACCGACTTCTTTCAGGAACTTGCGGATCGACATGTTGAAGGCGTCTTCGCTCATCGTGGAACTCCTCGGCGTCCGTGAGGGAGCAGCGTGGGCGCTTGTCTATCGCCCGGAATGCGCCGGCATAGCCCGATGGGATGTCAGCCTTGCCTCTCATCCCACGTTAGGAACCGACGCAACAACTTGCGGCTCCGTTGTTATGTTTGGCCTCCTGGATTGGCGGGCAAGGCACGTCGCCAAAGGAACAGAACACACAGCAGTCCCCGGATTTTGGCCGGAGCATCATACCGCATCCATTGCAATCATAGAAAAACTGTCAGGCGCCGGTGGGCATCGTTTCCGTAGCCCGCTGGCCGCAATTGGGACAGGTGAGGGTTGATCGAAGCTGTATGGTCACACTTTGTGCCTCGGCAACGAATGCTTTCAGATGACGCCCGTCATCCATTGCTGAATAGCCTATTGGAAATATCGCCTCGTGCATAGTTTTGCGTCATGATCGCTAGGTCAGTCTTTCGAAAGGCTGCAATGGGCCACCATAAGCAAACAAGGCGTTGGTTCGCTTTGGCCAAACAGCGGCCATTGCGATTGCAAGATGGCCGCTATCGGAACATTGCCGATGGCCTTTGACTAAATCGATCTCAGTGACACCCGCTTCTCCAACACGGCCGCGTGCTCCTTCCGCTCGCTGTAGCGGTCTGTAAGGTGGGCCGAGGCGTCCCGTGTCAGCAGCGTGAACTTCACCAGTTCCTCGCAGACATCCACGACGCGGTCGTAGTAGGACGACGGCTTCATGCGGCCGTCGGCGTCGAACTCCTGGTAGGCCTTGGCGACCGACGACTGGTTCGGGATCGTGATCATCCGCATCCAGCGGCCGAGCACGCGCATCTGGTTCAGGGCGTTGAAGGACTGGCTGCCGCCGGAGACTTCCATGATCGCCAGCGTCTTGCCTTGCGTCGGCCGGATCGATCCCAGCGACAGGGGAATCCAGTCGATCTGGGCCTTCATGATGCCCGTCATCGCGCCGTGGCGCTCGGGGCTAACCCAGACTTGGCCTTCCGACCATTGCGACAGGTCGCGCAGCTCCTGCACTTTCGGATGGCTGACCGGCGCCTCGTCGGGAAGCGGCAGCCCCCTCGGATCGAACATCCGCACCTCGCACCCCAACCGCTCGAGAAGGCGTCTGGCTTCGTGCGCGAGCAGCCGACTGTAGGAAACCTCCCGGAGCGAGCCGTAGAGGATCAGGATGCGCGGCTTGTGCGTCGAGAACGCCGGACGCAACGCGTCGATGTCAGGTTGGCGAAGATGCCGCTCCTGCAAGGCGGGAAAAGTCTCAGACAACGCGCTTGCCCTCCTGATCGAGGACCTGCTCGCCGTCTTCCTTGAAGAAGGCACCCTTGAAGGCATCCGGCAGGATGTCGAGCACCGCCTCGGAGGGTCGCGCAAGCCTGGTGCCGAGTGGCGTGACGACGAACGGACGATTGATGAGGATCGGGTCCTTCAGCATCGCGTCGAGAAGCTGGTCGTCCGTCAGCTTCGGGTCGTCGAGACCCAGTACCGCGTAAGGCGTGCCCTTCTCGCGGATCGCCTGTCGGACGGTCAATCCGGCATCGGAGATCATCCTTGCCAACTCATCGCGCGACGGCGGTGACTTGAGATACTCGATGATATCAGGTTCGATCCCGGCTGCGCGGATCATCTCCAGCGTGTTGCGGGACGTGCCGCAGGCGGGGTTGTGATAGATGGTGGCGTCCATTGTCATGTCCTTTCAGTGATGGTGTTCCGGGAGACAGCGGGAGCTGCCTCGTACCAGCCCTTGGTGCGGTTCACGGCCCAGACGACCGTGAGCATCACGGGAACTTCGATGAGCACGCCGACGACGGTTGCCAGCGCAGCACCTGACTGGAAGCCGAACAGGCTGATGGCCGCGGCAACCGCAAGTTCGAAGAAGTTGCTGGCTCCGATCAGTGCTGAAGGCCCGGCGACGCAATGGCGCTCGCCCGACATCCGGTTCAGGAGATAGGCCAGGCCTGAGTTGAAGTAGACCTGGATCAGGATGGGCACGGCCAGCAGCGCGATGATCGTCGGCTGTGCGATGATCTGCTCGCCCTGGAAGCCAAAGAGGAGAACGAGCGTCGCGAGCAGGGCGAGGAGCGAAAGCGGCCGCAGTTTCGTCAGCATGGTGTCCAGCGCGTTCGCCGTGCCATCGGCGGTCAGTCGCGCTCTCAGGACCTGGGCGATGATGACCGGGACGACGATATAGAGGACCACCGACAGAAGGAGCGTGTCCCACGGTACGGTGATGGCTGACAGCCCAAGCAACAGCCCGACGATCGGCGCGAAGGCGACGACCATGATCGCATCGTTGAGGGCCACCTGAGACAGCGTGAACAGCGGCGCGCCGCGCGTCAGGTTGCTCCAGACGAACACCATCGCGGTACAGGGGGCGGCCGCGAGGATGATGAGGCCGGCGATATAGGAGTCGATCTGGTCGGCCGGCAGATAAGGACGGAACAGCCAGCCCACGAACAGCCAGCCGAGCAGCGCCATGGAGAACGGTTTGATGGCCCAGTTGATGAACAGGGTCACGCCGATGCCACGCCAATACGTGCTGACCTGCGCCAACGAGCGGAAGTCGATCTTGATGAGCATCGGGATGATCATCAGCCAGATCAGGATGGCGACGGGCAGGTTCACCTTCGCGACCTCCGCCGCGCCGATGACCTGGAAAACGCCGGGCATCAAATGACCGAGGGCGACGCCGACGACGATACAAAGGAAGACCCAGATGGTGAGGTAGCGTTCGAAGGTAGACATTTCACTCGACCTTTGCGGACTTGACGGAAGCGCCTTCGAGCGAACCGATCTGACGGACGTGCTGCTCGAGCGCCAGGCGGTCGATGGAGGCCAGAGGCAGATTGATGAAGGCCATGATGCGGTTCTTGAGGAAGCGAGCGGCCTGTGCAAAGGCGCGCTGGATTTCGACCTCGGAGCCGACAACCGCAGCCGGGTCTTCGACACCCCAATGCGCCGTCATCGGATGCCCGATCCATACCGGGCAGGCCTCGCCGTGTGCGCTGTCACAGACGGTAAAGATGAAGTCCATTTCGGGCGCGCCTGGCTGGGCGAAAACGTCCCAGCTCTTCGACGAGAAGCCGGTCGCCGGATAGCCGAGGACGTCCAGTTCCTTCAGGGCATGTGGATTGACTTCGCCCTTGGGCTGGCTGCCTGCGGAAAACGCCCGGAAGCGCCCGCCGCCTTCCTTGTTGAGGATGGATTCTGCGAGAATAGAACGTGCGGAATTGCCCGTGCACAAGAAGAGCACGTTGTAAGTCTTGTCGGTCATGGTTGTGTTCCGTGGTTAGGTCGGAGCTCTGTCGAGTTTCATGATCGTTGCCGATGCCGGGCAGATGCCTGATAGTTGACGGGTTGCCAGAACGGCGGGCGGCACATCGGCCCGCTCGACCACAACGAAACCAAGGCTTTCAAAGAACGGTGCGGCGGAGGTTGTCGCCAGGAAGACTGCCGAGCTCACATTGACGGTCTTCAGGGTTTCCCTGGTCAGCGATTTTCCAAGCGCCTTGCCACGATGCTCGGGCAAGATGACTATCGACCTGAGAAGCACGTCGTCGCCGCACACCTCGATGCCAGCATAGCCAACCGTGCCGCGACCTGAGGAAACCGCCCTGAAAAACGAGCGCCCAGTGTCTTCGAGGTCTTCGGTTGGAAGACCGGAAGCCGACAGCGCCAGTTTCAATTCGGGATCGCTCCCCGTGACTGGCTCCAGCCTGATGTTGCTCATGACAGCTTCACCTCGGGAGCACAGCAGGGTGTGAGTTCTGCGATGAGCGGCGCGCAGAGTTCCGCCGAGCCGCCGCAGCAGTCTTTAAGCAGGAAGAGGGTCAGGTTGCGCAGCCCCTGAAGGTCCGCCCGATAGATGATCGAACGGCTCTGCCGCTCGCTTGAAACCAGGCCCGCACGCGACAGCGTCGCAAGGTGCGCCGACATGGTGTTTTGCGGTACATCGAGAAGCCGGGCGAGTTCGCCGGCAGGAATGCCATCGGGTTCGTGTCGGACGAGAAGTCGAAACGTCTCGAGCCTGGTAGACTGGGCGAGTGCGGCAAGCGCCGCGATTGCTGTATTGATATCCATATATCCAGAATAACGGATATGTTTTTCGTGTCAACCTCCGTCGGCTTTGTTGAGTGCCAGAAAACTTGGCGGATCGAAATCCGCCAAGGCCCCCTCTCGATTTCACGCTGGCTCAGAACCGGCATCGGCTGGTTTTGAGCGAGGTCTGCCGGACGGCTCCTGTGTGGATGCTGAAGGCTTCATCTGGAATTGCCGCGTCGCCGGCGGCGGATGTGTGGTCCGATTTGCACCCGCCGACGGCTCCGCTGGAGAGCCTGTGGCTGGATCCCGGTGCTCAACGCCGTTTCACGCCGCCCGCCGTAAGCCGACTTTAGTCGGATATAGCGGCCACAGAACTCTTAGCATTTTGAGCCAGGCTTACCCGCCATCGGCGACGCTCTATTGCAATTCGCCGGGGCGGATCACCCGCGTTTTCCCGACATCAGGCGCCGGTGTTTTGATTTCAGTGTCGCCGACGCGAGGGGGCTTCAACACCCCATCGCAATCGTCCAGTTTTTCTGAGAGATTCTTCTGGTTCGTGTCGTCGCCCGAAGCAACGCGGCAACGATCCTTGTCCTCAGCGTTCGCCGGCTGGGTAAAGACCGCCGCCGAGACCAAAACGGTCACTGCTGAAAGTGCGTGAAGGACGGATCTAAAGGCGCCGATCGGATTCCCGCTGCTTCTGAAAGCGGGTGAAGTGTTGACACCCACAAATCAAACCTTCGGGTGGCCGGATTGGTTCCAATTTTTTCGGCAATGACCCCTGAGCTTGTCAGTCGTTTCCTAGTCGACCGGGATGGGCGATGTCTCTATGGCTGCGGTCCCGCAAAGCAGTATGGCATCCTTCAGAACGTGACGGGTGACCGCATCGACGCCGATCTTTTTCGTGGGCACTGTGACGACATCCTGCGCCTGATGACCTCTCTTGGCACCCCGCACCGTCAGCGCCTCGGAACACAATCTACACCGGCCGCGTCGTCCATAAACGCGGCAAGCTTTAGAAGTGCTCGGCGAACTTCGCCGAGCACACAATGCTACGGAAGCTGGCGCGCTCCAAACGAGCCGAACACGGATCGAGTTTGAAGAGCGTCTCTTCGATCAATTGGGGAGCGCGCCGCTCTTCTTGGCTGCCCATGTGGCGATCACATCCATCAGGACCGGGTTGAGGCAATCATAGGGTTCAAGTCTTAGCTCGCGCAGCCGCGCGCGCACACCTCCCATCTTCGCTGGATCGTAGCCGCTTTCGATGATCGAGGAGACGAAGGCGGCAAACCCGGGCTTCGCCCAGCCGCTTTCCTGGAAGCGCTCAGGAGGGCTGCGCGCCCCGGCCTCGAGCTCGTGCTACTGCGTCACGCGAAACGTTATATCGAGGCTCGCCTCGACGCCAGCACGCTGAACATCGATGCGATCTGCAACATTGTCGCCGTATCCCGCCGGACGCTTTATCGCTTGTTCGAAACGGAAGGTGGCGTTGTCCATTACATCCAGACCCGTCGGCTCGAGCGGATTAGGTCTATTTTGGCCAATCCCAGGGATATGCGCCGCATCTCCGACATTGCGGCCGACTTCGGATTTTTGAGAGGCGATCATTTCGCCCGCGCCTTCAAACAGCAGTACAGGCAAAGCGCACGGGAGCTTAGGCAATCGGTGAAATCAGACGGACGACCGAATACGGGTCTGGCGGTACAGGCCCCACACGCTGGATTCGACGATTGGATAAGGCAACTTCCGTCATAGGAGGTTGACCGATTTGCTGCTTGGCACGTTTCTCAGCGTCTGCGAGACGATTCCCTCGCCTTGAAGGGAATCGAACCTGAGGCCTATTGGTTATCGAGACCTTGGAAGTCTCAAAAATGCTCGGGTCTGAATACTGAGCGAAATTCTCACGCGCTACCGCCACAACGCGGATATTGGCACAGCGGACAAACGTTCTCCGAAAGGGACCACTTTGTGGTGGTCATACAAGACCATGCCCGAAACAAACCGTTCTCCGGATGCTTCGGCCAAAATTCGCAATCCGGAAAAATCGGAATTCGAGACGGATGCTGCCGCCTTTATTTCGATACCGACGATCCGCCCCCTTGTATCTTCGATGACGATATCGACTTTGTTCTGCTGCTTGTCTCGAAAATGCGAAAACTGAAAGCGGGTTTGCCCGCCGCTGGCGAGTTTAAGGATCTCGGCAAAAACGAAAGTCTCCAGCAATGCCCCGAACCGACCCCTGTCGTCGTGGAGACGGTCGAGAGAGAGGTCACGAAGGGATGCGAGAAGACCAGAATCGAGGAAATGTATTTTCGGTGTTTTCGTGAGGCGTTTTAGTTTGTTCGAAAACCAGGGTTGTACGGTTCGAGCGAGGAACAGGCTCTCGAAGATGCCGACATATTTTTGCGTTGTAATGTGGTTCATCCCAATGGCCGCGCCAATTCCAGAATAGTTGACGAGCTGTCCCGAATGCTCTGCCAGGATGCGTAGGAGGCGCGGCATTTGAGCAATCTGCTCGATTTGCGCGACATCGCGAACGTCGCGTTGAACGATCGCCTGGATATAATCCGCATACCAGTCCTGTCTGCGGTTCAAGGTTTTGCGGGCCAGCGCCTCGGGATATCCACCGGCCAGAACCGCAGCCATGAGGTCGTCTCCGAAGAATGGCTCTCCGGCCTTGGCTTCGTTTTGGAAGGCGTCGCGCAGGAAGCTGCTGCCGGCGGTTCTGATCTCGCTTTGCGCAAGCGGACTGCAAGCTCAGGGTCAATCATTAGATGCTCTTGCCGAGCGGCCTCAGGGGCCTGGTTCGTTCGGTATGCCTGAATGAGCAAATGCCGATCGTCGTTCAATTCAGGCGCCTGCTCTGTCGGACGCCAATAGAGCAAATCAAGAACGGCCTCGCCGAGATCTCGCATATGAATAGACATTTGATTCCTCACCGCTTGGTCGGGGGGATAACGCGCGAGCACGAATGGGGTTTCACGACATTCCGGTTGCCCGACGAGGCATCGCGAACCCGCTAGCGGCGATGGCGCTCATCGCTCGCGGGCGCCGCATGAAGATCGCGCGTATTGGAACGGCCGTCGCGCTAGCGGCCCTGCTGGTGTTCGTCGCGACCGAGGTGGTGACCCGATCGCTGTAACCGTTATGCGGGTTGGCCCACGCCGCCCGGCGCTATGAGAGCCTCGAGGGCTTCAATCCGAGCGACGAGATCCGTCGTCTGCGTAGCAAGAGTTTCGATCTGCGCTCAGCAACTCTATCGGATGCCACGCTGCTGTCATGGCCGAGGAGCAGGTCAAGACCATCGCGATCGGACCCGACTGGGCAAGCAGGCGCTGGACTTTCCCTTGTCCTGTTTTGTCGCAGTGCCGTCGTTTGGCACGGTTGTAATTAATGCCCGCTCTTCACATTTACCGCTTGCCCAAGCCGCACAGCCGCACGGCGGTAAGTCGGCTGCGGACTCTTCGCCTTGATGAGAATCGAGCGAACTTTTGTGCCCACCGTTTATTAAGCGAGTACGGTAATAAACAAAACTTCCGTTTCGTTTATTAAGAGACGGTGCGATTTAACTTCAGCGCAACAATCGACTTAGGAAGGCCATGGACAGCAACGATTCCAACACCAACGGGCGAGTGGACCGCTTTGTGGAAATCGCTGTCGGTGGTGAACGATTCGCGGCCGAGATAAACACCGTGCTTTTTCAAAGCTGCGCCCGTTGAGGCTGCAACTGCCAGATCCCCGGTTACGGCCGATTCACTATGGCCTTGGACGTCAACCCGTCTTCGTCGCCGCCGGCAGAACCCACGATCCGTCGAGGATCGACGGGTTTCCTTCCTTCGGCCAGTACAGCCGCATCATCAGGATAAACTTACCCTTCGGGGAAGGCAGCCAGTTTGACTCCTTGTCTGCGCCAGGAGATTCGTACTGGATGTAGATATCGGTCGTCCCGTCAGCATTGGCTTTGAGCTCCTGACGGGCGCTAATTGAATAGCGGTTCAGCGGGTTGTCCACGAAGAAGTATCCCGCGTCATACATCGTTATCGACCAGAACCCGTTTACCGGAGGCAGATGTCCCTTGGCAAAGTTGATTACATAGTTTTCCGAGCCGTTATAGTCGCGAGTAAAAAGGCCACTGCCCGACTTCGTACTCGTTGGATAAATCGCATCCTGAGGGCGATTGGCGCCAAGTCCGATGGCGGTGATCAGAGCGCGTTGCAGATAATCCGTACCATAGAGACCGGTTTTTGTCGTGTATGCCCACCCGTTGATGTCCTCGACGTCGCCCCCGCTATCCTTGAAGTGCAACATAATTCGCGCGTACGCAATCTGTGGAAGCCGCTTCTGGAGGACGACATCGAGTTTGCTCTCGTCGAAATCCTTGCCAGGAACAATCCCTATGGTGGCCAACTGCTCCAACAATGGAGCATCGGCCGCGGCGGGGGGATTAGTCTGCAGCAGGTCGCAGAACAGTTTGAAGTAGGCGACCGCATCCAGCGCGTTGACCTGCTCACGAACTGCAGTCTTCATGTCGATAGCTGGATCGGTCTTGCCGGCAGGTGGGGTGTAGTCCGTCCCGTAGCCACTCAAGGGAACGAGCTTCACCTCATCCTGAAGCCTGTGGACTTCGGCATAGTCCTCAGGCGTTCCGGTGCAATAGATACGCCCGAGCAGCCACACCATGCTGGTGGGTGATTTGTATTCAGTCACGCCTTCAGGCAGCGCTCCCGTCCAGCCCGGGCCGGTGATCGCATATGTCTGCGCACCCGGTCCCGTAGTTCTCTTTCCGGGTACTTCAAAGACGTTGGTCCAACCATCGAGCATCGGGAAAAGCGCATAACGATCGCCAAGATCTGGAAGGCTCAAGACATAGGGTTCCTTGGCGACATCAAAGAAAGCATAGGTGTAGAGAGTATCGGCATTAGGAGCGGTCACGTCGCGAAACGATGCGTCGGGGTAGGCGCGCAGTCGACCAATCTGGCCCATCGGCGCCTTCGTGCCTTGGGGTTCGGCGACGTTCGTGATCACGCGCCGCGTGTACTCCATGGTGACTAACGGATAGGCATAAATGTAAGCTTCAAGTGCTGTCCAGAAGTCTGTCCGTCCTAGCAACTCGTCGCCAATCGATCCGTCCTGCGCAACAGCGGGTCCCGCAATCATCCCCATGGCTAGTCCCGCACAGGTCGATGTCGCAAATGCCCGACGCGAAATATTCATGTTCCCCTCCGAACAGGATGTGTATTAGCGGCGAGATGCTAACTCATAACGGGAGGGAAATCGAATCCGAAACTTAGCGTGGAAAATGACCTGGCTGGGCCAGAGATCCGCAAGCGTGCCATACACAGCGACTGCTGATTTGACGATGCTGCGACCATCCCGACTCAACACCCTGACCTGATCATCGGCGGCGGCCGCCGTAATCATCGGCGCATACATCTATCGGGAGGAAACGAAGCCGGCCGACGCTGCATTTTGGTTTCATCAGAATGGTGTGCCCGTTCAGGAAAGCGGATGTTGGAGACAGAGGGAAGAATTGGCAGTTGAACTCGCGTTCATCAGGCGTTTCAATGGTCGCGACTTCACCCCTTGATGCCTTTAGCACATCGGTGCCCACGGGTTCTGGCGATTGCCATCCCAACGGCGCCACGCTGACTGTTTAAGAAGGGTACTCTTCGTGGTATTTTGCAATTCGAGCCTGCACCAGGGACCCGTGTGACCGGAAGAGATCGATGAGCGGTGACAATTCGCCAATCGTCTCCGAAGAGGAGATCGCTCTCTACGATGCCATCGAACGAGCGATCGCGAATGTTCGCGCGGCTCTTGTTGAAATCGATCGCGCTTGGGTTCGCATCACTGCGGAACGGCCCAATCCGACTGCCGCTGCTTTCGGCGCTCTGGATAGAGCAGACGAGATGCTGACCGTCGCCCGAGCAGATCTCGCCCGCGCCCGCGCTTCGCTGATGGCCTATCCACGGACGAGACCTCTGCAGTAATCGCTAAGAAATGCGGCGGTTTCGCCCGCCGCATGTCACGACCGTGAAGTCGATGTCAGCTCGCCTTCACCTCGATCTTCCTAACACGCGACAACGCTTCCTCCGTTTTTGGAAGCGTCACGGTCAGGACGCCGTTTTTGAACTGGGCGGCGACTTTGTCCTCGTCGACGCCCGACGGTAACGGGATCGAGCGGTAGAACGACCCGTAGGAGCGTTCCAACAAGTGATACCCCTTCTTGCTCTCTTCCTGCTCACTCTTCTTTTCTCCCTTGATCGTGAGCGCGCTGTTCGTCAGGGAGACATCGACGTCCTTCTGGTCGATTCCAGGAAGCTCCACCGAAACCTCAATCGCACTCTCGGTTTCGGTGACGTCCATTCGCGGCCCGCCGGTATCCCAGCGCCCGAAGGCTCCGAACGGTTGATCGAGCCGCTTCCAGAAATCTTCGAAAATACGGTTCACGTCGCGCTGCAAGGAAAAGACGGGGTTTCCCTCGTCTGACTTCGCAATTTCGCTTCCCTTGTTACTGCCCCAGGGGATCAGATCTCTAATCTGCATGGTCAACCTCCTTTCTCCGCACGAATTACGCCATCTTCAGCTTGATCTTTCTCGCCTTTGCCGGCGCGACCTTCGGCAGGACCAACCGCAGGACGCCGTTCTTCTGCGATGCCTCGATACTGTCCCGATCGATATCTTCGGAGAGGGTGAAGACGCGCTCATAATTGCCCGCGCCGTATTCGGCATAGATTTGGCGATAGTTGTCGTGCTGTTCGTCCGTCGCGTAGCCCCGAATCGCCAGCGTCCGCTTCTCGAGCGTGATGTCGACACCCTCTGAAGCGACGCCCGGCATGTCCACGAGAACAACGACATTGTCCTCTGTCTCATAGATATCGGTGCGCGGGACAAACACCGGGCGCGAACGGGTCGGTTCGCCACCGTCAAGCTTGCTTGGAGCCCGGCGTTCAGTCGTTTTCAGTTCCTGAGCCATTTTGGCCTCCTATCCTTTGATCTGGATCTTCTTCGGTCGATCCGTCTCGGGCCGGTGTAGTTCGACTTCAAGAAGCCCGTTTGCGAAACGCGCCTCGACCTGTTCCGGATCGACGCGGAAAGGCAATTGCACCGTTCGAGAGAATTTTCCGTACACTCGTTCGCGCCGGTGCCAGACGGATCTCTCATCCTCCGTTGGGGATCCGCGTTCGCCCCTCAATGTCAACGTGTTCTCGCGAACCGTCAGATCGACCTCGTCAGGCGCGATCCCAGGCAATTCAGCAGTCACCGCTACGCTGCCCTCACCCATCCAGAGGTTGACGGGTGGAAACTCGTGGGCGGCGTTGGCAGTCATGTCGGACAAACGCTGATTCATTTCCTGCTGCATTCGCCGCATTTCCAGAAATGGGTCGAATCCCATGCGGCCAAAATCCGATATCAGCATGTGCATCCTCCTTCGTTTCATAATCAGCCTTTGTTGTTGCTTACAACGCGCCAAGTACGTGCATGCCGGAGGCCGCAGGATCGGAGACGGACGGAACTGACGATCAGAAGATCGAGACGGTCGATCGCACAACAGCTACGCAAGGGGGTCGGGCAGACGCCGGACCATATCCTCCTTGCGAAGAGATATGAACCGAACCAGTCCAACGCATAAATGGACCATCGTTCCCGTGCCAGGATCCGAGAGGGCATCCGGCAAAAATGAGGTAGGTGAGAAAAGCGCGCGTTTCAAGGGCCGACGTTTGCTTGAGAGTAGGACACACTGGAGATGGTTGCGAACCACTAAGGCCGTTCCTTGCCGCAGGACGACGCGGCGCTTGCTGCCAGGATCTTGAACCAAGGGTGGGAGGCGGCAAGTCTCCGCGATTTTTCCCGACAACTTGATAGGTGTAGCACCTAGTGCTATATGAAGCGATGCAGACGGACTTTCAGAACAGCATGATTTTTCAAGGCAGCGAAGAAAGCGCGGATCTCAGACAAGGCCCTCCGCAAGGCGATTGAGCAGGCCGCGCGCGCACAGGCTGACGATCTCGGTGGCGGCGTGTTCAAGAAGCGCTCAACGATAAACCTGCACCGTTCGATCGTTCTGGCGAAAGCCGGTGAGGGTTGTTCGCCTATCTGTTCGCGAAGAAGGACCGCGCAAACATCGATGACGACAAGCTCCTGGCTTTTCGGAAGCTCGCCGAACTCTAGCGGCGCAAGACGCAGGCGGAGCTTGATGCCGAAATGGGACCGGCGCCTATTGGAGATTTGCAATGACGACTAAGCGCAAGTTCAAGAGCGATGCCTTTGAGGCGATCCATAGCGCCGTCGAAGACATGTATGCGGCAGGCACCATCGACAAGGAAACCATGAAGACCTTTGATGAGACTTGCTTGTCCATCCCGCAGCAGCTGTCGCCGGGTGAGATCAAGGCGCTGCGCGAGAACAACCATGTCAGCCAGCCAGTCTTCGCGCGCTATCTCAACACCAGCGGGTCCACCGTACAAAAGTGGGAAACCGGCGCCAAGCGGCCGAGCGGCCCCGCATTGAAGCTGCTCTCGATCGTCCGGAAACACGGTCTCGAAATGCTGTCTTAGGAGACGGCGCTGCGGACTGGTCGTGCGACCTTCATGCAGCGCCTACGTCTCACCTGCCCGGCCGCGCCAGGGATCGGGCGGACCCTGCGTGCCCTCCTGAGAACCTTGTCAAAGTTCATCGTCCTTTCCCGGGCCTTGCGACTGGAACGTTACCCAGCTTTGTTGGGGGCCATCAGCCACAGCCTTTACGATGAGTGACGTTAATACGGACGTGGCGATTTGCTGGGATATCGCCCCGGCTTGTGCCTCGGAGGCAAGGGCCTCCGCTGCGCCCAGAAGACCGACGCACACGGGGCGCAAGCGCTCATCTTCTAGGCCGGAGAACGGCCGAAGCGCGTCACACATCAGCTCGACGTATACGTTGAGCATGAGCCGTTGCTGTGCGGCCATCTCCTCTGTCCCTTTTAGTGCGGCGGAGATTGCGAGAGCTTCTGGACCAAACTGGGCAAGGCACTTGAAATACGCATCGCTGATGACGTCAGCTACGTCGGTGAGGTCAGTTGGCGCTTCACGGAGAGCAGAGCGGAGCCAGTGGACATAGTTGTCCTCCAGCCGCTTGAACAACGCCACCAAGAGGCCGGCCCGGGTAGAAAAGTGTTCGTAAGCAATTGGGCGACTGACCCCTGCTTTTCCGGCCAAGGTCCCGAGCGTCAGTTCATCCGCCCCCTGATTGCGGACGATTTCCATCGCGACATCGAGCATCTGTTCGCGACGCATATCTCTCTTGAGCTTCATATTTCCCTCTTGCGCAGGATCCTACAATCCGTAGGTTACAAAATGTAGCATCTTAGTTAAGGATGACGTGATGAGTCACATAGCCGTGAGATGCATGTGCCACCTGAATTTCCTGTGATTGGAATGTCGCTCAACCAGTTCTCATGCAGGAATCTTTTCTTGGAAAGTCCGATTGCCAAGTGGGACTCCCGCAATCGTCAAGGCATTAAAGCCAATAGAGGATATTGCTGATGAACTGCCGGGGGCAGACGATCTGGCGTGGCGCAAAGGTAGGGTGCAGTTCGTCTGCTTGGCCGAGAAAACCACCTGATGCTCCTCGAAGGCGAGACCTGGGCTATAGCCGAACTCATGGCGGATTTGTATGGCGCGTCGCAGGAACCACGGACGTCGATACGCACCGATCTCATCAAGTCGCCGCAACGCCTGTAGCGTCCAACAAATACGCCTCCCACTCATGATTGGCGGGCAGACTTGACGTACTTCCTGACGACTTTCGCCACATCTTCATCGCTGGCGAACTCACCCCGGTCGGCCTCGGTCAACCCGGCTTCAATCTCAGCAAGTTGCCATTCTTGCTGCTCAATTAAAGCTTCGATGGCCTCTGCAGCCCTATAGGACGGCGACCGATCCAGCTTCTCAGCGAGCTGATCCAGTTTGCTCGCGGTTTCATCTTTTACACGCACGGTAAACGCGGCGGTCATGGGATCTCACCTTTCTTGGTTCGCTTTGATATCGATGAACCGCACTGGTGCATCAAGGTCTAGACACTTCTTCAAAGCATCCCATACGCGACTGATCCTCGGTTAACCTGTGCTTAGCCCTGGTGGGGGCTGTAGCTCAATGGTCAGTGCCGTTGGCGCTTGTCCGAGTGGTTGCAGGATCGCGTCCTGCCGCGCCCACCACATCCTGATCGCCAAACGCCTGGTGTCGGAGGTCTTGAAAACCAATCTCAGCATTCCCAGATGATTTTCCATCTTCTTTCATCCGGTTAGATAGGAAGGAGGGAAACATGTATCTTCCGGAGATGCCATGGTCTGTACCGTTGCAGGTAACGTTCCAGAACGGCAGCAATCGCACCTTTTCATCGGTCTTCGACGCGCTCGTTTTTCTGGAGAACGAGTGGCCGCGACGTCGCGGACGACGCTACGAGCAAGCCGTCGAAGTCTGTCGGCGCACCCTTAACCGAAAGATGCCGGTTGCGATCGCGCGTGAAGCTTTCGTCGCTGCGTGTATGGAGGCCGGTCTCCCAGCGAAGCCGGTAGCCCACCGCACCAGCTCGAGACGCGATGACAGGCGCTCCGCCGCATAGGTCAGGATGGGAATGCTCCGATGTTTGACCCCGTTGAAAGGGCCTGGATAAGCCCGACCGAGTTGAACTTCCTGCAAAGGATCTTCGACCGGGTTTGCATGTGGTGCCAGATTGATCGGCCCAGCAAGCGTGCCGACCACCTCGCGACTTACCTGTTGCATGAATATCGGGCTGGTATTCGCGACGAGACAGCTCTTTTCGAAGCAGCAATGTGGCGCGAGGCGCGCCGTTCAAAGTCCGGCCTCATGCATGAGCATGACAAAGGGCTCGACGACACAACAATCAACTAGACATTTGGCGCGCCGTGCTCATGGAGCGCCTATCGTCTGAACCATTCGCCGTCGATGATGCTCCAGTTGACGATGGGGCGCGATCGCCGGCGATACACTGCCGTGACAATCATTTCCGATCCCCGCGCTAGCGTGCGGCCGACATTTACGCGGCTCGTTTTACTCCGAGATTTTCCAAGCTCACCCCCATGGTGAGGTGCGCAAGCTTGGCGGAGATGGGAGAGCTGTCAACGATACGGCTGAAAGCGATAACCGAAACCAGCGCGCCAAGCCTCCTAGCGTCAATCCCGGACGTTCTGCACACCTGAAACCGCGCGTCAGGGGCTGACCGTGACTTCGTTGATTTCCGGGAGCCGTGCGGCATCGTCCGGCGGTCGGATGCTGACGACCCCGATACCATCTGCGCCGTAAGGAAGGAGCAGCAAGGTCTTCTTCAACAACTTGTGCCGACCGTCCCTGTTCTTCGCGTAAACATCCTTCCGGGCCAAGGTGCTGGAAGAACGGGTGCAGGCCGACCTCCCATTCGTGTTCATGTTGCGTGAAAGGGAAGCAGCAGGCGATATTGTCTTTATTCCACGACCCACGTGCCGGCGGATTCATCCGCGCTTCTCAGTGCCATTCAGCTATGCCTTCGCTGAGCGAAGGCGTTAGTGACGCACAGCACCCGATCTCGGTGGCGGTTCGAGAGTCTCGTGACCTCCGAAGATTTAAGATGGCGTTCAGCTATATTAGCTAAGAGACACGAATGTGAATCGGGGCGACACATGAGCGAATTTCAAAACAAAGCCGTTCGTTTGACGGCAGCTTGCGATGGCACGGCTGCCGCCGGCGATATCGTGGAACGTCGGAAAAGATTCTTGGGAGCCGCACTCGAGCTTACTCAGGCATTAGAAGCCCCGGCTCTTGGTGGCAAGAACCTGCCCGTTGGCGGAAACACCACTCGATCTCCAGACCTTATTATTGGCGACTTGATGAAAGAACTGGCAGTCATTGGCCACCTCTTGGATATCGACGTTATGCAAGCCGGTCATAATACCCTTGACCGTCGGATGAGAGAAATTAGGAAGGCTTTCAAGGCGGCGTCGGTGAGAACAAAACAATCCGCCTGAAGGCTACCGGGCAATGAACTTCGAAACGTGGTCGCCGGAAAGCGAAACGCCTTACAGCCGCTCGATACGCACACGCTCCCGACGTCTTTGCGTCGGTGTTGTCCGGGGGAATATCCAGTGGCGGGCGGAGAGAGCGGAATGGGTAGAGACTGCGCGTGCAGTAGCGCGCGCCTTCGAGGAGGCTTGCAACCTGAACCGATGCCAGAGGCAATTCGTCGCGCCCACGTTGTGCTGCTAACCAGAAATTAAGCATGGCCGAATATTCTCATACTCAATCGCTTCGAGCGCAAAGCGGAGTTTACGATGACTATTCAGGCAAGAAATTCTGACCTGCAAGACCGCCTCGATTTTGTGGGTCTTGATGAACGCCAACGCCGCAGCTTGGCAAACGTGCAGCCCGTCATAGGCACGGCTATCGGTCATGCGCTCGACGCGTTTTACACGAAAGTGTCGAAACATCCGAAAACGGCAAGATTCTTCTCGAACGATGCTCATATTGCTCACGCCAAAGATCGCCAAGTCAAGCATTGAGAGATTATCGCCTCCGGCACATACCAGTCTGATTACGTCGAGGGGGTGACAACAGTCGGACGCGTTCACGCCCGTATCGGGCTCGAACCCCGCTGGTACATCGGCGGATACGCCATGATCCTGGACGGCATCATTCGCGCCGTTGTTAATCAAGAGCTTAAAGGTATCCTGCATGGCCGCAAAGCTCAAAAGGTCGGAGATGACCTAACGGCAGTAGTGAAAGCGGCCCTGGTCGACATGGACTATGCCATTTCGGTCTATCTCGATGCACTTGCCGATGAACGCGCCCGTCTGGAGGAGCAACGAGCGAGAGAAAAAGAGGAGCAGGATCAAGCGCTTTCCGCACTGGAAACCGTTCTGGCAAGACTGGCGGGTGGCGATCTGACATCCGAGCTCAATGAGGCGCTTGCGCCGAGCTTCAGGGGACTAAAAGACAATTTCAACTCATCGGTCGCCGCGCTCGATCGCGCTATGCAGGAGATCGCTTCGTCAGTTGACCAGGTTCGCTGTGAAGCTGCCGGAATCGCTTCTGCCGCAAATGAGATTGCCAAGCGGACCGAGCACCAGGCCTCAGCGCTCGAGGAGAGCGCGGCGGCGCTCGAACAAATCACGACCATTGCCGGACAGTCAACTCAGAGAGCCCAGGAAGTCCAGACTGTGGTTCGGGAATCAACGGTCGAGACGAATCGGTCCGGAGAGGTGGTGAAACAAGCCGTCGCGGCCATGGGAGATATCGAAAGCTCTTCGCAGAAAATGACCCAGATCATCGGAGTCATCGATGAAATTGCGTTTCAGACAAATCTACTGGCATTAAACGCTGGTGTGGAAGCAAGGCAAGGGGTTCGCTGTTGTCGCGCAGGAGGTGCGGGAACTCGCGCAACGTTCGGCTGGGGCCGCAAAAGAGATCAAAGAGTTGATCAACCGCTCGTCGTCAGACGTGCTTCGCGGCGTCCAGCTGGTCAACGAGACGGGTCATTCGTTATCACACATTGGAGATCGTGTGGCTTCGATCAACAGCAGCATCAGCTCGATGGCTCGGTCGGCCCAGGAACAGGCGTCCGGGATTGAGGAGATTAATTCTGCGGTCCGGAGTATGGATCAGATCACGCAACAAAACGCCACAATGATGGAGGAGACAAACGCATCTGCCCAAACGCTTTCACAGATCAGCGACCGGCTAGCGGTTTTGGTCGGCCGTTTCCGAACGAACGGTGCTGAGCACGGCCAAGAGGAAAGAGCAAGGCATCTACCGGCTGCTTAGCGGCTTGCCCGACGGCCGTTGATCTCCCTCCAGTCCAACGATGGTTTTCTGAGCGACCGTCCCTGCAAGTTCGTCCGCTCTGAAACGGAAAGGTGGTGGCTTGCCGCCACCTTTCTTGCGGGTTCACGCGGTCAAGCGGTGCACCCGGCTGAGTGCGAACCACCGCAGTCTCGATTCGTGCGTTCTACAAGGGGCGAGATGCGAGAAAAGAAAGCAATTCGAAACAGATCAGGCTGGCGTTTGAGGTCGCCGGAATCCTGTTCCAGAAGACGGCGACTGCTCAGCGGCGAACTGAGCGTTCGTTTGCCCCCCATCCGTCGCCGCCGGCTCACAAGTTGCGTCGATCGGGTTTCGACTCTCCAGCAGTGAGAAGATCCGCTTCCAGTCGATACATCATGCAATTTGGAAACCCAAAACGTAAATTTACAGCAACAAGCCGTAGCCGGCTCGTGGGAGCCCGGTCTGTCCGCCCCCTAAGGCGACGTCCACGCTTAAGGCTGTGACAGGCTCTGACGCCGCCTTGCACTCGGCAATATGCTGTCCGGTATGGTCCCTAGATTCGGGAAGGACTGGTGGCTCTGTACTGGATGAAGCGCGCGCCCGTATCTCCTCACGCTAACGGCGGGAGGAGATACGGGCCGTCTCATTGCCCTCAACGTCAGTAACATTCCTGGGTGAGGCAATAGGCGGGGTCAGATCCTCACTTCGTTTGACAGCTCGCTGAGTCTGCGAAATGCAAGAGCCCGAGGTCGCGCTGGAATCCATGCCGCAGGCGAGGTCGGGTCGTCGAGGACCTATTCCCGTACCGGCTGACGCTTAGGGCGCTCCGCTGTCGCTCCTCCGTCAAGACCTAACGCGAAGCGGACCGTTTCGCGCGCGGAGGCCAAGGGTGAACGCGACTGTCGGGGGGCAGCAGCTTGATTCTCGTCAGCGGCGCGACAATCGCAAGGCCGCCGTGCGGCTATCTACAAACAAGACTTGGACATAGATCCGTTCAAGGTGAGCTCCCGGAGCTTCCATTGAGTTTCGGCTGCTTCTCATGTGGTGAGCCACTGGGCGACGAGCCAAATGTGGTCTAAGGGCGTCCGTTCATTTTGCTGCTGTTCTGCGATTGACCCGCACCCGGGCCCCCTCGCGAAACACCACGCCCGTGGCTGCTTCCTCTATTTGTCGAACTCGGCCCGTTACCCCACCCATTGTTTCCTTTGCTGCCGCCACCGCCACCACCCGAAGAGGCAATCGCTTGCGACGTCAGGCTGGTTGACAGAAGCATTGTGACGACTGGTGGGGTTACGGCCGCAAATCGACCGCAGCTTTTCAGAAACTCGCGCCGATCGTGGTCACTTCGAGATTGGTTGAGTTCTTCGGCCATCTACCCTCCCACCCGTCCAACGGATGCCAGATATATTAGGACCAACTACTTTTACATTAAAAGCTACGAGTTATCCATATATCTTTAGATGTAGCTGGGTGCCCTCCGCACATCCACCCACTGTCAATGCTCGGTTGCAAACTCCACAGGCTTCCCCAATCGGCTACAGTTTTCCGGGAGGCTTGGCGCGGAAATTACGCCGCAATTCGCGAGCCTTTCGCACAAGCTCCCGGCGCTTAGAAGGATAAGGCTCGCCCCCGAAACGATCCCAGGAGCGATAGTGGGCAACTTCCGAGATGAGAGTCAGGAGCGTGAGCGGAGTCCGCAGGTAGTCACAGCCGAGCTGAAGTCGCCGCCGGGCAAACTGGATCCTGGCCGTCGATCCCACTCCCCTAATCGCCGTTCGGTCTAGGCCGAGAAGCGCGGCGGCTGTTACGATTTGGGTCTCGACTGCGTTCCTCTCATAGCCGTTCGCGAAAAGCGCTCTGAGTCCGTTCCAGTCGACCGATGACGCGCGGGCGAGCGTTGCTATGTCCAGCAGATGGCGCAGGTCGAGTAGCCCGCGCCAATAGTCACCATCTTGAAACTGATCGTGAAGAATGAAAAGAATGATCTGCGCAAACGCCGTTGGAACGCGTACACGGCCTCCGCCAATATCGACCACGCAACTATCGCCATAAAGCCACTCCGCGTCGCCGAAGGAGGCCGGCCCTTTCGCTCGACACTGAAGATCAATGCTTCCGACATCCGTTGGACGGATCAGGACGACTGGGAGATGATATTCCGCATTCCCTGGCCAGGAACCTTCACCGGAAGATAGCGCAACCTCATATCCCTGACGGCATAGTGCTTTTGATGCCTCTCGCATATCCTGGGGGCAGACAAGAATGTCCAAATCGGTCAGGAGCCGTGCACCAAGCGCTTCAGGGGCCGCACTCGCAAGGATGGCTGTTCCCTTCAGCACGACGGGCTCTATACCGATCTCGTTCAGAGATGCGGCCGCCTCCCCCAGCTGAGCTTTCAGTCTGCAATTTCGGTCAGTGTTCCGCCGATATATCATCGACAGATAGTTGGAGAGATCCTCCGGCAAGTGCGGGTTGGCTTCCTTCACCGCGCCTGCAAGTGAGGTGATCGTCAGGCTTCTGTTCGCAAGGGCTACGATCCCGTCCCAGTTCGCCTCTTTCGGTATGTGCCCGTTGAGGCAGGAGGCGAGCGTAACCAGATCGCGCCAACTATTGCCTGTCATAAAGTCGCCTCAATGTCTCTACGGCTCTGTCGAGGGAAGAGTAGGTCAGCTCGACGGTGCGCGCCTGTGAAACCATATCGAGGAGCCGCTGAAACTGCGGCAAGGCGAGGCGACGCTCTGGCGTGTGCGCACCGGCCAGTAGTTCCGAAAGGGCACGCATGGGCTCAACGTCGCAAACCTCGACTGGCCCGGTGCGACGACGGCGGATCAGCACGACAGCTGCAGGCTGAACCCGCACGCGTGCAGCATAGGGCAGCCCTGTCGGATAGCGCACACGCTTATTGTCGAGCCGCCTATGGATTGGCGCTGCCAGAATTGCATCTGACATGTGGCCGAGCAGCCCCCAAGACCCCTGCTTCAATGCGGGCGAGAAGGGCACTCCCACAAGCAGTCCATCCTCATCCATCAGCGCGATATCATCTCCGCCGTAGGTGAAGCCTGCCCCGAGCAATGCCACGGCGAGTGTCGTCTTGCCGGCCCCCGCCGCGCCACAGATCAGGAGGCCTTTTCCGTTCTTGACGAGCAATGCCGCGTGAAGTGCGACATTCAGGCCAAGGTTGGCAAGAATGTCGTCTGTCACAAGCGCCTTGATCGCTGGGGCAACCTCCAAGTCAGCGACAATCATACCCGCGGAACGATGTCGGCTGATGCATACGCGCTCGCCAAAACGCGCCACGTCGTACGCAGCCGTGTGTGACGTAGCGGCAGCAGCCCCATTGTGGGCGAAAATCGGGACAACGAGGTCGCGAAGCTCTCGATCATAAAAGGCGAGCGATACGGCGGTACCTTCGAAATCAAATGTCTGGGTGTCTAACGCAGTGCCCTCGTTCTCATCAAACATGATCTCCAGCAGATTCCATCGTGACAAATGGGCCAGATAGTCTTGCACCGACGCGTGCGCACGCGCTCGGCTTACGCCCCGGGCCACCAGGACGCCTTCCAACTGATGCGCCGGCGCGGCCTCGGCGAGGAGGCAGGTAAGAAAGGCGCTCAACTCATCCAGTTGGAAAATCTGCTGGGACGCTTCGTCAAAGATAGTCTTCCGTTCCCCAAGCAAGAAGAAACTTGCACCGGCGGAGAGGCGGAACTTCATCGGCGCTTCTCGTTCGCTAAAGACAATTGAATCCACATTCTAGTCGACAATAGGGTTGCAAGAGCCGAGCGCCCTCGATTTCATGAAAATAGTCGCTCATCTGTGAGCGTGAGGAGGACGACGACCTCTGCCTGCAAGTCCGAGCACACCTGTCTGTATTCGCTGATCAGCTCTACGCGCGCCGGGTACTCCTGCATCAGGTCGTCGAGAGTCGTCGCGGCGAGCGCGTACGCCTCGAAAAGATCTAGGAGGCAAGGTTCTCTGGCTTGGCGCAGCTGAGGGCGATACCGGACGGGCTCGACCTAAATGCATCAATCTCATGGTTGCTCCCTCGCTAAAGCTCAAGGCTATTTTGACGTTGGGGCGGGTGGGGGAAGGACAATGGCACTGGTTTGGTGAGGATCGTTCGAGAGCGCGCTGCCCACGAAGAGATAGGCTCCGATGACAACTATCGCCAAGAGCGTGATGCCGATGGGTAACCCTCTAGACAATTTGCGCGGTGGCTCGCCGTAGCAGTATGGTTCGTACATTCGATCCTCCTGTCGGCAACGACACCAGAAGGAACCGAAGGGCGGGTAGGCTGCCCCGGCGTCGTTGTCGGACTATGGAGCACTGGATGGATTGTCCACAGGCTAAAGCTAAAATAACGCGACGATATGGGACCGCTACGGATTAGGACCTTTGCGGCCAGATTATGGGACTAAAGTCCAATCGCCGTTCTTCCTCGCGTAGCTCGCGAAGACGTCCCTTCCCCGAAAGGAAGGGACGTGTCTTCAGTCATTCGATAACGCGAACGATCTTGCGAGTGCCTGGATCTACCAGCACGGTGCGATTATCGATGACCACATAGCGGTATTTGATGTCCGGCGCATCAATGGTGTGCAATTCCACCGTCTCGGGGAGTGCGGAGCCCACATTCAGCTCAACGCCCGGAAGATTGATGGAAGCGAGGGGTTTCTTCTTCACGTATTCGCGAACGACCGTTTCCTGCTCTGGCGTGACTAGGACCGTTTGAGCAAAACCAAAGCCGGAAGCCCCGAGCAGAAACAAACCTGCAAGGGCAGAACTGACAAAAACCTTCTTCATGTACGTCTCCATCTGTTTTGGATTCCCTGCTCTCAAAGCGGGAACACTTTGCAAACGCTCTTGAGGAATTACCGTTCCAGGGTCAGACTTCAGTCGCACGTACTTCGACTTAGGTCTTGCCGGCCGCCCAGACCATAGTCTGGCTCGGATCGGCTAAACGAGGTCCAGGCAGTTCCCTCCTCCGCCTCCTTTGACCCTGCAACGCCGCGGTGCAACCGGCCGCCGCGAGGTCCTGAATGGCCTTCGAGGTGGCACGGCTATCGCCTCACCATGCTGAAGCGGGCAACGTGAGGGCAATCCCCCGTGGCGGTCACGACGACGAGAAGTTCGGGTCGCCGAGCCTCGCGAGTACGGCCATGTGGCGAGGCGGTTGTTCTCGACGACCAGGGTCCGACTTCGGCCTGCTTCAGCGCAGCGGTTGGCAGGCATCCGAGCCTGCACGATGCCGCCGAAATCATCTTCTTTGCCTTCGTTGTTCCGCATCTATCTCGGGATGATGCGTATCCGTCCGGTGAGCACCACAGGTAGCTCGAAGGTGACTTCCGCCTAGCGGTTTGATCGTAGGGCCACGATTGCTGCTGCGGCTGTCTCGGACAGCTTCGCCATCTCGCGATTGGGCAGCGCCATGTGCTCTGTGGCTATCTTGAAGAGGTAGTTGGCGATGTCTTCTGCCGTTGCGTTCTCGTTGATGAGCATACCGAGCACGACGTCGGCGTAGGCGTCGTATTCGTCCTTCACTTCGGGAATGTCAGATATGCCGATCGGATCCCAGTCGCGGAGCAACACATCGCGAACAAGAGCGCGGATTTTGTCGATATCGTAAGTCATCGGTACTCCTACGCAGCAGCGGCTTTTGCTGACAATGCCGTCCAATTCCACGGGAGCAATTGCTCGAGCCTGGTGATCGAGGTGTCGGCGATGCGAGCGAGCACATCGGCGAGCCACGCTTGTGGATCGATGTCATTGAGCTTGGCGCTCATGATCAGCGTTGCCATGAAGGCGGCGCGATCAGCACCACGGTCGGAGCCGGCAAAGAGCCATGCCTTCCTCCCCAGAGCGAAGCCGCGCAACGCCCGTTCGGCGGCGTTGTTAAAGGGTATGGTGTTTGCGGCGCCCCTCCGTGATCCGAAGAAGTAAATGAGGTACGATCGGGTACCGGGATAGGGGCGCTGGGAGCATGAAACGGTGGCAGGCCGTCCTGACCATGAGTTGCGAACTCGAGTTGTTACTTGGCCGCCCCTACGACTTGCCCGGCTGCGCTGCGAGCGCGAATCCGTAGATGTCGTGTATCTCCACCGGCTCCCATTACCGGAAGGAGATGAAACATGCGTGTGGTTGGAATGGACATTCATCGTTCGTTCGCCCAAGTCGCGATTCTGGACGATGGCAGCATCGTCAGCGAGCGGCGCGTCGAACTCGTCCGAGATCGATTTCTTCGATTTGCGGCTTCACTGCGAAGGGACGACGAGGTCGTGATCGAGGCAACCGGCAACAGCACGGCGGTCGAACGGCTTTTACGGCCGTATGTGAAACGCGTCATTGTGGCGAACTCCCGTCTCGTGAAGGCCATCGCCTGGGCCCGGGTCAAGTCGGACAAAGTTGATGCCGCCACCTTAGCCAGGCTCCATGCCGGTGGCCTGCTGCCGGAGGTATGGGTGGCCGACGATAGTACGACGGTGCGGCGGCGACAAATTGCCGAGCGCATGGGTGTGTTGGCGCAGCTTGTCCGAACGAAGGGACGGATTCAGGCCATTCTGCACGCCAATCTTATCCCCAAATACGACGGTCATTTGTTCGGCTCCGCAGGCCGGAAATGGCTAGCCCAATTGCCCTTGGCATCCGAAGAGCGCGCGATGATCGGCAGATACGTTGCCGAGCTGGAGCGCGTGACGGCTCAGCTCGCTGAACTCGACAAAACGCTCGCCCAACAATCGCTCGACGATCCGCGCGCCCTCCGATTGATGACAATTCCCGGCGTGAGCTCCGTCGTTGCATCGACCATCCTGGCCTCAATCGGGGACATCCAGCGGTTTCCGACCCCGGAAAAGCTCAGCAGCTACTTCGGCCTCACGCCCCGGATCCGCCAATCAGGAGACCATCCGGCCCGCCACGGACGTATCACCAAGCAGGGGAATAGCGATGCGCGCCGCATGCTCGTTGAGGCTGCGTGGTCGGCAAAGCTGGCGCCAGGACCGTTGCGCGCCTTCTTTGCTCGCGTCCACAAGAAGCGTGGTGCACCGGCTGCAGCGGTAGCCACTGCGAGAAAGCTGACGGTGATGATCTGGCACATTCTCTCGAGCGGACAGGACTACGCTTATGCGAGACCGTCGTTCACGGCGATGAAGCTAAGAAGGGTTGAACTGAAGGCTGGCGCTGCCAAAGCATATGGAAAAGCAGGTCGTGGCCACGACTACTGGATCAAGGAGGTCCGTGATCGCGAGGCCGAATATGTCGAACGCGCGGAAAGGGCCTACGAGCGGATGGTCGGGGTTTGGAAGCAAAATCCGCAACGAGTGGCAAGAGAGTGAGTTTCCCTCTTCTCAACACCATCCGTGGTGAGGCAGATCCGGCCATCGCCGAGGAAGGATGTGAAGCCGTCCCAGCGCTTCAGCATGTAATCGATCGGCTCGGCGACCGGTGAACTGCGCGACAGCTTTGTTCGCTCAGATCGAAGCCAGACCTCAAGCTCATCAACGAGCGACGGCTGTCCTGCTGACGTCGTTGCAGCCGGTCGTTGGCCAAAAGTCCGTTGATGTCGCGCTCGATGTCGAACAGCGCGTCGATGCGCTTGACCGCCTCGAGGGCAACCGGCGAGATCGCGGCAGCATGCTTTCCGCGTTTGGCGTTGGTGGCGATGTCGGCAAGCACGAAGAACTTGCGCCGCGAATGCGCCCAACACAGTGCCTGGGTCAACGGACCAGGATCACGATCCACCTTAAACAGCGGATTGTAGCCGCCATAGGCGTCGGCCTGCAGAATGCCGGTGAAGCTCTTGAGATGACGCTCGGGGTGCTCCTGTCGCCGATCGCGCGAGGCATAGTAGAGCGCCGCCGGCGGCGACTGCCCACCGAACGGCCGGTCATCCCTGACATAGGTCCAGATGCGTCCCGTGTCGGTCTTGCCTTTGGCGAGGATCGGCACGGTGGTGTCATCGCCATGCAGACGCTCGGCGGTCAGTACATGCGCCTCGATCAGCCCATGCAGCGGCTTCAGCGCCGCGGCGCAGGCCCCGACCTGGTCGGCGAGCGTCGAGAGGCTGAGGTCGATGCCCTCGCGGGCATAGCGCTCACTCTGCCGGTTCAGCGGCTGATGTTGACCGAACTTCTCAAACAGGATCATTGCCAAGAGGTTCGGCCCGGCAAAGCCGCGCGGCGTCACATGGAAGGGTGCCGGCGGCTGGGTGATCTTCTCGCATGCGCGGCAGGTAAACTTCTCCCGCACGGTCTGGATCACCTTCCACTGACGCGGGATTACCTCCAGCGTCTCGGTGATATCCTCACCCAGCTTCGCCAGTTTGGCCGAGCCGCAGCACGGGCAGTTCGCGGGTGCGGCAATGACGACGCGCTCGCGCGGCAGATGCTCTGGAAAAGGCTTGCGAGATGGACGCTTGCGCTCGAAGGCCCTGACCGCCGAGGAGCGTGCCGCCATCTCCGCCGCCAGTTCGTCTTCGCCGGCGTCCGCTTCCAGTTCCTCGAGCTGCAGCTCCATCTGTTCGAGAAGCCGGGCTTTACGCTCCGAGCGGCTGCCATGGATGTCGCGCTTGAGCTTCTCAATCTCCAGCCTGAGCCGGGCGATCAGTGCATCCGAATGCGAGTTCACGGCCTGGGCGCGAGCAGCGAGCGCCTCGGCTTCACGGCGGGCCGCACGCTCGGCGAGGATCATCGCATGCG